>WLST01000099.1 GCA_009711295.1 Actinomycetota bacterium | reverse complement strand
TTGCCCAAGTCGAGCAAGGTGTAGCGCTTGTCGATTTGCTGAATGATGCCCGTCACAATGTCGCCTTCACGGTTTGCATACTCTTCAAACTTACGATCGCGTTCTGCTTCGCGAATGCGTTGGCTCATGACCTGACGGAAAGTAACTGCAGCAATACGGCCCAGTTCTTCTTTCTTTGGCGTGTCGTCGCGCTCGTTGATCCAGTTGCCGTCGTCGTCGAGGTCGTACGCGGTGAAGCGCATGTCGAGGTTGTCGGGGTTGATTTCCACGATGACTTCGTCGGCAGCGCCGGGGCGCTTTTTGTACGCAGAGGCCAATGCCTCTACCAATACTTGTAAGAGTGCGTCAACGCTGATGCCTTTTTCAATGGCCAACATCTTGACGGCTTCGGTCATGTCGAGATTGCTCATGATGCAGTTGCCTCCGTGTTTGCGGTGTCTGAGTGTTTCGTTTCAAAATCGTCTTCAAATTCGTCGTCGGATTCGTCGGAATCGTCGCTGCCATTTGCCTCTAAAGCGGCAAATTGTGCTTCTAATTCAGCTGCTTTACGTGCTTCTGGCGAACCTGGCTTCGGTGCGGCAGCCCATACAAAGACTGTTTTTGCACGATCGATATTGGCAATATCGATGGTGATGCTGCGCGCTTCGGCACGTTTGCCTTCGGGCAAAATGTGCACGGTGATTTCTTGTGGCGTTGCTGCAGCAAGAATTCCTTGGAAACGACGGGCGCCATCGATTGCCGTGTGTAAACGCAACGAAACGGTTTTGCCTACTTCACGCTGATAATGCTCGGCACGGCGCAAGTTGCGCTCGAGGCCAGGGCTCGACACTTCAAGTGTGTAACGCCCAGGAACAGGGTCGTTGTGGTCGAGTTCACGACCAAGCAAGCGGGTAATGAGTGCAATTTTGTCGAGGCTGACGCCACTTTCCTGGCCAGGAGGCGTATCGACTTCAACGCGCACCACACCACCAGAAAATTCAAGATCGTAGATTTCAAGTTCCAGGTCGCTGACGATGGGGCCAACCAAGGCGGCCACGGCATCGGCTACAGGTGAACCAAACGAGCGAGGTGCAGGATGTGTTGATGCATCGGTCATACTCGTTGTCTCACTTTCTTCGTAGTAGCTCTGGACTTGTCAATGAACACCTCGTCGGGCGACGCGAACAAAAAAGGCGTGGGCGTGGCCCACGCCTCTCGGTTCACGGAACTCTAAAGGACGCTGAAAGTGTAGCGGTTTGCCCGCCTAAAGCCCCCCGACCCCACCTCCCCTGAATTACCGTAAGGGGGTGATCCATCGCCTTTCCCACCTTTTCCTGCGTACCTTGCGCGACGACCCTGCCGATGCTGAGGTACCGAGCCACAAGCTCTTGGTCCGCGCTGGCTATATTCGCCGTGCCGCCCCTGGTGGTTACACCTGGCTCCCCCTGGGTTGGGAGATCCACCGCAAGGTGGAGAACATTGTGCGCGAGGAAATGAACGCCATCGGCGCCCAGGAAGTGCACTTTCCTGCCCTCCTCCCCCGCGAACCCTATGAAGCCACCAACCGCTGGACCGAATACGGACCCACACTGTTTCGTCTGCAAGACCGTCGCGGCGTTGACTATCTCCTCGGACCAACACACGAAGAGATGTTTACGTTGCTCGTGAAAGACCTCTACTCGAGCTACAAAGACCTTCCCGTTTCGCTCTATCAAATTCAAACGAAATACCGCGACGAAGCACGCCCTCGCGCCGGCCTCTTACGTGGTCGCGAATTCACCATGAAAGATTCCTACAGTTTCGATAACGACGAAGCCGGTTTGGCAGCGAGTTACCAAGCGCACCGCGATGCCTACATTCGTATTTTTGATCGCCTCAAAATTCCTTATGTAGTGGTGTCGGCAATGTCGGGCGCTATGGGTGGCTCGCAATCGGAAGAGTTCCTTGCCGAATGCGAAGTGGGCGAAGACACTTTCGTGCGCTGCACCGCGTGCAACTACGCAGCCAACACTGAGGCAGTTCAAGTACGGGTGACTGCCGTGGCCAATGTTGATGTTCCTGCAGCACTCGTAGTTGACACACCACAAACACCCACCATCGATTCGTTGGTTGCATTGCTCAACACCACTTCGCATCAGTCGCCGACAGGCACAGCATTCGCTGCAGGCGACACATTGAAAAATGTCATTGTGATGGTGAAGCATCCCGATGGCATGAGCGAGCCCCTTGCAGTTGGCGTTCCTGGCGACCGCGAGGTCGATATGAAACGCCTTGAAGCGCAATTGTCACCAAGTGAAGTAGAACCTTTCGACGATGCAGCTTTCGCTAAGTACCCAGCATTAGTAAAGGGGTACATCGGACCCGACGTGCTGGGCACAACTCGCGCCTCTGGCATTCGTTACCTTCTCGACACTCGCGTTGTAGAGGGTTCGGCGTGGGTCACTGGCGCAAACGCCAAGGGCCAGCACGTCATCAACTTTGTTTACGGACGTGACTTTGCATGTGACGGGTCCATTGAAGCTGCAGAAGTGCGTGCCGGCGATGCCTGCCCACATTGCGCTGCACCCCTGAGCATCGACCGCGGTATTGAAATTGGCCACGTGTTTCAACTCGGGCGCAAATATGCAGAAGCACTCGACTTGAAAGTGCTCGACCAGAACGGCAAGCAAGCAGTGGTCACCATGGGCTCGTATGGCATTGGCGTTTCTCGTGCTGTTGCAGTGGTTGCAGAAACATGCCACGACGAGCTTGGGTTGTGCTGGCCACGCGCCATTGCACCAGCCGATGTGCACGTAGTAATTACCGGCAAAGCCGGAGACGACATTTCAGTGGCAGGCGAAAAACTTGCTCAAGAACTTCACAGTGCAGGCGTCACCGTATTGCTTGATGATCGCATTGGCGTATCGCCAGGTGTGAAATTCAAAGATGCAGAACTGCTCGGCATGCCCACCATCGTGGTGGTGGGTAAAGGTCTTGCCGATGGAGTTGTTGAAGTGCGCGACCGCGCCACTGGTGAGCGCAGCAACGTCGCTGTTGGCGAAGCTGCTCAACACATCGCACACATCTGCACATCGGGAACCTGACATGCAATTGGTGAGTGGAGTACACAAACATTACGACTGGGGAAATCATCATTTCCTCTATGAGTTTGTTGGTGCTCCTCTTGCCAATACACCACTTGCAGAAATTTGGTTTGGCACACACCCCGACGGCCATGCCTCGATCACTGCCACACAAGAGACACTTGCGGGTGCTGCTGGGCCACTTCCTTTCATGGTGAAGTTTCTCTCGGCATCTTCCCCGCTTTCTTTGCAAGTGCACCCCACCGCAGAACAAGCACGTGCAGGTTTCGAGCGTGAAGAGAGTTCAGGAATTCCCGTCACTTCACCAGAGCGCATTTATCGCGACAGTTCCGATAAACCCGAACTCCTCATTGCCCTCACACCATTTACTGCGCTGTGCGGGTTCCATGATGCGGCAAGTTCTGTGGGCTGGTTTCGCGCCATGCAATGGAGCGACTTAGCTAACTACCTGGAACAAAATGGGTTGGAGGCCTTTGCCCGCGAGGCACTTGAAGGAAATACATTGCGCGTTCCCGAACAACTACCGCCGTGGGCCAATGAATTGCGGGTTGCTTACCCCAACGACCCTGCGCTACTGATTGCGCTGCTCATGCACCGTGTAGAGCTAGCCGCTGGTGAATGCTTGCTCCTTGAAGCAGGAACACTGCATGCGTACCTCAATGGTTCTGCAATAGAAGTAATGAACGCCAGCGACAACGTGGTGCGCGGTGGCTTTACTCACAAACATGTTGATACTGCAGAACTCTTGAGCATCACACTGTGGGAATCTTCTTCTACTCCCGTGCGCCGCGCCACCAATGCGCTAACCCACATCAACACTTATCCCACTACTGGCGCGTTTCAAGTACACAGCGTTGCAGCGCCTGCCACGGTGCCTGCTTCAGCAACACCTCAACTGGTTGCATGCATTGCCGGCTCGGGGCAAGCCTTCTCGCGTGGCCAGGTAATGCTGCTCAATGCACATGAAGAGTTGCAACTCGACGGCGACTGCGTAGTTATTGCTACGTCAAGCGACACACAGCGTTAAGCGCTAGTTCCAAAACACGCTCACGTACTGACGTTTGTTTTTCCCAGTGGCGATGGTCCCACGTTTGCGCGCTCACATCGTCACCTGCATATAACAACTGCCCATAGACCGCTCCACGAAACATGGCAACTGCAAACATCGCCGATGCTTCCATTTCCACGCTGATGCAACCCTGCTCGCGACGACGCGCAACTTTTTCTGGCGTTTCTCGAAAGATTGCATCGGTGGTCCAGGTAAGACCCTTGTCGTGCGGCACGCCCGCCTCTAAAAGTTCTGCGTCAATTGCCTCTACCGCAAGTGGATGTGGCACCACGGCTACATCAACTGGTTGATAGTGATGGCTGGTGCCTTCGTCACGCACGGCACCCGTAGGAACAATGATGTGCCCCACGTCGAAACCTTGCTTCACAATGCCCGCGCCGCCGCAACCAATAATTTTTCTTGCACCCAGACCAATGATGTCTTCCAACGATGTTGCTGCCGCTGGTGCACCTACCCCTGGGTTAAACACCGCAATGCGTTTGCCCAGATGCTCCACTAC
>WLST01000098.1 GCA_009711295.1 Actinomycetota bacterium | reverse complement strand
GTGTCGGTGAAGAAAGGCAAAACGGTTTCTGTAACGTCTGCCCTGAAGACACTGGGTACCACTGTGGTTGCAAAATCAAAAATTGTTGTCACGCTGAGCGCGGCATCGAAGAAGATCTGCTCTGTTTCGAAAACAAATGTCGTGAAGGGTCTGAAGGCTGGTAAGTGTTCGTTGACGGTGAAAATTACGCCGCCGGCAACAAAGAAAGTGAAGAAGCCAAAAACCACGACAAAGAAAATCTCAATCACTATTGCATAGCTAGTGCCGCGCGTGCTTCGCCCTCAGGGTTACGGTACGCGCGGCCAATGGCATCAATCACAATTCTGCGAAGGACACCTTCAGGTATTTCTGCTTTGCCCAGAAGTTCTGGCGTAATTGGTGTCATGCGTTGGTAGCCCACAGTGAAGGGGTCAACGCCGTAGGTAACAGGCATGGTGAAGGGAATAGCGCGGCGCCCAACGGGAACATCGCCGTACCACAACTCCATGTCGCCTTTGAAGCGTCCAGTGGCGGTAAACGTTGCACGTACATCAACTTCACCTACCGGAAGCTCAACGCTTGCTGAAACGATGGTGGTGAGAGCACCAAGGAAGTTATAGGCGTAATGCAGGCGTCGACCTTTGAGATACAACGCATAACCACCTGCATGGCCACCGTGACATACCAATATGCCATCGCAGTTGCCGTCAGCCGGTACATCGAGCGCCGCAGTAATTTGGAACGAACGATTCTTCAGGTTTGGCGCAGTGGATTCTGGCAATGGTGAAATGCCAGGAAGGTACACATAGCGATCGCGCAAGAAGCGTCGGTCGCCGTATCGCGCTGGTTGATTATTGAGCGGTAGCACTTGGTTCGCTTCAGCTTCGCTCCACCACAACTGCTGCAGTTCCTTCAACTTGTCAGGGAACTGTGAAGCAACGTCATTGCACTCTGAGAAGTCGTTAGCGATGTTGTACAACTCCCAAATATCATCATCAAATGATGGGTTCACGTTGCCGCTTTCGTAGTTCATCATCCCTGGAGGGTGAAAGACCACTGCTTTCCAACCATCGTGGTACAACGCGCGTGAACCGAGCATTTCGTAGTACTGCGTGATGTGTTTGCTCGGCTCCGCTGCACTTTCCAACGTGTGTGCAAAACTCACACCATTGAATGGCGCTTGTTCAACACCATTGATGTGCTGCGGTGCCTCGATGCCAATGACGTCGAGCAATGTGGGAAGCACGTCAACAATGTGGAGATACTGGTGGCGGGTTTCGCCAACATTTTTCAAGCGCTGTGGCCATTGCACAATGAGGGGGTCGCACACGCCACCTTCATGTGTGTCGCGCTTGAAGCGCTTCAACGGCGTATTGCCGGCCCATGCCCAACCCCATGGGTAGTGGTTGTTGGAATGCTCAGAACCAATGAGGTCAATGCGCTTTAAGTTTTCCGCCAAGCTCTCTGGAACAAAATTGTAGAAGTACTTTTCGTTGAAACTGCCACCGGGCCCACCTTCGGCCGATGCACCGTTGTCGCTCATTATGAGTACCAGCGTGTTGTCGTATTCGTCAATCGATTTAATGAAATCGAGGAGGCGCCCTACTTCAGAGTCGGTGTGGGTAAGAAAGCCGGCGAATGCCTCCATGAGGCGTGTATATAAACGTCGCTCGTCGTCGCTGAGCGAACTCCAAGCAGGAACCCATGTTGGGCGTTCCGACAAAATGGTTCCAGCAGGCAGTAAGCCCGACGCCATTTGACGAGCAAAAACTTCTTCACGCCATGTGTCCCATCCTTTGTTGAACTTGTCGCGGTATGCGTCAATAAATTTTTTCGGTGCCTGGTGCGGAGCATGACATGCACCAGGTGCGTAGTACACAAAGAAAGGCTTAGTGGGTGAAAAAGCGCGAAGGTCTTTGATGTAACCAATTGCTTTATCGGTGAGGTCTTCGGTGAGGTGGTAGCCCTCTTCAGGAGTTTTCGGTGGGTCAACAATATGGCTGTCGTGAATGAGGTCGGGGTGAAACTGATCGGTCTCGCCGCTTAAGAAACCGTAGTAACGCTCAAAGCCTTTGTTGAGCGGCCAATGTGTGCGTGGCCCACCCAAATTATTTTCGTGTGCAGGCGCAAGGTGCCATTTACCAAGTCCGTAAGTTGCATAACCATTGCGTACAAGAATTTCTGGAAGGAAACCATTCTCAGCAGGAATGTTGGCGTCGTAACCAGGAAAACCTGATGCAGTTTCCACCACGCGTGCCATACCGCTTGCATGATGATTGCGACCAGTCATTAAACATGCACGGGTTGGCGAGCACAGTGCAGTGGTGTGGAAGTTTGCATAACGCACACCGTGAGCTGCGAGTGCATCAAAAGTTGGTGTATTGATGTCTGAGCCGTAACAACCGAATTGTGCGTAACCCACATCGTCGAGCAACACCATCACAATATTGGGCGCACCTTGTGGCGGCTGGGGAAGGTCGGGCCAAGCTGCCTCGGAGTCTTCAAATGTGCGACCAATACGACCAGTGAAGTTCTTTTCGAGCCCCATATAACCTCCTGCGCTGTTGAGATAGTTTCACATATATTTGCACTACTAGTGCAAATATATGGAGTTACTCACAACGGGTGGTTAGTTGGCCTGAGCGACGATGAACCCAATGCCGATGAACTGGGTGATTCCCGCAAGAACGGTGAATACATGCCAGATCTCGTGATAGCCAAAAATGTGTGGCACCAAGCGCGGACGTTGGAGATAAAAGAGAATTGCCCCGATGGTGTACAACACGCCACCAATGCCGAGTAACACCATGGCTGTTGAACCGGCATTTTTCGCAGCAGTGGGGAAGATGAATACACCTGCCCAACCAAGAGCGATATACAGCCCACCGGTAATGCGGCGAGCACCCCAACCAAACTTGAACACCATGCCGGTAATTGCCGCTACCCATACAAAACAGAGAAATGGGATGCCCCATGAATGAGGAAGCGCAAGAAGGCAGAGCGGGGTATAGGTGCCAGCAATGAGAATGAAGATCATGGAGTGATCGAGCTTCTGCATGATTTTTTGCACATGTGGTGTGCGCGTGAAGAGATGGTACGAGGCCGAGGTGGAGTACAGCGCGAAGAGCGAGAAGACGTATATAGAGGTAGCGACTCGGGCAATGGCGCTTTCGGCGGCGAGTATGAGCAGCGTTCCAGCTGGTATGGCCACTAGAGCAGCAATTCCGTGTACGCGACCGCGCCAGAGCGGGCGCCACTTGCCGTTGTAGTGCTGAAAAATAGGAGGACTATTTTTCGAAATGGGCATAGTGACAGTGTGTCAGTTGAAAGCACATTTGTCTCGTTCACAGTGAAGAACTACATAAGATTTAGGCATGCCTGACATCCTCTCTTCACTCCCCGTTGAGTATCTCTTCACTATTCATGCAACAGTTGCGGCTCCCGTACCTATTCCCGGTGGGCCAGCAGGCACACGAGTTGTTGTGAATGTAACGGGCGGCACCTTTGCCGGGCCAAAAGGTTCTGGCACCGTCAGCATGGGAGGCGACTGGCTCACCATGCGAACAACAGGCACTGCGCATCTCGATGTGCGTGTGTTGTTGCTCACCGACGACGGCGTTGCCATTCACATGGCGTATCAAGGAATCATGGGGCCAAGTGAAAATGGTGTGCGCATTATTACTGCACCGCTTTTCCAAACTGGTGATGAACGCTATGCATGGCTCAATGATGTACAAGCTGTTGCCATTGGAAAACCAGCTAAAGATGCTGTTGACTACGACGTATATCGCGTTTTATAAACGTCGTTCACGTGCGGCTGGCATCCAATTTGGGCCGGCCGTTTCATTGATGCGCTCAACAAAGCGCGCACCAACTGGTTCAATGAGTTCAAGAAACTTGCGAGTGTTGTCTTCGCCAAAAGTTTTCCATTGGCGGATGCAGAGTTCGTTCGTTTGCTCTTCAATCTCTTGACGAAACAAAATTCCTAGTGCGTTGATCGCACCATCGGTCACGAAACCACGTGCACTGAGATTTTCTAGCGCTACCGCGATGAGTGCATCGTTGGCGCCTCTGCTGCGCGGTATCCATTCTTTCGGGTAGCCCATCCATGCATCGTGCAAAAGCCCTGCTTCTACAGCATCAATTTCTTGCGTTACCAGTTGTGCCCAGTGTGTATCGCCGCGCCATTCACGCAGTGCATTCACCGCCAACCACGCCGATATCACAGGGTCGGCGGGCCGCGCCCAGGCTTTATGGGCGGCAAATAACACGCGGCCTTCTTGCGGGAGTGCATCAACCGTGCGCCAGAGTTCTGATGCAAGTTTGCCCAGGGGCTGACATATTTCTGGGGCTAATTCACGAAGGCCTTCGCGTACAGATTCATTGCGGGCATCGGAAATTTGCTCCCAGGTGGCATGTGGGGAAGCGAGGTCGAGAGAGAAATGAATGAGGTGGCGGGAAATGGAATAAAAAGCGCTGTGCACAGCGTCGACGCCTGCTGCTGCAAGTGGCGCGGCGCGGTTGGCAATGTAATGCCCGAGGCCATCTTGAATTCCGAAAGCTGCATGACGGGCTTCAGCGCGTGGGTCCCAAAAAATCCAACCAATGAGTTGATGCGATGCAAATGCGGCTCGCTGTGTGATGTCTCGCCAGTACTCATTTTCTGAGCTCATTGTTTGACCGTAGTACAGAAGGGTAAGCAGGAAGAGAAATAAAAACGGGCCGCTAGAACTTCTAGCGGCCCGTTT
>WLST01000097.1 GCA_009711295.1 Actinomycetota bacterium | reverse complement strand
CGTACGGTTGCTGGTGCGCCGACGAGTGTTGCTGGTACTCCTGGCGATAAGAAAGTTGATTTAACGTGGACCGCGCCGGTTGACACGGGTGGTGCTGCGGTGACTGATTATGTGGTGCAGTATTGCACGAGCACGTGTACCACGTTCACGGATGCTGTTTCGTCAGCAACGTCGGCAACGGTGACGGGCTTGACGAACGGCACGACGTATACGTTCCAGGTTGCTGCCGTGAATGATGCGAGAACGGGTAGTTATTCTGCTCGTTCGAGCGAGGTCACTCCACGTACCGTGCCAGGCATACCAACTAACGCAACTGCAGTAGCAAACAATATTGGTGGTGTAAAAATTGATTGGAGTGCACCGACATCTGATGGTGGTGCTGCAATTAGCGATTACCAAGTCACCATTTGTGTTGCTACTGACTGCACAAATTATGGCGTCAATATTTCCACTGGCAATCAGTTGACCTATACGGTTCCAGAAACACCTACGCGCACCATGGTGGGCTACAGGTGGAGCTTCCTTGTTCGTGCGGTCAACGTGGCTGGTCCCGGCGCTCAAACAGCGCTCATTGGGCCAGTAGATCCAAAGCGAGTTGCCAATGCACCTTCCAATGTTGTTGCAACCGTTGACAATTCAGGTGGAGTTGGTGTTACGTGGACGGCACCAAGTTCAAATGGTGCCAATATCACCGACTACATCGTGCAGTACTGCACAGGTGGCACATGCACCACTTACAACGACGGCACATCAGCAACCGCATCCGCTTCGGTTGCTGGTTTGGTGAAAGGAACCCCGTACACCTTTAAGGTTGCAGCAGTAAACACTGCCGGTACAAGTGCCTATTCACTTCCATCGAGTGCCGTCACTCCTCGCACCGTGCCAGAACCCCCAACCGATGCCACTGCTGTGGTGAACAATACTGGTGGGGTAGTGGTGTCGTGGACGGCGCCAACCGACAACGGTGGTAACGCGATTTCTGATTACACCGTGCAGTCGTGTGTAGGCGGAACGTGTACTTCATTCGCCCACAGCCCAGCATCTACAGCTACTTCACAAACGGTGACCGGTCTGACAAAGGGAACCTCGTACACCTTCAAAGTTGCCGCGGTGAATGCTGCGGGAACCAGTTTGTTTGCGAACGCAGCTGCTGCAGCAATACCGCGATCAATCTCTGGTGACCCCACAGATCTTGTGGGAACTGCTGGAAATGCGCAAGTTGCCCTCACATGGAGAGCACCTGTGGCAACAAATGGGTCGGCTATCTCGAACTACATCGTGCAGTCATGCATTACTACTACTTGTTCGGCCGTTGCTCACGAAGTTTCTGCAACTCCGGCGTTAACTGTGACGGGCCTCAGCAATGGCACTGCATACACCTTTAAAGTTGCAGCAGTGAACGAAGCTGGAACGAGCGGTTATGTCACGTCACTTGCCTACACGCCACGAACTGTTCCAGATGCTCCTACAGGTGTAACAGCAACTCCAGACTCCACTGGTGGAATTGTTGTTGCGTGGACGGCTCCACAGTTCAACGGAGGGTCGGCAATTACCGACTACACCGTGCAGTCCTGTTTAAGCACTACATGCACCACATTTACTCGCAGTGCTTCAACTAGTACGTCTGCAACGGTGACGGGTCTCACAAAGGGCACGTCGTATACCTTCCAGGTTGCTGCAGTGAACGTTGCGGGAACTGGTTTGTATGCAAAGGCCAGTGGCTCTGGTGCCACGCCGCGTGCAGTACCTGGTACTCCTACGAATCTTGCCGGTGTCGTTGGTAACGCTCAAGTAGCTCTCACCTGGACTGCTCCGGCAAACAATGGCGATGAAATTTCCGACTATGAAGTGAAGTGGTGCTTAGGTGCATCGTGTACAGCCTTTGCCCATACCGCATCTGCTGACACTTCTATAACGGTGAATAATCTCACCAATGGTTCGGCGTATACCTTCCAAGTTGCAGCTAAGAACGCTGCGGGCACAGGGACAGCTGCTGTCTCGGGTTCACTGACTCCGCGTACTGTGCCAACGGCACCGCTCTCGGTACTGGGAACTGTAGGCAACCAGCAAGTAGCACTGTCGTGGAATGTGCCAACGAGCAATGGTGGCGCTGCCATTTCTGACTACATCGTGCAGTCATGCACCGGTGGAACGTGCACAACATTCAACGATGGAACGGGAACAGTAACTTCTGCCACCGTTACGGGCCTCACCAATGGCACGGCCTACACCTTCCAGGTTGCTGCGAAAAACATTGCAGGCGATGGCCCGTACTCCACGGCGTCTACATCTATTACTCCTCGTACGGTTCCCGATGCGCCAACTGCAGTAACGGCAACTGCCGACAACACTGGTGGCATTGATGTTTCATGGTCGGCGCCTTCCAACAATGGTGGTGCTTCCATTACTGACTACACATTGCAGTCATGTATCTCATCTACATGTACAACGGTGTCACGTTCGCTATCAACCGATACATCAACCAAAGTGTCGGGGCTCGTGAAGGGCACGGCGTACACCTTCCAAGTTGCTGCAGTGAATGTGGCCGGAACCAGCCTGTACTCGACGAAGTCGGCAGCAGCCACACCTCGTGCGGTTGCTGGTACTCCTACCGACATTGTTGGTGTGGTGGGCAATACTCAAGTAGTTCTGACTTGGATCGCGCCTGCAAGTAATGGCGCTGCCGTCACCGACTATGTGGTGCAGTCGTGCATTAGCTCGTCATGCTCAACATTTGCGCACAATGCATCGGCTGTCGCTGGAATCACAGTGACCGGGCTGACGAATGGCACGATATATACATTCAAAATTTCAGCTGTGAACCTTGCAGGTACTGGTAGTGCAGGAACTTCATCTGCTTACACGCCACGCACGGTGCCAAATGCCCCAACAAATGTTCGAGCAGTTCCAGACAACACAACTGGTATTGACGTTTCATGGACTGCGCCAGCAAACAATGGTGGTTCGGCAATTACTGACTACGTTGTGGAATATGCAACCGCAAATACTGACTATGTTGTGTTTGCCGACGGAGTAGGTACCGGCACTTCAGCGAAGGTCACAGGACTTACGCAAGGTGTTGAATACATATTCCGTGTTGCAGCAAAAAACATTGCAGGCCAGGGTGCATATTCAGAAATTAGCGATTATGCAAAAGCTATAGCACGCACGGTGCCCGGTGCCCCAACAGCAACAGCTTCCCCTACTCGAGATGGTGCCATTCAACTGGAGTGGAATTTTGTTAGCTCAGAAACGGACGGGGGATCAGAAATCACCTGGTACGACGTGGAGTGGGCAAAAGTTGGTGAATCAATCTGGTCAAGTGCTCCTTATAGATACCGTACAACTCTTGTAAAAGGTCTTGATATCGGTAAGCAATATAAATTCCGCACCACGGCAACTAATGCCGCAGGTAAGGGTAAGTACTCGCAAGAAGTCATTGCTATTCCGCAGATTCCACCCAAGAGTGTCACTAATTTGACCTCCGAATTAACGAGTTCTAACGGAGACCAAAGGTTGAAGCTCACATGGGCTGCACCTCTCGATACGGGTGGAGCTGCATTGACCGCGTATTACCTGGCTTATTGTTCAACCACTTCTAATGTCTGTGATGCGTTGCCAACAGTTTTCCCTAGGAACAATGTATTGGCAACAACAATTACATTTAACGTGCAGCCAGGTAGTTATCGATATTACGTGTCTGCGGTTAATCCCGTTGGAGTCGAAAAGTGCACGGATGATATTAGGTGTGGCACTTCGATACCGGTAGATGTTGCCGAAAAGAATCCACTCTTAGTAAAATCTGACTAAGGTTTTGTTATGAAAGCTGCTGTGTTGCGTTCGGGTCACATGGTGGTCGACACTTTTGCCGAGCCAGTTCCGGGTGAAGGCGAAGTGTTGGTCGCCGTGCATGCCTGTGGCATTTGCGGCTCCGATCTGCACTTTGTGCATCATGGCGCAAACTTCCTTACCTTGACGAGCGAAATGAATGGTGTCACCAAACGTCCACCGGTCGATCTTTCGCAAGATGTACACATGGGTCATGAGTTCTGCGCAGAAGTTTTAGAGTGGGGCCCGCGCACAACGGGGCCAAAGCCGGGAACGCTCGTTACTTCAATGCCCGTTCTCATTCGCAACGGTGAGCGCCAGAGCTTGTCGTTTTCCAACAGTGTTGCTGGTGCTTATGGCGAGCGCATGGTGCTATCAAGTGAACTGCTTGTTCCCGTACCTGCGGGTGTGACTGCAGTGAATGCGGCGCTCACCGAACCGCTGGCAGTAGGGCTGCATGCGGTCAACGCATCGGGAATTAAGCAGGGTGAAAGTGCAGTGGTTATTGGTTGTGGGCCAGTCGGGCTCACTCTCATTGCTTGTTTGAAAAACATAGGTATTTCACCAGTCATTGCTTCCGATTATTCCCCAGTAAGGCGTGCAATAGCTAAACAAATGGGAGCCGATGTTGTGGTTGACCCCGCTCAGCAAGATGTCGTGTCTGCGTGGCAACAACACGATGGCAAGCAGCCGCTCGTTGTGTTCGAAGCAGTAGGTGTGCCAGGCCTCATTAATACCGTGATGCGTGATGTGCCGCGTGAAACGAAAATAGTTGTTGTGGGTCTCTGCATGGAACCCGACACTTTCCAACCAGTATTTGGTGTCTTAAAAGAACTCACATTGCAGTTCGTTGTTACCTATAGCCCAAAAGAATTTGAACAAGCAATGCATCTCATTGCAGATGGCACCATTGACGTTTCTCCAATGGTCACTGGCCAAGTGGG
>WLST01000096.1 GCA_009711295.1 Actinomycetota bacterium | reverse complement strand
GGCCGTGGCAACCTTCAACATTTCGACCAACCAGAGCACACCAAGCGCCGGGTGTTGATGCGCAATGAGTTCAACCCCATTGAAGTAAAAAAACTTGCCGGCGATGCCGTGCGTGTGGCCAACGAACTTGCTCGCGATATGGCCGCCAACGGAAACACCGCAGAGCTGCACGATGCCTTTGCGTGCCCTATGCCCATTTTAGGTTTCATCGACCTGATGGGTGTTCCCGCCGAAGATCGCACACTCATCAAAAACTGGGCTGACCAGTTAGTGCTTGGCTTGTCTGACCCACCAGCAGCAGTGAAACCCACGGAAGAAATTAAGCAGTACATCAATGCTGCAGTTTCACAACGTCGGCGCGTTGCCGATGCAGGTGGCTCACCCACACCAGGACTACTTACTGAATATTCATTGCGCACAATTGATGGCGAACGTATTCCACTCATTGAGATGGAGGCAATGGTGTTGCAGCTCTTAGTCGCAGGGCATGAAACCACCACCTCGCTCATTACAAACCTCATGTGGCGCTTACTTGAAGTTCCTTCACGTTGGCAGCGCATTGTGAATGACTTTTCTCTCATCCCTAATGCCATTGAAGAGAGCTTGCGTTACGACCCACCCGTACTAGGCCTCTTTCGTACAAATGAAAACCCTGCGGTCATTAATGGCGTCGATATTCCCGAGAAGACAAAAGTAATGGTCATGTATGCCTCAGCAAACCGCGACCCCGAAGCTTTCCCGAACCCCGATGAATTCGATATTGATCGTGACCCCATGCAATTGAAGCGTCACTACGGCTTTGGCTGGGGTATTCACCATTGCTTAGGTGCACCCATTGCACGACAAACCGCACGCATTGCCATTGAAACTTTGGCAACACACTTCCCCACCATGCAACTTGCTGGCCCCACCGAACGTTTAGGTGCCGCAATTCTGTGGGGCAGGCGCACACTTCCTGTGCAGTGGTGAAACGCACTTAGTGCGGCTGAGTGAAACCGAAACACTCGCGCAATGCTGCGTCTGTGAGCGCCGTTGTAGGCGAGCCTTGAGCCACCACGCGCTGCGCTAACAACATCACCATGTCAGCCGTATCGGCGTCTGACAATTCATGCGTTGCCATAACAACAGCAACTCCACGGGCGCGTTCTTGCGCAACCAACTCGGCAACTGCTTGGCGACCTAAGAGGTCGAGCCCTGCAGTTGGTTCATCGAGCAACAGCACATCGGCGCGGCGCGCAAGCACTTGCGCCAAATGCGTGCGTTGCTGCTGACCACCAGAAAGATCTCGCAATGGTCGCGACTTGTAAGCAATAGCACCGGTGCGCTCCATTGACTCTTGCACAATGCGGTGATCTTCTGCACGAGCACGCCTGGTTAAACCCAAGTGTGCAAATCGCCCCATGGCAACAACGTCTTCCACGCGCAATGGCAATGTATGTGACGACACTGGATGCTGTGGAAGGTAACCCACTAAAGAATGTTGAGTGCCCGGCTCGGCACCCAGAACATTGACGTTTCCCTTTTGTGCCGTAACAAGACCAGCAAGTGTTTTCAACAAGGTCGATTTACCTGATCCGTTGGTACCAATGAGCACCAACAACTCACCTGGTTGTAAAGAAAAATTCAAGCCTTCAACAATGGGCCTGTGCCCATAGCCCACTGCAAGACCTGTTGCTTCTATACGTGCACTCATGACACGTGGACATGCCCGTGCATGTGCGGTTGGTCGTGGTCGTGGTGAATGTCTTTGCGATGTGCTTGCCAGCGTTGCACTTCAACTACAACAGCACACGCCGTAAACACAAGCACGGAACAAAAGACGATGCTTGCACCGGCTGCAACATTGGCGTGGTAACTCACCAACAAGCCAACGTAAGTGGAAAAAATGCCTACAACGGCCGCAACCACCATCATGGTGCCAATGCGACGTGCAAAAAGTGCACCCGTTGCTGCCGGCGCAATGAGCAGGCCCAGTACCAACAACGTGCCAACCGTTTGAAAACTTGCAACAACAGTGAGGGCAACCATTGCCAACATGATGTTGTGGTATTTCTTCACCGAGAAACCAGAAGTTTCAGTGAGGCCATCATCAACCGACAACAACAGGAATGGTCGGCGACAGAACCATGCAATTGCACATACCGCAACCAGTGCGATGAATTGCCAAACTAAGTCTGACTTACTTACGCCCAGCACTTCACCAAACAAAATATTGGTGAGATCACCAGCAAATGAACGCGAACGCGACTGGATGATGACACCCAGCGCGAGCATCCCCACAAACAACAAGCCAATTGCCGTGTCTCCCGAAAGTCGATACCGACGCGTCACCACGCTGACTCCCGACATCATCACACCTGCACCAATTGCAGCTCCGAGCACACCAGAAAAGCCGAACAACATCGCTGCAGCCACTCCGGGAACAACACCGTGAGCTAATGCATCACCTGCAAAAGCGAGACCTCGCAACACAACGAACGTTCCGGCTACCGCACAAATGGCTGACACCAAAATGCCGGCATACAACGATTGGCGCAAGAACTCGTTGTCGAGAAATGGTCCAAAGAGAAAATGTGCCACAGCGCTAGTTCACCAGATTCACTTCAACCCGCTGGCGATACTGCTGGCTAGGTTCAGCATCATTTCCTTGTAGCCACCACCACTAGGAAGAACATGTGTCGACAACTCTTGCAACTTCACGCCAAGTTCTTTACTGAGCAAAGCAGCAACATCTGCTGGAGTTCCCAATTCCGTAAAGATCACCCTGACATTTTCCTGCTGCGCAAGCGTTTTCAATGCCGCAAGATCTCCAGCAGATGCTTCAGCGGCTGTGGAATAGCTGGGAATGACTGCGCCCACCACCTTGCAGCCATAGCGGGCTGCAAAATACTGCAATGAGTCATGTCCTGTTACCAATGTGCACTTGTCTATGCCGGAAAATGTCGACCTAATACTCGTACTGAGAGTTTTTAAATCGGTCGTAACTTTCTCTTCTTTTTTTGAAAGATCAACATTGAGCGTTTCTTCCAATGCAGCAGTTAATGCAGGAATTGCTTCCACCAATGTTTCAGGGTCTAACCAAATGTGCGGGTCTTTACCGCCACCATGACCATGCCCAGTATCTTCAGACGTCAACGAACGCAATGTGACGTGATCAGAAATATGAAACACCGGCACACCCGACTTCTCGGCCTGCACAAGTGCATCTTCAAGACCTTCTTCTAAGTCGAGACCGTTCGACACAACCAGCGATGCACTGTTCATGAGTTCAATGTCTTTTGCAGAGGGAGAAAAATCGTGTTGGTCTTGCCCATTGGGAATGATCACCACAACTTGCGCAGTGTCTCCCACCAGATGTTGCACAACATCACCCAGCGCGCTGTAGGTAACAACAATGGAGGGAGTTGCACTCGAAGAAGTCGAGTTTCCAGAGGAGCAGCTCGCAGCCACAGCAACCAGCGCACCAAGGCACATGTTCCGGAAGCGCTGTTGCATCAGTCCAATATAATGAGAATGATTCCTATTTCCACTTTTCGTGGTCGAGGAGCCAGGTCTTACGCTCAAGACCTCCGCCAAAGCCTGTTAATGAGCCATTTGCACCCACCACGCGGTGGCAGGGCAACACAATGGCCACCGGGTTGCGGCCATTGGCGCCACCCACGGCCCGCACCGCTGCCGGGCGCCCTACCCATTTCGCCTGTTGGCCATATGAGGTGGTTTCTCCATAGGGAATACGCGCCAACGACCGCCACACTTCAACTTGAAAAGGTGTGCCGTAGAGGTCGAGCATCACTGCAAATTCGGTGCGCTGACGGGTGAAATACTCGCCAAGTTGTTGCTCAGCCGTTTCCACAAAGCGAGCAGCCTGTTCACACTCTTGCGCCGAGAAACTTGTGGCAACAACAAAACGCTCCACGATGTCGTTCTCAAATTGCACACCGGTGAGGCCACGTGGAGAAGCACTCAACGTCAATACTCCAACAGGGGAAGTGATGGATCTGGATACAGCAACCACCACAGGCTTCATGTGTCGAGTTTGCCATAGGCAGCGCCTATCTCTCACCGCCACAGCCGTCAGTTGTAGTGTGCAAGGGTTATGACAACACACTCCCCCAACGCCGACGGCGCATACTCTCGGCGTCAAATCCTCATCATCTTCTCTGGCCTCATGGCGGGAATGAGCCTTGCATCGCTCGATGGCACTGCAGTGAACACCGCGCTTGCCACCATGGTTGCCGACCTCGGTGGGTTGAGTGCCTACGCCTGGGTCGGTACGTCGTACTTGCTCACTTCAACAGTTGCCAATGCACTCTTTGGCAAATTAAGCGACATCTATGGTCGCAAACGCTTATTCCAAATTGCCATCATCACTTTTCTCGTCGGCTCTGTTGGTTGCGGAGTTGCACAGTCGATGTTGTCGCTCATTATTTCTCGCGGGGTTCAAGGCATTGGCGGCGGCGGACTGATGTCGATGGCATTCGTCATCATTGGTGATGTTGTGCCACCGCGCGAACGTGGGCGCTATGTAGGGCTCATTACAAGCGTCTTCGCAGTAGGCAGCGTGGTTGGCCCGCTCATGGGTGGATTCTTCGTGGAACAACTCAGTTGGCGCTGGATCTTCTTCGTCAACATTCCTATTGGCATGGTCGCACTCATTATTACTTCGCGCGCGTTGCGCATGCCTGTACTTCGCCTCGACCGAAAAGTCGACTACGTGGGAGCAGCACTACTTACCAGTTCAGTGACGTGTCTTATTTTATTTTTGTCGTGGTCATCGAAAGATTACGGCTGGGGTTCGGCTCTTTCTGTTGTGCTT
>WLST01000095.1 GCA_009711295.1 Actinomycetota bacterium | reverse complement strand
CGTTCTTCTTCGCGTTGGTACTCATCGCTGGCTGCTCCACTGAGTATGTTGCGCCAGCCAACAAGATGGACAATGTGATTTATGAAGTAAGCCTTGAACCTGGACAAAAAACGACCGGGCTTGTTTCCACTCACTGCGGTTACGAGCGACTTGAAGTCGCGATCAATGGTCGTTTTTGGATGACTGACAGTCTTGGCGTCGACTCAGCAGGTAATCCAACCGAGCCGGACTGGCCAAATGGAACACAGTCTGCCGAGCTGCAACTGGAGTTACTGGACTCAGAGAGTTTGAGTGTGAGAGCCGTGAGTTCTAAGGTCTCGCACATGTATCACCCTTTCGTAATCGAGGCGTGGTGCGAGTAGAAGATCGTTAGGCGTGCGGGGGATTTCGATGAGAAATTCTGTTCAGCCCTGCGCAAAACCATGTCTTTGAGGTCAGTTAGCAAACAGCCGAATTTCGATTAGAAATACCCCAAGAGCCGGGACTCAAAGCCCGTGTCTATTGGACTAGGGAATTAGGTGCATACCCCGCCAATTAGTACTTGCTTCTTTTCTTGGATTCAGCGTTGATACTGTCGGTAACACGTATGACGCCTCTTTCGATTCTTGACGCCGTTGTTCTCGGAGTTGTTGAGGGCATTACAGAGTTCCTGCCCATCTCTTCAACAGGGCACCTTCTTGTTACTCAACATCTTTTAGGTCTGGGTGACGAAGCAGGGAAGGTTGCGGCCGATACCTACGCCATTGCGATTCAGCTAGGCGCAATTTTGGCGGTTGTCGCCTTGTATCGCGTGCGCATTGCGAGCATGGCCAAAGGCGTTATTGGTAAAGACGCAGAGGGACGCAGCATCTTGACCATGCTTGGGTGCGCGTTTCTTCCTGCAGCGGTCATTGGAGTTGCTTTTGGAGACAGCATTAAAGACAAGTTGTTTACTCCGTGGGCGATTGTTGCAGCTTGGGCAGTGGGTGGCATTTTTCTTTTATGGTGGAAGCCGGCATATGGCACCCGGAATATTGCCGACATCACGTTGAAGAATGCATTCATCATTGGTGTCGCACAGGCGTTAGCAATGTGGCCAGGAGTGAGCAGAAGCCTCATCACCATTGTCGCGGCGCTTCTGGTGGGCTGCTCGATGGCTGCGGCTTTGGAATTTAGTTTCTTGTTGGGGCTTGCGACATTGGCGGCGGCAACTGCGCTTGATTTGGCTAAACACGGTGGCGAATTGGTCGACGCTTATGGCATAGGTACTCCTATCTTGGGAGCTGTAGTGGCCTTTATAACTGCGATCATTGCGGTGAAATGGCTGGTGCGCTATTTATCGGCCCGCCCACTTGCTCGATTTGGCTGGTACCGCTTGGCTGCGGCTGCAGTGACCACTGTGCTGATCATGAGCAACACAATTGGCTGAACTACAGTTCACTTCCATGACGACTCCACAAGAACTCAATGGCCCATTGTCACCAGAAGCAGCTATTGCAGCAGAGCGCGCGATGCGCCGTTGTATTTTGAATTACTGCCTGGGTATTGACCGTTGTGACCCTGAACTCGTCGCCTCTGCATTTCATGCTGATGGCACTGCCGACTACGGATCGTTCAACGGTCTTGGCGCCGACTTTGCAAAACATGCAACAACGAGTTTGCGTGGCTATGCCATTGCAACAAAGCATTTTCCTTCCGACACCGTATTTAGTTTCACTTCACTCACAACAGCGGAAGCAGAAACACAGGTTCTTGCATGGCACCGGTGCAGCAACGATGGCGGCGAGTACCTAGAAAATTTTGCAGGACGTTACTTTGACACTTTTGAATTGCGCAATGGCGATTGGCGTATTGCACATCGTCGCCTCACCCACGATTGGAACCAGAAGTTGATGGTGGAGCCAGCATTTGCTCCCGACCGTTTCGTTCAGTCACCCCGCAAGTAGGGAAGTAGTGGTGGTCTCGGCAACCACAGTGGTAGTTGTCGACGTCGACGTTGTTGTTGTCGTTGCCTGCGAATGACGAATGTCAACGACCTCACCAATTGCCTTACTTAAATAGCGCGACAAGTTGGTGCCGCCCCCACGACTCATATGAATGCGATCGCCGCTAAACCAACTCAATCTTCCCAGTGAGAAATCGTTCCAGTCGTAAAGGAAAAACTTCGGGTCAGATTTAGCTACGCGACGCAAGATGGAGTTATACCGTTTGGCTTTTTCGGTGACATTTCCATTCTCGCGGTAGGTCAACCAAATAATGGAAACCTTTTGTTTTTTGGCTTCGTCTCGAAACTTTTTGATGGCATCGATGAAGATTTCGTCGCTGAATTCGTTGTAGCCAGTAGCGACGACGATGACATCACTGAATTTTCCACGCGCATTTTTGAATCGTTCTAAGGCGCTCTCTTTTGTCTCGGCAATACAGCCAGAGAGGGTAAGTAACTGACACGGCTGGGCCTGGAATAGCACCGGATGTTTTTTATGGAGTTCCTTGAGAGCTGAATCAAAAACACCGAGCACGCTCATGACTGAGTCACCAACGATCAGTGCTTCAGGTCGGGTAACTTTCTTCGATACAGAGTTGCTTGCATTGACCGACAGCGCACCGATGCCAAGGCTGATACAGGTGAGAACAGCAATGCTGGAAAGAAAACTAGTTTTGTAACGGCAAAAGTATGCGAGAGGCTTCTTCAAGATGGCTGATCCAATGTGTAGCGCTGGTGGGTTCCACAATAGGCAATACAACAAACTTGCTTGCGCCAACGGAAATGAAATCTTGAATCGTCTGAGTAAGAGCATCCCAACTGTTGGGAACAAGCACGCTGGGGTCGGCCAAATCGGGCCGGCGGGCGGCCAAGCCTGCCATGAGTGCGTTTGGTACATCACCAATGGCATAGGGAATGAGCACCCCGAAGTGTTCGGGGTCAATTCTGCGGTTGTGCTCTTTTGCATGCTCGCCAATAGTTGCCCAGCCTGCCTCGGCATCAGTAGGGGTAACAAACGAAGGAAGCCACCCGTCGGCGGTGCGGGCAATGCGCTTGAGCTCACTTGGGGCAATACCACCTAGCCACACTTCGGGTGGCTGCTGCTGAGGTTTTGGCAACACTCGCAAGTTGCTGAGTTGGAAGAATTCTCCGTCGTGGTTGACCACTTCATCGCTCCAGCATTTGCGCACCACTTCAAGCGTTTCATTGAAAAGTTTTGCGCGAGTTGAGCGCTCGACGCCGAATGCTTGTTGTTCGGCAACGTCGGCAACTCCAAGACCAAAAGCGGGGAGTAAACGACCATTCGACATGCGGTCGAGCGTGGCGAGTTGTTTAGCCAAGAGCACAGGGTTGCGGCCAGGGAGCACCATCACGCTCATGCCGAATTTCAATTTTTTGGTGCGAGCAGCAGCAACCGACATTGCTACTACCGGGTCGGGTGCCTCGGCGCCAATGCGCTCGCTCACCCACAAGCTGTCGAACTTTAAGCCTTCAAGAGCGTCGACAACATCAAAAAATGATGTGTCGTTGAGGTGTGTGCGTACACCGAGGCCATAACCAATGCGAACTTTCATGCACGCACGATGTTCTTGATGATGTCTGCAGTTTCCACCGTCATCGACACGAAAGGTGAGTGGTCGGTGTTGAGGCTGAGCACCGTGCCGCAACGCTCGGCCATGATGCGCTGATGGTTGGGATGAATGGCCTGGTCTTGTTCACACACCACGTATGTGCTGGGAATTGTTTTCCATGGTGCACCACTTGTTGGCTGACCAAGAGTTGCCATGGGTTGAGGCGAGAGTCGCGCAATTGCTGCATCGCTCACATTGGCGGGGCAACAGCCGTAGAGCGCGTCGTGAGCTTTTGTGCAGTCGAGTACAAGCGTGCCGCCGCTGGCACCATCGGGCCCGGGCAAAATTGCAGCATTGAGTAGAGCATTTTCTGCAGGAAGTGATGCGGCAAGCCCGCCCACACTTTCACCCGTGTCGAGACAAAATGCGGTGAGGTACACGAGGTGCTGTACGGGAGCAGTTGTTGATTCGCGCAATATGTGAGGAGCTTCTCCAATGACCCCGCCGCCATATGAATGGCCCACAAGCACAACGGGTCGCCCAATTTTTAAAGCAATGTCGGCAACATGCTGAGCATCTCCGTGCATATCTGAGAGCGGCAGTGTTGAGGCCCCATGACCTGGCAAATCGATAGCTAACGAAGCAATACCGTGTTGATCGAGCTCACTTTGGAGTGCTGCCCAGCACCAAGCGCCATGCCATGCACCATGCACGAGAAGCACCAATGGCCGTAAAACTGTGTCAGAGGTTTCCATATCTGCCATCGTAGTAACCGTGCCAGACCAGTTTGACCCCCGTGCCCTTGACCCGCTCTCGCAATTTCGCCTCGATGGCAAGGTTGTCTTAGTCACCGGGGCCTCGTCGGGCTTGGGCGTGCGCTTCGCCAAGGTGCTTCATGCCGTGGGGGCGCAGGTTGCCATTTCTGCACGCCGCGCCGACCGCCTTGAAGCACTTGCTGCAGAGTTGCCAGGTGCGCTTGCTGTGCCCGGAGACGTGGGCATTGCAAAAGATCGTGAGCATCTTGTGGCCACGGTAGAAAAGCATTTTGGGCGCATTGACATCTTGGTCAATAACGCAGGAATTTCTCGCACTGGCGGAATTGAAGTGGAGACCTTAGAAACTTTTGAAGATGTGATGCAGGTGAACACTGTTGGCGTGTGGCACCTCTGCAAATTGGCGGGAGCGGGAATGGTGGAACGCAAAAGTGGATGCGTCGTGAACATTGCTTCCATGCTTGGTCTTGTTGGAGCAACGCCAATTAAGCAAGCCAACTATTCAGCAAGTAAAGGTGCGGTCATCAATAT
>WLST01000094.1 GCA_009711295.1 Actinomycetota bacterium | reverse complement strand
TCTCTTTTGGGAACTTCGGCATGTGTCGGCCTCATTGGCCTACCCAGGTCTGAAGCCAAGTTCAGGAGGTGAGGCAAATACCTCATCGTGAAATTCGTTCTTCTTGGCTTCGTTCTACTAAATTGAGCGAAGTCGATTTTTATCAACTCTTTTTGTTCTTATCCCTGTCCTCGAACTAATACGAAACGGAATCGCACGTGATCGCTCTTGAGTTCCCGCCGATTAACGAGATCCTTCGCTGGAAGGAACTCTTCGCGTCTTTCAATAAAATCTCTCTCATCGCAGTACTTGCGGCAACCATTGGCACCGTGGTGTTTATGTTGGCTGGTCGCCAAAGCGCCGAAACTGCTCCTCGCGGTATTCGCAACATTGCAGAGAGCACAGTCGAGTTCATTGAGAACGGCGTTGTTATGCAAACCATGGGCCGCGATGGCCTTGGCTGGACACCATTCCTCCTCTCGCTTTTCACATTCATTTATCTCTGCAACGTTCCCGGAATCATTCCGTTCTTGCAGATGCCAGCAACGGCGCGTATGGCATTGCCAGCAGCGCTCGCGCTCATGGTGTGGGTTGTCTACAACGGTGCAGGAATTAAGCATCAGGGTTTTGGTGGCTACTTCAAGTCGGTGTTGTTCCCACCAGGAGTACCAAAAGCCCTTTACATTCTCGTCACCCCAATCGAATTCATTTCGGCCATCATCGTTCGTCCGTTTTCGCTTGCTGTGCGACTTTTCGCCAACATGCTTGCTGGTCACATTTTGCTCGTGACCTTTGCATTGCTCACCGAATCGCTTTTCCAAGCAAAAGATAAAATCCTTATTCCGTTTGGTGTTTTGCCCATGGGAATGTTGATTTTCTTAACTGGTTTTGAAGTGTTGGTGGCGTTTTTGCAGGCCTACATCTTCACTATCCTCACCGCGGTATATATCGGTGGGGCCGTACACCCTGAACACTAAGCACTACTGAAAATTCTGAATACCCAATCTTCATAAGTAACGAGGAGAAATAAGAAATGGAAGCATTAGCGAAAATTGTTGTGAAAGCAGCAGAAGCAGCAGCAGATCCAGCAGCAGCAAAGAACGAAGCAGCAGCAGCGTCAGCTGGTTTTGCTTACGGTCTCGCCGCAATCGGACCTGGTATTGGTATCGGTTACATCGTGGGTAAAGCAGTCGAAGCAATGGCACGTCAGCCAGAAGCTGCCGGCATGGTTCGTACCACAATGTTCTTGGGTATCGCATTTACCGAAGCTCTTGCACTTATCGGATTCGTTGTATTCATTCTTCTCAAGTTCGCCTAAAGCGAATTTGAGAGTTGTCCATCTATCTTCCTGCTAAAGCGCAGGTTCAGGAGATCACATGTTGACTGCAATAGTCACCCGCTCGGGTGAGGCGGCCGTGTCGGTGAGGTTGGTCCGTACAGACTCAGCCACACCCACCGAAACCGTCCTCCCGGCGGAAACTGAAGAAATGGTGACGATGTCGGCAGAGCCGATGTCTGACGCCGTACCAACAGGGGAATCAACGGAAGTCCCTGTTGCTGCTGAAGCACGTGCATTATCGGTAGAAACCGGCACGTTGGAAGCAGAAAAGACGGGCCCAAACCCTATTGCACCAGAAAATAAGGAATTGTTGTGGAGCTTCGGTGCTTTCATCATCTTCCTTATTCTCATGAGGTACTTCCTGTTCCCACGCTTGCGCAAAGGAATGGACTCACGTTACGAAAGCATCCGCAGCAACCACGATGGTGCCGACGCAGCCAAGGCCGACGCTCGTGCAGAAGTTGCGAAGTACGACACCGCTCTTGCTGGTGTTCGTGCAGAAGCAGCACAGCGCATCGATGCAGCTCGTCAAACTCTCGACCAAGAGCGTCAACGCGCAATTGCTGAAGTCAATGCTCGCATTGCAGCCAAAAAAGCTGAAGCAGAAGCCGCAGCAAATGCAGAGCGCACAGCCGCTCAGGCACAAGTAAGCGCAGCCGTTACCTCGGTCACTTCAACTCTTGCATCGCTTGCACTTGGCAAAACTGCCGATGCAGGCGTGGTGTCGCAAGCTGTTTCAGAAGCAATGCAAAATGCAGGGAGCCGATCATGAGACTCATTCATCTCATCGCTAGCGAAGATCCTTCGCAGACGCATCACTGGCTTTTGCCAGAAACTGCTGAAATTATTTACGGTGGAATTTCATCGCTCATTATTTTCGCAGCTATTTACAAATTTGGTTTGCCAGCAGCAAAGAAGGCTTTGAACGCTCGTACCGAGCGCATTCAAAAAGAACTCGATGGCGCAGCAAACGCGTTGTCAACAGCTACACAAGAGGCCAGCAGCATTCGTGCCGCAATTGGCGATATCTCTGGTGAGCGCAACCGTCTCATGGCAGAAGCCGACCAGCAAGCAGCAAAAATGCTCACTGAAGGTCGTGCACGCATTACCGCAGAAGTTGCAGAACTCGAAGCACGTGGCGATGCAGAAATTGCAGCCTCGCGTTCACGTTCAAGCGATGAACTTCGCGGCGAAATTTCACTTCTTGCCTCGGCAGCTGCACAGCGTGCAGTGAGTGCGTCGTTGAACGCTTCAGCACAGCAAGAACTCATTGAGAACTTCATTAACTCAGTAGGGGCAGCACGATGAGCGAATCACGTATCGAGGGTTACGCCCGCGCACTTGTTGAAATTGCAGAAGCCGAAGGCAACTTGGCTGTTGTTGAAAACGAATTGTTCCGTTTGGCACGCGCACTTGAGCAAAGTGAAACCTTGCGCTCAACGCTCACCGACGAATCCATCCCTGCTGCACGCCGCCAGGCTGTAGTGGAAGCACTCATTGGTGGCTCAGCTACCAACACCACCACGCAACTTGTGGGCTTGGTCATTGGCGCTGGTCGCGGTCGCGACTTGCCCGCCATTGTCGACAAAGTGGTGAAGCGCGCATCAAGTGCGCAAAACAAAGATCTCGCCGAGGTGCGTACAGCAGTTGCACTCACGCCAGAGCAAGAAAGCCGTTTGGCTGCAGCCCTTGAAAAGGCCACAGGCAAAAAGGTCAACTTGAAAGTCGTTGTCGATCCGAGCGTGCTCGGTGGCGTTGTTGCCACTGTGGGCGATTCGGTGATCGATGGAAGTGTCCGTACTCGCCTCGATCAAGTGAAGAGCCGCCTCTAGGCGTCGTCACTTACCAGTGTCAGAAGGGAAATAGTCATGGCAGACATCACATTGTCAGCAAGCGACATCGCGTCGGCGATCACCAAGGGGTTAGAGGGCTATGCGCCGTCACTCGAGGCTCGCACAGTCGGTCGTGTTGCAGAAGTAGGCGACGGTATCGCCCGCGTATCGGGTCTTCCCGATTGCGCAGTAAACGAATTGCTCGAGTTTGAAGACGGCACCGTTGGTCTCGCTTTGAACCTCGACGAAGACACCATTGGTGCTGTAGTTCTCGGAGATGCCGATGGCATTGAAGAAGGACAACCAGTAAAAGCAACCGGACGCATCTTGTCGGTTCCTGTTGGCGACGCACTCTTGGGTCGCGTTATTAACGCACTCGGCGAGCCCATCGACGGCAAGGGCGACATTGTTGGCGGCATCATTCGTCGTGTAGAAATTCAAGCTCCTGGCATCATGGGTCGCAAGCCTGTACACGAGCCAATGCAAACAGGAATCAAGGCAATTGACGCCATGATCCCCATTGGTCGCGGACAGCGCGAGCTCATCATTGGTGACCGTAAAACCGGTAAAACCACCATTGCCATCGACACCATCATCAACCAGCGTGGTCTTGGTGTGAAGTGCATTTATGTAGCGATTGGTCAAAAGGGTTCTACCGTTGCACAAACAGTAGAAACTCTTCGCCAGTACGGCGCACTTGAGTACACCGTTGTTGTTGCAGCACCTGCATCTGAGCCAGCACCGTTTAAGTACCTTGCTCCATACACCGGTTGCGCACTTGGTCAGCACTGGATGGAAAATGGCGAGCACGCACTTGTGGTCTACGACGACTTGTCGAAGCAGGCCGAGGCATATCGCCAGATGGCACTGTTGTTGCGCCGTCCACCAGGCCGTGAAGCGTACCCAGGCGACGTGTTCTACCTTCACAGCCGCTTGCTTGAGCGCGCTGCAAAGTTGAGCGACGCTAACGGTGCAGGTTCACTCACCGCTTTGCCAGTTATTGAAACCAAAGCTGGCGACGTATCGGCATACATTCCCACCAACGTGATCTCCATCACCGATGGCCAGGTGTACTTGCAAGACAACCTCTTCAAATCTGGTGTGCGTCCTGCAGTAGACGTAGGTATCTCGGTATCTCGCGTAGGTGGTGCAGCTCAAATCAAATCAATGAAGAGCGTGTCGGGTACTTTGAAACTCGACCTTGCGCAGTTCCGTGAGTTGGAAGCATTCGCAACGTTTGGTTCTGAACTCGACGCCATTTCAAAAGCACAACTCGAGCGTGGTTATCGCTTGGTTGAGTTGTTGAAGCAACCGCTCAACAGCCCAATGCCAGTGGAAGAGCAAGTAGTCAGCATTTTTGCTGGTACCAAAGGCTTCCTCGACAACCTTCCCGTCGGCGACGTACGTCGTTTCGAAAATGAATTGCTTGAATATGTGAAGTCACGTCACGGCGCAATGATTGCTGGTATTCGTCAAGATCCAAAGTCTGACGTGCCAAAAGATCTCGGCGACATCGTCACTGCATTCAAAGCACAATTCAAAACATCCGTAGCAACAGCTGCTGCCAAGGCTTCATCCAATGTTGGTGAAGTCGGCGAAGCTGAGAGCGCAAAGACCCTCGCAACGGAGTGATGTAGATGGCTGGCGGTCAGGAACGCATCCTGCGTGGGCGAATTCGCTCAGTGCAGGCAACAAAGAAAATCACACGCGCGATGGAGCTCATTGCTGGCTCGCGCATTGTG
>WLST01000093.1 GCA_009711295.1 Actinomycetota bacterium | reverse complement strand
CGAAACATGGGGCACCACCATTCAGCAAGTTGCCGAAGTGCTGAACTCCCCAGAATTCATTGCGTACTTAGAACATCTCACTGGCATTAGTGGCCTCATTGCTGACCCCTCCTTTGAAGGCGGTGGAATGCACCAAACCATTACGGGTGGGTTCTTAAATATGCATGCCGATTTTTCTGTGCACCCGCATCACCGGCACTGGAGCCGGCGCGTGAACTTGTTGTTGTATTGCAATGAGAATTGGTTGCCTGAATACGGTGGCGACTTAGAACTGTGGACACGCGATATGAAGCGCTGCGAAAAACGTGTGGCACCTATTGGCAACCGCGTGCTTATTTTTAATACTGACGCCGATTCTTTTCATGGCCACCCCGACCCACTCACGTCTCCAGTTGGCGTGGCGCGTCAGTCGTTGGCGTTGTATTACTTCACTGAAGAAGATGCGCCAGTTGTACATTCCACGAACTACAAGGCGCGGCCAGATGACGGCGCAAAACGCGTGCTCATTTATGCCGATAAAAAAGCGTTGCAAGCATTCGACTGGGCAAAGCGCCGATTCAATTTGTCGAATGACTTTGCGGGCAAAGTGCTGGGTGTTGCCGATAAGTTGCGCCGCAAGCGCAAATAGTTTGCGCTAAGCGCGCTTACGAATGCTGATGCTCTTGCCAACAGAGCTATTACAATTTCCAGTGGCAAGGTCGAAACGCCAGCCGTGCAATGAGCACACGAGTTCGTCGCCTTCAATGGATCCGAATGTGGAAAGGTCTGCTTGACGATGTGGGCAGAAACGCTCCACTATGTAATCGCCTACTTGAACTTCATCTTGTGACATGGTGGGCTCTGTTGCTCGTCGGTACGCTTCAATTTCAGTGCGGCTCATCCGTTCAACAGACAAACTCTTGAAGAAATTATAAAGGTTCTCGTTGAAATCTCCATCGCGCCACGCGCGAAAACGTGCCGAGAGGAAGAGGGCATTCGACCAGTCGACGGCTTTTGCCGCAACAACAGTTTCTAACAACTCGCGCTGAATAATGAAGCGGTACCTGTAGGGCTGGTTGGTGTATTTCTGCACATCGCCATATTCAAAGTGAATGTAAATGCCCAGGTCATCGGCAGTGGGCTCGGCACCAGCTGCGCTGACTGTTTGAATGAGGCAGTTACCGCCTGCACCCATCGACACCGTGGGGCACATGGCAAGTAGTGGGCGAAACCAACTTTGAATGTTGGCAAGGAGTTTGTCGGTCGGTGCAAGCCACGTGGCTTTATGAGCAGCGAGCCAAGGCATCCAGTCGGCCTGATACTCGGCCAAGTACTCACCGATGTTGTCCCAGGTATTGTGCAATGCTTCATCGCTGACGGGGTGAGTCACCGCAACATCGCTGGGTGAAATATCGATAACAGTGCCGGGCATATTGAGAATGCCGGTGTGACCTTGTGCAGCAAGGCGCGAAACGAAATCTGGCTGATGCGGGAAAATAGAAACTTCATCACCGGTCACCATGTTGAGATGAAAGAGTTCGGGGTCTAAGAAACATGGTGGCCCGGCACTAGGCACCACGACGCGTGCATCAACTTTGTTGACGTAGGCAAGTGCGCGAGCAAATTGTGACTCTACTTTTGCAGCTGCAAGCGCCCGCTTTTCCTCTTCAGGAATGTCGTAGACCATCGGGTACCAAATGGCACCGCTGAATTGCAGGAAGTGTGCATCGACCTTGCCGTGTGATGCAAGTGCAGTGAGGTCGTGCGTACGACAGTCGTTTTGATTCACCACAATGGTTTCGCCATCACTAACAACGAGTGCAGAGTCGCCACCGGGGCCGTCGCTAATGCTCGACTCAATATGAATGGCAACACTGATGCCATTCACGAGTGGTGCAGCTATTGCGTTTTGTGTGCGAATGAAATTGCGAAACCCAAGTTTTCCAAGTGTGCGTTCAAGTTCACGCGTGGGAAAGTCGGGCAACAACACAGGAGTTTCTTTATTGACATGGTTGGCGAGAAATGTCTCGTCGAGGTGATCGCCGTGAATGTGTGAGATATAGAGATAGTTGGGGTTCTCTATTGCAGCGGTGATGTCGCTACTGAGTTGGTCGTTGCGCGGGAAGGGAAACCACGAACCAAAAAATGCAGGTTCAAACCACGGGTCACACAAGATGGTGACGTCGCGTGTGGCAATGAGCATGCCAGCGTGGCCAAGTGAAGTGATGCGCATAACGAGTGAAGAGACTTTCGAAAAAAGTGTGCGGTGTTAGGCAACAGGTGGGTCGATGGACTGTTGGCCATTGCGCGATACGTGCTCGGTCCATGCGGAACCATTCCAGTAACGCAATTCGAAACGGCCTGCTGGGTCGGGGTACCAGTTGGCAGGAGCAGCGGCATCGCCCACGCTTGATGCAACTGAAGTATTGACGGGGCTAGTAACAACAGGTGTGCTTGCCGAGGTGGTGGCAGTGGTGGCGCCCCAGGTTGCCGAGGTAGTAGGTGCGTTCACGGCAGCAGGTGTTGCTGCAGTATTTGCAACTTGGGCTGTAACGGCTGCGCGACGGGCAAAGGCGGTGATGTTGGTGCCACTGGTGACAATTTGCAGAATTTCCCAACCCTGAGCGGAACGCTCGGTCATTTGGCGAGCAAGGTCGGCGGGGTCACTGCTGGTGAGGGCTGCATATTCAAGCATGTGGGCAGGCTACCGCTCAGCGCTGCCCGACGGGTATGCGAGGTGCTATTTGACGGTGATGTTGATGCTGCGCCTCGACGCCGGGGTCTTTAAGTACTTGGCCTGCGACAAGGTGAGTGTGCATTTACCGGCCTTGGTTGGCGCAACGAGCTTGGTGCCACTAACGCGACAACCACCCGTAGCGCGCCACGTTGCTTTGCCTTTACCACTGGGTCGAATGAGCGAGGTGAGCGATGACGAAGCACCCTTGCGCAAGGTTTTTGTCACGGCAACCACTGCTGGTGAGGTCGTTGTTGTGGCAGCGGCTGTTGCGGGTGCTTGGCCAACGGCAAGCACTGGCGCTGAGTAGGAAATTTGTGGAAACTTCACGCGAACGCCGAGGTCGCCAATAACAAAGGTGGGAGTTGCATCGGTGGAAACGTCATCTTTGGTAATGGAAACGGCGAGCGCCGCTTTGAGAGCAGCTTCTGTTTTATCAATTTTCCATTGCGTCAAAATTCCGTTGGGAAGAAATGCGGAGAAAGAACCTGTGTGCAGTGTGGTTCCATCGGCAAGGAAGTGTGGTGCACCAGTTTTGACGCGCATCACGTATTTTTTCGTTGCGTTATCATATTCAACATTGGGAAAGTGAAAATACGTTGCGTTGGTTGATACCCAAATTGGCCCGGGCACATCGGCTCCTGGCGAGTTGATGAAACTTTTTGAACGTGCATAGAAAGCAAGTGGGTTCGACTCAGCTTTGTCGACATTGCAAGCAACGAAACGCATATTGGGAAGACCACATTTGTTGGGTGCGAGAGTGGCTGGGTCGAAAGTGCTCTGGGGGTCGAGTGTGATGTGTTGTGAAGCTGCCTCAATGGCAACGCGTGCTGGTTTGCCTTCCAGCGTGAGTGTCATGTCTTGACCTGTGATGGAAAAATCCATTGCTCCATCTTCAGATACAACAACGCTGTATTGCGGTAGGCCTGAGGTCTTGTATTTCACAACCACTTTGATGGTGTCGGTTTGATTGAGTGGACGGCCACCGACGGTGACACCAGAGAGGTCGACCACGCCACCTGCCACACCACCGTAAGTTCCTTGATCGCGCGGACGATCGGAGGAACCCCAATAATCACCGTTGAGTGTGTTGCCAGCAGGTAATGCAAATGCGTGGAGGAATATCTCATAACCTGCGATGGATTCACTAGGAGTGTGTGTTTTGTAGGCACTAACAGTGGCCACAATTTTGAAATTGGACGGTGCGGGCTCGTTGTTCACGGTTGCGGTGAAGCAAAAATCCGTGATGCTGTTTGAGCATTCACCCAAGTATGCAGAACCCGAATCGCTATTTCCGCTGTCGGGGTAGTAGCAGGGCTTCGCTCCGCCATTTGCTCCACAGTCGGTAAGCAGCGTGGAGAAGTCGGGGATAGAGCCGGCACCAATAGCAGTGCTGTTCTGCGATACGGGCACAATGATGGCCGTTGCTGCAATGGCGAGTGCGGAAATAAATAGTTTCTTCATGGGTCTCCTCACGTGTGAGGAGAGTATTCCATAGATTTTGTAGTGCGATTTACATCGCGTCGGCGCGCACCAAGGCGTCGACATCGGTATCGCCCTGCGGGCCGTCATGAATCACGGCTCCGTCACGCAGGGCAATAATTCGTTCCACTTTTGTAACAAAAGAAAGCTCGTGGGTCGCAACCACCAAGGTCGCGCCATCGGCTGCGGCCTGGTCGAACAAGGAGAGGAGTGCTTCTTTGCCCGAGGCGTCGAGACCCACAAAGGGTTCGTCAACCAAGAGCAGTTCAAAGGGACGAATGAACGCAATAGCGATGGCAGCTTTTTGACGCAGACCGCGCGAGAAGCGGTTCGGCAATTCATCGGCACGTTCGTATAAACCCAAATGGTCGAGCAGGTCGGCTGCAAGTTGGTCCCACTCTTCAACGCCATGCAAGCGCGCTATGAACTCAAGGTGCTCCCACAACGACAAGTCATCGTAAAAAGTAGGAGTGTCGGCTAAGTAACTGGTGAATGCTCGAGCTTCTAACGACTGCGGTGCATGACCGCTGAGGGTTACCTTGCCACTTGATGCATCGAGAAGCCCTGATGCAATGCGCATGAGTGTGGTTTTGCCTGAACCGTTGTGGCCAAGAAGTGCAACGCGTTGGCCGTGTTCAATACGCAAGTTGAGTGGGTGAAGTGCAGGAGCGTCGCCATAATCTTTTGCCACGTTGTGTGCTTCGAGCGCGGCT
>WLST01000092.1 GCA_009711295.1 Actinomycetota bacterium | reverse complement strand
GATCCTGATTATTTGGTGGATCTCTTCAACGTTCTTGGTTCTACAGATTTTTGAGCTTCATCGAATACGGTTTGTAATGACCGTTGTAATTCCTCGGAAATGACTTTTACTGAAGAACGCGCCGTCCGTGAACCATCGCCACTATCGACGAGAATCGGTTGACCAATCACCATTGCACAACGTGCTGGGCGTACCATTTTTGAGCCCTTTGGCATCGCTGATTCTGAACCACCAATGCCAACGGGAATAATTGGCACGTTCGCTTTGATAGCCACATACACCGCTCCATCAAAAAGTTTTTCAACAACAGCACCGGATTTTCGTTCTCCCTCAGGAAACATCACCAGGGGTTGCCCGCTTTGAAGTACGTACACGCACCGTCGTAGTGCTTCTCGATCGGCAGTGCCGCGAGTAACGGGAAAACCACCCAAAGCCGACAGAAGCCAGCCTGTAAAGGCGTTCTTCCACAAAGAATCTTTACCCATGTAGCGCATACGCCGTGGGGTCACAGTGCACGCAAGCATTGTGTCGATATTCGATCTGTGGACAGGAGCTAAAACAAATGCGCCAGTGAGAGGTATGTTTTCTCTGCCAGTGACACGAACACGCCAGAAAACTCTGCAGAGCAAATTGATAATGATTCGAGCAAACCGATAGAAGGCTTTGCTGCCTAAACCTTCACCTGCCAAAAAACTCTCGACATCACTCATCTGTTTTGCTCTCAATAGTTGCAACTAATGATGAAATTTTTTGAACAACACTTTCAATGCTTAGATCGGTGGTGTCGATGAATAGCGAATCGTTCGATTCGCGCAGCGGACTATCGGCTCTTGTGGAGTCGAGATGGTCGCGCTTGCGGATTTGCTCTTCAATCTCCAACACGTCTCCACCCGATTGCGATACTCGCCGCTGTGCTCGCACTGCTGGCGATGCTGTGAGAAAAACTTTCACCGTTGCATCGGGAAATACAACTGTGCCTATGTCGCGTCCTTCCACAACGCCACCACCAGACTGCGATACCCATACACGTTGCGCCGTGCGCAGTTCATTACGTACCGCACTAAGAGCAGCCACGATACTTACAGCCTCGGTCACCTGCGGGCCACGAATAACGTCGGTTACGTCTACTTCATCAACGAAGAACCGATCAGACGCCATGACGACATTCATCCGCTTCGCCACATCGGCAACAGCGATCTCGTTTTGCGGGTCGACGCCATCGCGCAACGCCGCATAAGTGACCATTCGATACATTGCACCTGTATCGAGATACGGAATGTTCAATGACTTTGCGAGTGCCTTTGCGATCGTTGATTTACCGGCACCAGCTGGACCGTCTATTGCCACTATGCGCAGACGTTCGGTCATGTGTTTACCAGGTAGTTCCTTGAGGGCGTCCTTCGTCATAGCCAGCTGCACTTTGAATGCCTACCACTGCCCGTTCATGGAATTCGTTGATATTGGAAGCACCGGCATAGGTGCATGCAGAACGCACACCAGCAACAATCTGATCGACGATGTCTTCTACGCCTGGCCGATCAGAGTCGAGATACATACGAGACGTGCTGATGCCTTCTTCAAAGAGCTCTTTTCGTGCTCGTTCCAAAGGTGTTTCGGTGCTGGTTCGGTTACGCACTGCACGGTTTGACGCCATACCGAAACTCTCTTTGTATAAACGCCCTTCAGTGTCTCGCAGGGTGTCGGCTGCCGACTCGTAAGTACCTGCTAACCAAGACCCGAACATCACACTCGCAGCGCCACCAGCGAGCGCAAGTGCTACGTCACGCGGATAGCGAACGCCCCCGTCGGCCCAAATATGTTTGCCGAGTGCTCGTGCAGCTTCTGCGCATTCTAAAACGGCACTGAATTGCGGGCGACCAACGCCTGTCATCATGCGCGTGGTGCACATGGCTCCTGGTCCTACACCTACCTTTACGATGTCGACGCCAGCCGAAATGAGATCGCGTGTGGCTTGCGGAGTCACCACGTTGCCCGCTACGAGGGTTGCATTTGGCACAGCTTTACGCACCGCTTCAATCGTAGAGATCATTCGAGATTGATGTCCGTGCGCTGTGTCGATGACGAGTACATCGACTCCCATGTTGTGCAGGCTCTTTGCCCGCGATGCAACATCGCCATTGATTCCAACTGCGACAGAGACAATAAATTTGCCGTCAGCATTTAATGCTGGCTTATAGATAGTGCTGCGCAACGCGCCTTTGCGCGTCATGCAACCCTTGAGCGCACCGCTGCTGTCTACAACTGGGGCAAAGGTGAGGCGGTGATCGGTGAGGAAGTTAAATGCTTCTTCGGGAGACATCTGATCATCAAGAGAAATAATGTCTCTGTTCATCACATGTTGCACTTGGGTGAAGCGGTCAAAGCCAGAAGCATCGTGTTCTGTAAAAATACCAATTGGTCGATTCGACTCATCGACCACAATAATTGCGCCGTGCGCACGCTTGTGTATGAGACTCAGCGCATTGCCAACAGTGTCTGTTGGATCAAGAGTGATGGGCGTTTCAAAGACTGCATCGCAACTTTTCACAAATCGTGTTACTGATTCGATGATGTCGAGCGGAATATCTTGTGGCATCACCGCAAGGCCACCGCGTCGAGCAATAGTTTCAGCCATTCGTCGGCCAGCAACAGCTGTCATATTGGCAACAACAACTGGAATAGTGGTTCCTACAAGATCAGGTGTCGTGAGGTCCACATTGAATCTGCTGGGGACATCTGACCTACTAGGGACCATAAACACGTCGTTATAGGTCAGGTCATGGGCGGGAAGCTCGCTTAAAAAACGCACTTGTCTTAGGATATGCCTCTATGAGTCAGAAAACAGTGGTTCTCATCCATGGATGGGGCGGATCTTTTGCAAGCACGTGGCAAGAACCCGGGGTCACCGACATCGTGGCCGAATCTGGTTTCCATGTCACAGGTATCGATCTGCTGGGTCATGGGAGTGCCGAGAAGCCTCATGATCCTGCCGCGTATACAGATCTAGCCGGTTACCTCTTGTCCCAACTCCCCTCTGAACCCGTCATTGCTGTGGGTTTCTCCCTTGGCGCACTTACGTTGGCAAGAGCAGCTGTTCGCTCTCCGGAGCGTTTTACAGGTCTGTGTTTCGCCGGAATAGGTGATGGAGTCTTTGAGCCTCACAAGCCCGAGGAGACCGAAAGGATCCTTGCCGGACTCGAAGGTCGTGCCGACCCGAGCGACAATATTGCTCGTCTATTTGGCCAATACGGAAACCGTGATGGCAATGATCCGGCGGCACTTGCTGCTGTTCTCAAACGGCCACCCTCAGAAGCCATCACTGCCGTCGGACTATCGACTCTGAATCAACCAGCACTCATTGCCATTGGCGACAAAGATTTTGCGTTCCCTTCTGAGAAGCTCGCTTCGTCTTTGCCATCTTCAACGTTGAAAATACTTCCACGCACCGACCACTTCGCAACTCCAAATGCTTTTAGTTTCATAGATGCTTTAGTGCAATGGTTGGAAGAGAATTTTTCGTGAGTGACAATGTCGCTGTGTGCCTTGAGTTAATAGACGACGGTGAAGGCATCGCTCAAGCAACGGAAATTCTCCGTGCCGGAGGAACAGTGGCACTCCCCTCTGAAACGGTGTACGGATTAGGAGCCGATGCAACTAATGCTTCTGCTGTCAGCAAGATTTTTACTGCAAAAAATCGACCCGCGAGCCACCCGCTCATCATTCATATTGAAAACATCGAAAGTGCACGATCTTTTTCGAATGATTTCAATGTTGTAGCTGAAACACTCGGCTCTTCATTTTGGCCTGGTCCTCTCACTCTTCTTGTAAAAAGATCAAGCAAAGTAATTGACGAGATCACAGGTGGCCGCGAGACTGTTGCGCTACGCGTGCCTGCTCACGAAACATTTCAAAAGGTTCTTCACGCGTTCTCTCAAGTCGGCTCTGGAGCAATTGCTGCTCCATCGGCAAACAAATACGGATCCGTTAGCCCGACAACTGCTCAACACGTGCTGAGCGATATGGGAAACCACATCGACGCTGTGCTCGACGGAGGTAATTGTGTTGTTGGTATTGAATCAACCATTGTCGATTGCACAGTGAACCCTCCTGCCATACTTCGTCAGGGTGCTATTACCCTTGAACTCGTCAACTCTGCGTTGAGGCACACAGGAGCTGTTGCCACCGAAGAATTCACAGGGGAATCTCGTGCTCCAGGCATGAAACTTTCTCATTACGCACCGCTCGCATCTGTCAAGCTTTTTGAGAACAAAGTTGCTCTCTCTTCGTACGAGGAACATTGCGCATTAAACAAGATTTCGTTTGTGACCATCTTGGGAAGCGAGGATCGGGAAATTTATGCTCGAGAGCTGTATTCAATGTTGCGCGATGCAGATGCGAGTCAGCCAACCGAGATACTTGTGTTGCTTCCTGAGCCGAGCGATATAGGTGTAGCTATTCGCGATCGGCTTTTTAAGGCAGCTGCACCTCGTTAATTGTGCTGACCCACGTGTCACGTATCTCTTCGATATTGAAGGAGCGACTTTGGTGGTCGTCGGCATTGTGAACTGCGATGCTCACTATTGAGCCCCCAGCTTCGGGCACGACTGTAACTAAGCACCAGCAATGCTGCGGATCATTCATGAGTACCTGTAATGAATACGGAGGATCTTCATCGGCTACCTGACCCAACACGTTTGCAGCCACGAAGATGTATTCGTATGCTTCCACCGGCAATGCATCGATGCTGAAAGAGGGATGATCACTTTTTGCGCCATGAAATGTGGCATCCAAAGAACGCTTCAGAGTCTCATCTTTCTCTAGAAGTATGCGCGCTGCCTTTGTGACGTCGATAAATGCTAGGTGTGACCCACCTGCATCGGGGTGAACAATCTTTACTAATGCTCGTTGCGCAGATTCAATATCGCTGTGCGAATAGGGTGAACTTAGCTTGAGCAGATTTTCTGCCCACTCCACTTCATCTTCCAATGAAATGAGGATCCCTTTT
>WLST01000091.1 GCA_009711295.1 Actinomycetota bacterium | reverse complement strand
TGCGCGATACACCACAGGGTTTGTTTGGGTGAAGACCTCACCAATATCGCCGTTGGGGTGAAACCTCTTCGCGATGTCGTAGCCGTGTGTTGAACCCTGGCTGATGAGAGCCAAGCATGTTGCTTCAACAAGAGACAACTGGTTGTTCTTTATGGATTCCATACTCGTTTATATCACGTTATGAACTATCAGATAGTTTCAAATGAACTAATAGCCTGTGAGGGTGGCGCACACCTCACTACTCCGTCGTCTTCTGGCTATCGGTACGACTATCGGGTTCGCGTGCTCATTGTCCGCTTGTGGTCGCAATGAAAGCCAACTCCACATTGATGTCTACGCCGCATCCTCACTCACTAAGGCAATGACCTCTATTACTTCAGCATTCGAAGGTACTGAACCCAAGATTCACGTTGTACTGAACTTTGCGGGAAGTGCCACATTGGTTGAACAAATCAAACAGGGAGCCCCAGCCGATGTCATTGTCTTTGCCGATGACAAGCAAATGAACGACCTCATTGAAAATGGCAATGTCGACAAAGACACCGTTACCAACATTGCCACCAACACACTCACACTTGTCGTTGAAAAAGGTAATCCGCTCAGCATCAAAAATATTAGTGACCTCGCTTCACCACAGATCCGTACAGTTCTGTGCGATGTTGCACAACCATGTGGAAAATATGCTGCTCAAGTACTAGAGCGAGCAAACGTTGCTGTGCAACCGCGAAGCTGGGAAGCAAACGTCAGTGGAGTCACCCAGAAAGTTGCCAGTGGCGAAGCAGATGCCGGGATTGTTTACGTAACCGATGCCTTGGCTAATACAGCCACGCTTGATTCTGTATCTATTGAAAAAGTCATCAATATTTCCAACAACTACCCCATTGCTGCGCTCAAGAAAATTTCAACAACAGCGCGAGAGGCAGCGCAAAAGTTCATTGAATTTGTGATGGGTGACGGGCAAAAAATACTGAAGAATAATGGTTTTGCAAAACCATGAAACAGCAACGTTCACCGTTGAGTTCACCTCGGGGTTTAACCGCGCTCGCTATGGCATGCGTCGTCTTTATCTCGCTTCCCCTCATTGCCATAGTTATACGCGTCCCGTGGTCACAGTTCTTCAGCACAATTTTTGAATCGTCATCGCAGGAAGCGCTGTGGCTCTCTCTACGCACATCACTCATCACAACGCTGCTCGCAATTGTCACCGGTTTACCACTGGCCTGGTTATTTGCTCATCGCAGTTTTCCACTTAAGAATATTTTGCGCACGCTATGTATTTTGCCGATGGTGTTGCCCCCTGTTGTTGGAGGAGTTGCTCTTATTTATGCCTTCGGCCGGCGAGGTCTCATCGGTACAACACTCGAAGATTGGTTTGGCTACCGCATTGCCTTTACTCAAAGCGCAACCGTGTTGGCACAGTTTTTTGTAGCTGCTCCATTTTTCATTGTTGTCATGGAGTCAGCATTTTCACACATTGATGCATCTACTACTTGGGCTGCCCGCACCTTGGGTGCTGGCCCATGGCGCACCTTGCTCACCGTCGATATTCCCATTCTGTGGCCTTCACTTGTTGCTGGCATTGTGCTTACTTGGGCACGTGCGCTTGGCGAATTTGGAGCAACTATTACCTTTGCAGGCAATAGTCCAGGCTCCACCCAAACGCTTCCTTTGGCAATTTATAGCGCTCTAGAAAGTGGCAACAACGCCGCAGTGAGTTTGTCATTTTTGATGATGGCGATTTCTTTCATTGTTCTCATTTCGTTGCGCCAACGTTGGATGACTGCTTTTCATCGAGGTGCGGCATGACGCTCAACATGCAATGTTCATTTACACGTTCCGAGTTCACATTGCATGCCGATTTCTCCGTTACTTCAGGAGAAGTGCTCGCAATTAGTGGCTCTAATGGTTCTGGAAAAACAACTGCGCTCCTTCTTATTGCGGGTCTGCTCAATATCACTTCTGGTCGTATAGAAATTGACGAGCAACTCTGTGACGGCAGCACTTTTGTACAACCCGAAGATCGGCACGTAGGAATGCTGTTTCAAAATGGAGCCCTCTTCCCGCATCTCACCGTGAGCCAAAATATTATTTTCGGACTACGTGCTCGTGGAGTACATAAGGAAGAAGCACTCAGCCGTGCTCTTGGCACTATGGAGACACTCAATATCCACTCAATTGCCAACAAGCGCCCTCACGAATTAAGCGGAGGGCAACAACAACGTGTGGCTTTGGCACGCACATTGGTAACACAGCCCAAAATTTTGTTACTCGATGAACCAACTACCGCACTTGATGCCACTGCACGAGAGGCGACACTCGAACTTCTTTCGGAAATATTCTCGCGTTTCACTGGGCCAGTGGTTCTTGTATCGCACGACTTACGCGATATACAAAAATTGGCCACCACTGAAGCGCGTATTGAAGTTCAACACGGCACCCAGGTGGTGGCCAATTTAATTCGTTAATTTTTAGAGGTGCGTCATAATCATGTCGCAAGACGACACCGAGATACCGGCGCCTTCTTCAACATCGAGGCGCTCGATAACACCATTGTTGATGATGGCTGCGTAACGCTGTGAACGTGAACCCAGACCAAAACCAGAACCATCTAATTCAAGACCCATCGCTGCAGTGAATGCACCAGTTCCGTCGGCAAGCATGGTGATGCCATCGGCACTTTGGCTTTGCTTCCACGCATCCATTACCCAAGGGTCATTCACGCTGATGCAGGCAACCGACTCAACGCCTTTTGCTTTGAGTTCATTGAAGCGCTGAACGAAACCAGGAAGGTGCACTTTCGAGCAACCAGGGGTGAATGCACCCGGTACTGCAAAGAGAACTACTTTGCCCTTGCCAAGTGCTTCGAGTGAGCTCACTGGCTGCGGCATGCCATCGGCGCCAAGGAGGTGAATAGTTACATCGGGGATTTTGCTTCCAACTGAAATTGTCATGGACATATGGTGCCACGAACATTTGCCTCGCGCCACCCCTAAAGCGACAAATTAGGCACGCAGCATGACTTCAAGTTCATCGAGGGCTACCCGTGGGTCGCCCACATGGATAACCTGCATCCCCGCTGCACGAGCACCTTCAATATTGCCCATGAAGTCGTCGAGGAACACCACCTCAGCGGGGTTGGTGACGCCCAATTCCTGCAAGGTGTGCTCAAAAATACGTGGCTCTGGCTTGCGCATTCCTACGAGAGCAGAGTCGATATATACATCAAAGAGTTCCTCGGGAACAATGGTCACGAGATGATCATGGAATTCGCGCATGCCATTGGTTAAGAGACCGGTTTTGTACCCACGTTCTTTTAAGCCGGCAATGTGTTCGAGCACATAGTGATTGATGTTGTACGTACTGTTGAGTAGCAGAGTTTCGAATTCATTTCCGTGAAAATGCACTCCTTCGGCCGCCGCAATAGGGGCAATGAGACCTTGCAAATCGTCACGCGCAACTTCACCACGCTCCATGCGATGCCATGGATGGTCGCCCGACTCATGTTGTGGGCCCATCATGATGGAATGCAGTTGCGGCATGGGGCAACCGAGAGAGTCGGCAATGCGCTGAATTTTTTCTGTAATGGTCGTGATGATGACACCGCCAAAATCGAATACAACAGAGGTGATGGCGGGAGATGAAGTCATTTGTCTATTCTACGAATTTTGTAGATGGCAAACCGACACGAACGCTCACTCCAGGTGAAAATAGTGCGTGAGCTTCACCTTGTGGTGCGGGTAAACCAGCAGCCTGCACTAATGAATCATCAATATTCAGCACAGTGGCGTTGTTCAACGGCCAAGGTTCATGCGAGATAGGGGCATAGCGAATTTTCTTGTTATGTGTTTGCGAGTACAAACCCCAGCGCGCAGAGAGAAAGTGTTCAAAGTCACTCGGCGCTGCAATTGTGTTGCCTACTTCAATACGTAGTTGTGTAGATGCTTCCACTCCACGCGGCCATCGCCTCTGCACAAGTGTTTCCACAACTGAAGTGTTGCCAACTTGCTGAACGCCGTGACTCACTTTGCCGAAGCAATACGGCAAGGAATACGTTGTTCGTGCCACAAATGTAGGCAACATACGGTTGATATCGAGCGAGAAAAACCACACTCCGGGAATGCCGTCGCGGATGACATAGGTACGCACATTCACTTCGGGAAAAGTTCCTAAATATGGCACTGCAGGAAGGTGTGGCAGGCCAATTCCACGCATCTGGAAAGGAATGAGTCCCACATATGCATTCCCTGTGAATGTGTCGACAAGCAAACCCTCAGGTAACAACGACTGCACCTGTTCTGGCTCATACGCCCAATGCAAGTACACAAGGTTTTCCCAGTTCTGCACCATCACCGCACGCTTCACCGGCACTGAGCACTCGGCTTGGTACTTGCGGTTCATGTTGCTTGCACCAACATCACAAAAGTAAGAACACCACGCAGGGTCCAAGCAACGGTGCGCGGCCAATTGGTACGCACGAGACGAGCACCAATATCTGCTGTTGGACTATTGGCCATTTTTTCATGTAGCGGTACCGAGAGAAATAAGGTGCTGGCTAGCGCGACCGCAAGAAGAATTGCAGCGAGCCACGGCAGAAGAACATTCACATGTTGTGGTCGCTGCACAAGCAACCACAAGGTGGTGACACCTTCAATAGCCATAGGAGCCCCCACCACCCAACCTGTACGACGTTGGTGCTCTTGAGCAATTTCCGATGCTCGATCTTGCCCAATAGTTGCAAGGAGTGGATAGTGAACTACTTGAACAAACCAAATAACACCCACCATGACGCACGTGGCGAACGCATTTCCAATAAGAGGTACCATCACCGTCACCCTAGGTGAGGCAGACTGAGAACATGAACAGCAGCGAGCAACATGACCATGGCAATAGCGAAAGTCACTCGTACGGAAAAGACGTGCAAAGCGCTCTTGCGCCATTAACCAAAGATCTGCGCAATGCAATCCCCGACGTATACAAGGGGTTCGGCGAGATGCACGCAGCGGCATTTAAACCCGGCGCGCTCGATGCCAAAACAAAAGAACTCATTGCACTTGCCATTGCGGTATCGGTTCGTTGTGATGGGTGTATTGCAGCACACGCTAAAGGTGCGGCACGCAATGGAGCCACGGAAGCCGAAGTTGCAGAAGCTCTGGGAGTAACCATCTCTATGAATGGCGGGCCCGCAACGGTGTACGGCCCGCGTGCCTTTGCTGCCTT
>WLST01000090.1 GCA_009711295.1 Actinomycetota bacterium | reverse complement strand
CCACGATTCATATAAGTACGGCCCTGCTAACGGCAACGAGTGCACGGCAATAGGAGGGCGATACGGCTCAAGTGGTGCTGCTTTGTGACGCCCTGCCACCCCGAGCAGCTGCACGTCGTGACGACTTGAAGAGTCGCGGTTATTCAATTCGCCAATGGCTTTTGCCAATTCAATGCCGTACACAGCGGTGCCCCCGGGCACCCGATGCCAACATTGTTCCAAGGTATAAGCCACACGCACCCCCCTATTGTGCCTGCCGTGCGCCTACCATGAGTGGGCATGAGCGACTTCTGGCAAAATCGTCCCGTTTTGGTCACCGGAGGCAATGGCTTTCTCGGAAGCGTTGTGGTGCAACAGTTCCGCGCCGCCGGCGCCATGGTCGGCGCACCGCACAAGGCCGAATTCGACCTCACTGTGCCTGGCGAAGCAGCCCGAATGCTTGCCCAGTATGAACCCAGCCACGTGGTACACCTGGCTGCACGCGTTGGCGGTATTGGCTACAACCAGGTGGCTCCTGCCCCCTTGTATCTCGACAACCTCCTCATGGGCACGCATGTCATTGAGGCGTGCCGCCATGCTCAGGTAGAAAAAACGGTGGTGCTGGGCACTGTGTGCTCGTATCCGAAGTTCACCCCCGTTCCTTTTCATGAACGCTCGCTATGGGATGGCTACCCCGAAGAGACCAATGCTCCTTACGGCATTGCCAAAAAAGCATTGCTTGTGCACGCACAAGTGAATGCAGCGCAATACGGACAAAAGTTTGCTTACCTCATTCCGACCAACTTGTTCGGGCCTGGCGACAAATTTCACCCCGATGTTTCACACGTCATTCCTGCACTCATTAAAAAATGCGTTGAAGCAAAAGAACGTGGCGATAGCGACATTCAGGTATGGGGTACCGGAAGTGCAAGTCGCGAATATTTGTACGTGGAAGATGCGGCAGCTGCAATTGTGCGTGCAGCAGAAGTACGCGACTCTGCCGAACCATTGAACCTGGGCAACAACCACGAAATCACCATTCGCGAAACTGTAGAAACCATTGCAGAAGTAGTGGGCTTTACGGGCAAGTTGGTATGGGATCCTTCCAAACCCGATGGCCAGCCACGACGTCGTGTTGACGCAAGTGAAGCAGAGCGTGCACTGCAGTGGAAAGCACAAGTCACATTCCGTGCGGGTCTCGAGAAAACGGTGGAGTGGTATTTGACCCATCGTGAAGAAGCAGAGCGCGCATCGTGAACTTGCCGCCACCGGTTCTCCCCAAATGCACCCGCCACCCCGACCGCCCCACTGGGCGTAGCTGCACGCGTTGCGGACGCCCTGCCTGCTCCGATTGCTTGGTGCAAGCAGCAGTGGGTTCACACTGTGTGGAATGCATTCGTCGTGACCGCCCCGATACACGTACACGTGCGCGCTACTGGAATGCCGGCCAGCCCATGCTCGCAACAAAAATCATCATCGCTATCAATGTTTTAGTTTTCATTTACACCAATACCGGATCTTCATATTTCAACTCAGGTGGAATGAATAAAAATCTCGTTGATCTTGGCCTTGCAAAGGTTTTTCTTTACAACGGCGAGTGGTACCGACTCGTTACGTGCGGTTTCATTCACTTTGGGTTTTTCCATGTGGGCATGAACATGTTTCTCCTCTACCAACTTGGCTCCATGATGGAAGGCGAAATGGGACGAACACGTTTTACGTTGGTCTACTTCGCAGCTCTCCTTGCCGGCAGCGCAGGTGCACTCATGGCAAACCCCGACGCGTTGACAGGTGGAGCATCGGGCGCGGTGTTTGGGCTGATGGGGGCTGCGTTTGTTGGCATGCGACTACGCGGCATCAACCCCATGCAAACAGGCCTCGGACTCACCTTGGTTCTCAACTTGGTATTGACCGTTTCGGTATCGGGCATCTCCATTGGCGGGCACTTAGGTGGCCTCGCAGGTGGCGCTCTTTGTGGTCTCTTCTTGTTCTCTCCATCACATCGCCCCATGCCTCAGTGGGTCGGTTATGCAGCGCCGGTTTGTGTTGGCCTTGCCGCATTTCTCGTGGCATATTCCCTCGTATAGCACCCCACCTCTACGTTCAAGAGGTGAACACAACCACTCCGCACACCTCAGTGCATACCCTCGTCGACGTACCGCGTCCTTTTATCGACACCATCACCCACACATCTCAAGCACTCAGCGTTTTCAGCATGTGTGTTTCACGTCCGTTTCGCGAAGAAGCACTCATTTTGCTCACCGACTCCTCACGGCGCGGCATTGGGCTTTTTACCGCACCACTCCTTGCACCCATCACCCGTCCACTCACCCCATCACATGGCGGCGAAGCGCTTGGTCACCTTGTCGTGGGCATCGCATCTGCACACCCAAGCGCCAGTGCCTGCTACGTGCTCACTATTGAGAAAAACACTTTGCCCACCAACGACGACGCAGAGCGTTGGTTTTCTTTCAACGACGTGTGCGACCGCGCCGGCATTGTTTTACTCAATTGGTGCGTGCGTGGTTTTCACTCTTCAGGTCGGGGCGCAACGTGGAGCCCCATGCACGTCGCTGGCTTGGCGTAAAGCGCAACCCTGCAGCTTTCAAACGTTGCAACAACTCTCTACTCGGCACTGCAGTTGCACCCATGGCAATTGCGCGCGTGCGGTATTCATCGGGAATGTCGTAGTGATCTCCTTGAAATCCTTTGCGCGGCACCCCAAGTTCTTCGGCAAAGAGATGCAGTTCTTCAAGGTTCGCGTCGCTCACTAAATGACACCATCGTTTGTCGCGAAACCACCAATGTGATGGGTCAACCAAAATCACAGTTAGTGACAACCACACCCAGAGCCACATCCGCCACCACGGGGTGCAGGGGCCGGGGCTGAAGATGGAGCTCCACTGCCCACCGAAGCAAAGACCGATAAGCGCCGTTTCGCTTGCGCCCCGCAAGCACATTGTGCGGGGGCCGACGCCTCACTCATCGGACGGCGCTCTTCAAAAGAGGTGTCACATGCACTACAGCGATACTCGTACAACGGCATTTCCCCAGTCTACGACAGCCCCGAGGGCCGCGTACATCTGATTGACTAGAACCATGCGCGCGACGAATATGGCCCCACTGACCGTCTTGCCAGCCCGTACCGAACCGCTGCTCGACCAAGAGCTGGAAACCGCCGAGCCCATTGTGGCCCACATTGTGAAAACGGAACCGGGTGAATCGGCCGCAGCAAAAGTGATGGAAGCCCGCATTTACGGCACTCCCCTCGAGGCGCTGTGCGGCCACGTATGGGTTCCCTCGCGCGACCCGAAGCAAGTTCCCATGTGTCAGAACTGTAAAGACATCTACGACACGTACCGAGCCTTCAACGACGGCTTAAATGAATCACCGAACGAATAACGTATAAATAGACACAAAGGAAAATCATGATCATCATTGCCGGAAAAATTTTCATCGAACCATCAAAGCGCGAAGCCCTTGTGAAGGCTTCACAGCCCCTGCAACAAGCAACTCGCGACAACGAGCCTGGCTGCGAGGCATACGTCTTTAGTGCCGACCCATGTGAGCCAGGCATCATTTCGGTATACGAATTGTGGACCGATGCGCCTTCGCTTGCTGCACACTTCTTGCACGAGAACTACTTCAACATGCGCACCCTTTTTGGTGAGCATGGCATTAGCGGTGCAGAAACTTTCAAATACCGTGTCGATGCCAAAGCAACTGTGTACAACGCAGACCGCATTGCCACCGTCGATTTCTAATTCTTTTTGAATTCACCAACGCCTGACATCAGTCATCTCCGTATCCGCCAAGCGGTGCGGGGTCTCATTGTTGATGAACTCAACCATGTGTTGTTGGCGTTATTGCAATTTCCTACGCGCTCTGTATGGGTGCTCCCCGGCGGCGGCATTGAAGCCGACGAGGAGCACCACGAAGCACTCCACCGCGAACTGCGCGAAGAGGTAGGACTCTACGAACCACCTATTGGTGAACTCTTGTGGACCCGTACACACGTGATTCCTTTTATTGATGGCCAGTGGGATGGCCAGCGTGACCATGCGTACTTAGTGCGCACCACACGTTTCAACCCACAGCCCGAATTGTCTGTTGAACAATTACGCAGTGAACATCTGGTGGAATTGCGCTGGTGGAGCGTTGAAGAACTTTCATCGGTTGTTGATGATGTTTTTTTCGCACCTTTACATTTGCCTCAGCTCGTTGCAGACGTAGTGCACAATGGGCCACCTGTGGAACCCATTCACATCTTTCAAGAGACGAAATAGACCTAACGAAAATCTCGACTTGTTGCGCCCACTGCCACGCGCAGCGCCGACAAGTGTTCGGCAACAATGTTGATAACGCCCTCGGAAGACTCCATGCGCCCACGCACTAAGAGTGCAGCAGCATGGCGCGCATCGGTACGAAAACGTGCCCAGCACCCCGCCGAGCAGACCACGTTGATGAGCCCCGTTTCATCTTCTAGGTTCATGAAGGTAACCCCACTTGCCGTGCGCGGACGTTGTCGATGCGTAACGACTCCGGCTACATAAATACGAGTACCCGACTCCACTGTCGCCAACTCGCTTGCGGTGAGCACGCCCATTGCACGCAACTTTTCCCGCAAGAAAATAGTGGGGTGCCCATCGGGAGAAACTCCTGTTGCCCAGAGGTCGGCCACTGCTTCTTCTATGGGTTCCATTCCGGGCAATGCTGGGGCCGTGTTCCCTACCGTGATTCCTTCTAAACGTGTTGGGCGTGATTGCGCAACCGCACCTGCCGCCCACAATGCATTGCGTCGCTGTGTACCAAACACGTCGAAGGCACCAGCAGTAGCAAAAGCTTCCAGATGAGCCGTTGAGAGTTCTGGTACCGCACGCACCACGTGCTCCATGCTGTCGAAGGGTTGCGCCTCTTCCATTTTCTGCGCCAATGAACTACTCACACCGCGAACTGCCGACAAACCCATGCGTACTGCAAGACCGCTAGTAGATGTTGCGCTTTCGACCAAAGATGCCGATGCTTGTGAAGCATTGATGCACGGAGTGAGCACCTCTACCCCATGGCGACGCGCATCGCGAGCTAGTGAATGTGGCGACCAAAAACCCATGGGCTGTGCATTGAGTAACGCCGCACAGAAAATGGCAGGTTCGTGATATTTAATGTATGCCGATGCATAGACAAGATACGCAAAGCTCACCGAGTGACTTTCGGGAAATCCGTAGCTAGCAAACGCTTCCATCTTGCGGAAAATGGTGTCGGCAATTTCACCAACAATGCCTCGCTCTTTCATGCCGTGAAAGAGGCGCTCGCGAAGTTTTTCCATTTTTGCTT
>WLST01000009.1 GCA_009711295.1 Actinomycetota bacterium | reverse complement strand
CTGCAGCTGAACGTTCGCTATAAAACACGAGTTGCACCAAAGCTCAATGGAATCAAAGGAGATCCGCGGGCGTGATGCGCTTATTCGATACCGCTCGCAATGCCGTTGTGCCATTTGAGCCTCAGCCGCAAGTGCTGATGTATACCTGTGGCATTACTCCCTACGATGCAACACATCTGGGTCATGCAGCCACTTTCATGGCGTACGACATTTTGCAGCGGCGGCTCATTGACCTCGGGCATACAGTGAAGTGTGTTCGTAATGTCACCGACGTAGACGACCCACTTTTTGCAAAAGCAAAAGAACTCGGTGTTCATTATCTCGATCTTGCCGCCGGCGAAGAAGCACGTTTCAATGCCGACATGGAAGCTCTCAACATGTTGCCGATGTACAGCACCCCGCGAGCATCATCGGCTATTCCTGATATCCGAGGCTTTATTGGCATGGTGCTCGACCGTGGCTTTGCATATCAAGCTGGCGGAAATGTGTATTTCGATGTGAGCAAGTTTCCCAGCTTTGGGTCAGTCTCGAACTACAGCGAAGAGTTCATGGTGGAGCTTGCCAACGAGCGCGGTGGCAACATTGCCGACCCCAACAAGCGTCACCCGCTCGACTTTGTCTTGTGGCAAACGAGCGCACCCGATGAACCAGCGTGGGAAACAATGTGGGGTGCTGGTCGGCCAGGTTGGCATATTGAATGCAGCGCTCTTGCATTACGTGAACTGGGTACCACTATCGATCTGCATGGCGGTGGAAGCGACCTCATTTTTCCGCACCATGAATGTGAACGTGCACAATCTGAAGCAGCAACTGGCGTTCCGTTTGTTCGCCATTGGATGCATGTTGCAATGGTGTCAATGGACGGACACAAGATGTCAAAGAGTCGAGGCAACTTGGTTTTCGTCGATGCTTTGCGCAAAGAGTGGGACCCGCGCGTTATACGACTCGGTCTTGTTGCTCATCACTATCGCATTGAGTGGGAATGGAATACGAACATCATGCCCGATGCACTTGCGCGGCTGCAGTTGTGGCAGAGCGTTTCGCACGATGCAGGAGCAGCAAACTCGCCGGCGTCGCAAGCAGTGCTTACCGAGGTACGAGCAGCACTCGATGACGATCTCAATTCACCTCTCGCGCTGAAGCTCATCGATGCAGCAGCGAAAGCACAGGTCAATGTGGCGTTGTCTGCTCAACTTCTTGGTATCCAGTTATAAATCGCTGCACAAATTAGACCTTCCCCGTACGACCTACGCTCTAGACTCTCGGTGATGTCTGTATTGTCTATTTCCCTGCCCGATGGTTCTGTGCGCGAGTTGCCAGCTGGTTCTACAGTGGCCGATCTTGCGGCAAGTATTGGCTCTCGTTTGGCAAAAGCAGCTCTTACTGGTGTGGTGAATGGGTCGGAGGTCGACCTCAACGTTGCGTTAGCAGATGGTGACGTCGTTTCCATTGTGACTGTCGATTCCGATGCCGGGCGACACGTTCTGCGGCACTCCACTGCACACGTTTTGGCCCAAGCAGTCACGCAACTTTTTCCCGGTGCAAAATTTTCTGTTGGTCCGGCTATTGAAGATGGCTTCTACTACGACTTCGACCTTCCCGAAGGGCGCACCTTCAGCGAAACAGATCTCGCCACTATTACCTCACGGATGAAGGAAATAGTTTCCGCAAATCAGCCCTTCACTCGGTCTGAGGTATCAGCGCGTGACGCGTTGAAAATTTTCTCCGATCAGCCATACAAATGCGAAATCATTGAACGTGTCACCTCTGGCTCGGCCGATGGCGTCGACGCCGACGAAGTGGGAAGCGGTGACGCCATCAGCGTGTATCGCAATAGTCCAGAATTCGTCGATCTCTGCCGTGGTCCTCATGTGCCAACAACAGGAAAGCTCGGACACTTCGCGCTCATGAAAGTTGCTGGTGCCTATTGGCGCAGTTCCGACAAGGGTCCAATGCTGCAACGCATTTATGGCACAGCATGGGAATCAAAATCAGCATTAGAAGAACATCTGACGCGATTGATAGAAGCTGAAAAGCGCGACCATCGTCGTCTTGCTGTTGAACAAGACCTGTTGTCGTTCCCGCAAGAACTCGGTGGTGGTTTGGCTGTATGGCATCCAAAGGGTGCCATCGTGCGCAAACTGATGGAAGATTACAGTCGCGATCGCCATCAGTCGGGCGGGTATCAGTTTGTTTTCACCCCGCATCTGGCGAACGCAAACCTCTTTCAAACTTCAGGTCACCTCGATTTTTACAAAGATGGCATGTACCCGCCCATGGAAATGGACAACGGTACGTATTACCCGAAGCCAATGAACTGTCCGATGCACTGTCTCATCTACCGCGGCAGGCAGCGCAGTTATCGCGAGTTGCCGCTGCGACTTTTTGAGCTCGGAACGGTGTATCGCTATGAACGTGCAGGAACTCTGCATGGACTCTTGCGCATCCGTGGATTCACGCAAGACGACAGCCATATTTTTTGCACCGAAGAGCAAATGGCCGATGAAATTACCTCGTTGCTCGATTTTGTGATGTCAGTGTTGCGTCGTTTCGGATTCGAAGATTTTGAATTCAATTTGTCAACACGCGACCCCAATAAGTCGGTGGGTTCCGACGACATTTGGGAAAAGGCAACCGCTGCTCTTCGTGAAGGTCTCGATCGGCACGGAGTGGTCTATAAAATCAAAGAAGGCGATGCCGCTTTCTACGGTCCAAAAATCGACATCGATGTGCGCGATGCCATTGGTCGCAAGTGGCAACTGTCCACAATCCAATGCGACTTCAATCTTCCGGAGCGTTTCAACTTGGAATATGTAGGTGCCGACAGCGGACGCCATCAGCCCATCATGTTGCATCGTGCGCTTTTTGGTTCCGTCGAGCGTTTCTTCGGAGTGTTGCTCGAGCATTACGCAGGAGCATTACCTACTTGGCTGGCACCAGTTCAGGTACGCATATTGCCGGTGGCTTCTGCCCATGAAGACTACGCAGCTGAGTTACGCACTCAGTTTGCCAAAGCAGGTCTTCGTGTCGATGTGTCTCACGCCGACGATCAACTCGGCAAGCGTATTCGTAACGCAAAGCTCGAGAAATTGCCCTACGTGTTGGTCGTAGGCGACGACGATGTTGCGCATCATTCCGTCGGAGTAAACCCGCGTGGTGGTGAAGTTGAACGTGATGTTCTTGCCAACGACTTCCTTGCACGCGTGCTTGCTGAAATCGCTGAAGACTCAGCAGCCAAGTCCTAAAGCTGTAGCGAAAAGGAACAAGCGATGTTGGAACACTTGTGGAATGGTTGGCGGTCTGCTTACGTTCAGCAGTGGAGCGAGAACGCTGGTAGCCCTCCTGCCCCAACATCGGGTTCAGTATTTACGCAGATCTTAAATAGCGGCCTCGGTGATGATGAATCCCACATTGTGTATAGAGGAACTTCATGTTTTGCCATCATGAACGCATTCCCTTATGCATCTGGTCATTTACTCATATTGCCCTACCGCGAAGTTGCCGACCTTGAAAATCTTTCCGCGCAAGAAGCCCAAGAACTCTGGGCAACAGTGACAACTGCGGTACAGGTAGTGAAGTCGGTGTACCAGCCACAAGGGCTCAACGTAGGAATCAATCTTGGGCCACCTGCAGGTGGGAGTATTTCGCAACATCTACATGTTCACGTGGTCCCGCGCTGGATTGGCGATGCAAATTTCATGACCGCTGTGGCAAATACACGAACATTGCCTGAGGCAATAGGGGATTCTGCACATCGCATCCGTACTGCTTGGCAAAAGTTCGGTAACGTGGGCGCGTGAGCAACGACGAAATACGCGACCAACTGCCCGATGACCTCAACGTTGCAGCGTTCTCGGGCCCATATGAGTTTCCCGACAACAGCCGTCGTCGCACCCCGGGGTATCTCTACATTGGCATTGCTATTGCCTGTCTTGCATTTCGTGCCTTTGGCTCATCCGATAGTGCGCTCGTCGGAAAGGGTTGGGTAGGTGCGGCAATTCTGTTAGGGGCATTTGGACTTTTCAGTATTTCCTCGGGTTGGCGCATGACCGTTGATGAAAAGCACGCGCTCGTGCTCGCTACTCGTGCCATTGGCTTTCCCGTTGGTCATGCATCGGCGCAGCAGGTGTGGCGTGGAATTCGCAGCCGACCCACATGGCGCGTATTTTGCTACAGCGCAGAAGAGCCGCCAATGCGTCGTGGGCTAGTGCTTGTCGATGCAATCAATGGCTCTGTCGTAGAGAAACTGACAGAGGCAAACCCCGACTTTCCCGACAGCGTAAAGTAGTATTTCACCATGTTCGACGGCCATTTTCGTGTGCAGGTAGAACGTGCAGTGAAGCCAATGGGCGAGTCATTGCGCAAGGTGGGTGTGACACCTGATGTGCTCACGGTGGCAGGTTTATTGCTCGCCGTTGCGGCAGGAATTTCTGTCGGCGCGGGTGCATTACGTCTTGGTCTCTTGCTTGTTATTTTGGCAGCGCTTCCCGACCTGCTCGATGGCGCTGTAGCTAAGGCAGGGAATACGGCCAGCCAACGTGGAGCCTTTTTTGATTCAGTCATCGATCGCGTGACCGATGCGCTTTTACTCGGTGGTGTTGCTTGGTATTTGGCTTCGAACGACAGCCCACACATGTCGGTATTGCCTTTTGCGGTCATGGCCGTGTCGGCAACAATTAGCTACGAACGCGCGAAGGCAGAATCTTTGGGTTTGCAGGCCAAAGGTGGGCTCATGGAGCGCGCCGAAAGAATCATTTTGTTGTGCCTTGGTTTGTTGTTCGACAATCTACTTGTACCCATTTTGTGGATCATGTTGGTGCTCACCGCAATCACTGCTGTTCAGCGATTCGTCAAGGTATGGAAACAAGCAGCGGTAGCTCCAGCAACAGAGGTAAAGATTGAAGAGCGCTTAGCGCGCCGTGAAACAAAGCATGCGGTGCGTCAAGAACGTCGTCATTCCAATCGCCGTTCCACTTCGCGCTAGAGGGCACCTTGGCCGCCACTCGTGAATCTGTGAACGATGCATTCACGGTTGGCTCGTATCGTCTTGCGTCGTTGTTAGCGCAAGTGACTCCTGGGCCAATGGCCTATGGCATCGCGAAGCTTGTGGGCCACCTGGCAGCAGCATCGTTGCAGTCGCGCCGAGCCATTATTGAAGGTCATATTCGTCGCGTGCGACCCGACTATTCCGAAGTGCAAATACGCAAGGCAACGCAAGGAGCCTTCGATAGCTATTCGCGTTATTACGTAGAAAGTTTTCGTCTCCCGTCTCTTTCTGCAGAAGTGGTTGATGCAACTTTCACGCTCGATGGTTTTGATGCCATTACCGATTCTTTAAAAAAAGAGGGGAACGGGGCAATTCTTGCGTTGCCACACCTTGGTGGGTGGGAGTGGGCTGGTCGTTGGTTGTGTGATCAGGGAGTAAAGACAACTGTCGTTGTCGAAGCCCTGCAACCGCCAGAGCTTTTTGAGTGGTTTGTGAGCCTGAGAACCAAGTTGGGAATGAATGTTGTGCCGCTTGGGCCAAATGTTGCCGGCGAGGTACTGAAGGCATTGCGAAACAATGAAGTGGTGTGCTTGTTATGCGATCGAGATCTACAAGGCGGAGGAGTGGCTGTCGAGTTCTTTGGCGAAAGCACCACGCTTCCCGCAGGACCAGTCACTTTGTCGTTACGTACTAATGCACCTGTTTTTCCCGTCGCTGTGTATTTCACAGAGGCCTATAACGGACATCACGCTGTTATTCACCCGGCAATGCATTTTGAGCGATCGGGAAAGTTGCGTGAAGACGTTCGCGTGGGCACTCAAGCACTGGCGAAAGAATTAGAAGCACTCATTTGGGCAGCGCCAGAACAATGGCATCTCTTTCAACCAAATTGGCCGAGTGACCCTGGCTTTGTCGCAAAAAACAACAACGCATAACACTACGACAAAAATTCTCGTACTTCAGATAACGCATCTGCATTAACGGAGTACCAGATCCAGGTTCCACGTTTTGTTCCGGTGATGAGCGCAGCTTCTCGCAGAATTTTGAGGTGATGGCTAATGGTGGGTTGAGACCGTTGCAATTCATCAACAAAAGAGCATGCGCACACTTCTTGGCTGGGGTCGCGAGCAATGAGGGTAAAAAGCTTGAGTCGAATGGGGTCGCCTAAAGCGGCAAAGACCTGGGCCAGCCTCGCAGCGTCGTTCTGGGTGAACACCGACGTGCTCTGAGGTGAACAACACGCAGCAATGGCTGCTCGGGTAGGACTTTTTGATATATTGATGTCTGTCAATATATCAAAGAGCGCTCAACATCGCGCCAAAGGAGCCTGTATGTCAAGAGTTCAACTTGCCCTGAACGTCGATGACCTCGATGCTTCAATTGCTTTCTATTCCGCGATGTTTCAAGTAGAGCCGCACAAGGTGCGATCTGACTATGCGAATTTCATTGTCGACAACCCACCATTAAAACTCGTTCTCATTGCCGGCAAAGGTGAACCCGGAACCATGAATCATGTTGGAGTTGAAGTAGACACCACTGCTGAAGTGGTGCAAGCTGCCGAATTGGCGCAGACAGCTGGAATTGCCACCACTTTGCAAGAAAAAGAAACCTGCTGCTATGCCTTGCAAGACAAGGTATGGATTCACGGCCCCAATTTGTCGTGGGAGATCTACACGGTGCTCGACGAAAATGCGGGTGCTGGTTCAATGGCAATGCCACGCCAAGCATTGCAAACTCTCGATTTCATCAACGTTTCTGGTGGGTCATGTGCCCCCGGCGAAGCGTGCTGCCCAACGGAGTCCTGAAATGAAAATGTTGCACCGTCGTTTACTCGCAGAGTTTCTGGGAACCTGCGGAATTGTTCTTGTAGTTATTGGTTCGGGAATTATGGCCGAACGCCTCACCAGCGATGTAGCTGTTCAGTTGCTGGCAAACACCATTGCAACTACAGGTGGTTTACTTCTATTCATTTATCTCTTCAGCTCAATTTCTGGTGCGCAGTTCAACCCAGTTGTTACAGCCACTGAATATTTCGACAAGCGAATCAACGCTGGTGATGCCATTCAATATGTTGTTGCGCAGGTCGCGGGTGCTTGTGCTGGGGCAATGATTGCCAACATTATGTTTTCACTCGATGTTGTGAACCTTTCTACAAAAGTTCGTTCCGGGACACCGCAGTATGTGGGGGAAGTGGTAGCGACCGCGGTTCTTATATTGCTCATTCAGGGATGTATTCGTACCAACCGCACTGCTGCAATCCCATACCTGGTTCCTGCATGGATCACTGCTGCTTATTGGTGTACCTCATCAACTAGTTTCGCTAATCCGGCAGTGAGCGTGGGACGTTCCTTGTCAAATACTTTTGCCGGTATTCGCCCGGGTTCGGTGCCGATGTTTGTCGTTGCACAGTGCATCGGTGCTGCAGTTGGTGTGCTTTTGGCACGAGGCGTTTTTGTAGATGAAAGTAAGGCGTCGCAATGAGCAACTCATTTGGCATTCTTTTTTTATGTGTGCACAACGCCGGCAGGTCTCAAATGGCTGCAGCTTTAACACGCAGCATGGCGAATGCAAACGTTGTGGTGTTGTCTGGTGGCTCTGCGCCAGCGAACAGTGTGAACCCCATGGCGCTTGCCGCAATGGATGAACTGGGCATTTCACTTGCCGATGAACAGCCGAAGAAGTGGACGATGGAAATGTTGCACGAAGTAGATGTGGTCATTTCCATGGGCTGTGGAGACGATTGCCCCATATTGCCCGGCAAAGAACGCCTCGATTGGGAAATTACCGATCCGGCCGGGCAAGACCTCGATTTTGTGCGTCGAGTGCGTGATGAAATACAACTTCGTGTTGAAGAGTTTCTGCGCGAACGTCAGTTATTAGCTATACAAAGCAATTAATTCATTAATTGCTTTTGCCTGCCCGCCGGTAGTTGACGACATCACTGCAATAGGGGTCACGCCCGTTGCGTACCAGGCAGCAATACCTTCACGTACACGATCTGCTGACCCACTGAGCGTGCAGTCATCGAGCCATTTGTTGCTCATGGCACTCGGTATCTCATCGCGCTTTCCAGCAGCAAGAAGCGCCTCAATTGCGTCCATTTCTTCTTGGTAGCCAGCTTCGCGCCAATAGTTGCGATAGTTCGGCAAGGTGACATAGCCGGTCAGAGTTTTTCGGTTGATTGCGCGAGCTGCATCGATGTCGTCATCGATCACAGTCGGAATCATGTTCGACAGAAAAAATGGCGAAGGTAAGTGCTCTTTATTGCGTTGGAGTTGAGTTGGCGTGAAGCTCAATGAAGCGTTAGCCCAAATGGCACCGTTTCCAATTTCACCTGAGAGTTGGAGCATCTTGTCGCGCAGCGCAGCCAAGTAAATAGGTGGTAACGCTCCGGAGAATTTTTCTTGTGCGCGCATGGCGGCTACATAGTTGCGAATATCAGACAGTGGCTTTCCTGTTTCCACGCCAAGTCGTTGAACGACGGGGCCGTGACTCACGCCGATGCCAAAACCGAATCGTCCGCCCGATACTTCGTGAATGTGGGCGGCAGTGTTTGCTGCTTCAACAGGGTGGTTGTAATAAATGGGCTGAATTGAAGTCCAGTAGTGCAATGTGGAAGTGGTGTGGGCGAGAGAAACACATAGGCCCATGGTGCCTCCGAGGCTGGGGCAGGCGAGGCCGGCAAATCCGAGTGATTCCAGGCGACCAGCGAGCTCCAAAATGGTGGTGCGCTTTGTGGGGCTAGCGACGAGAGAAACCGCAGGTAGGCCTGTTGTCGGGAGAGAATCATGCAAAGTCATGACGAGACGGTACCCGATACTCGCTACCGTAGAGATGTGTCGAACGGAGAAAATGCCCCCATGTTGCGCATTGGCATGCTGTGCCCGTACAGCTTGTCGTTGCCTGGAGGCGTGCAAATGCAGGTTCTCGGTTTAGCACGAGAGTTGCGATCAATGGGCCATGAGGTGCGTGTGCTGGGGCCGTGCGATGGCGCACCTCCAGAACCTTTTGTGACTCCGTTGGGTAAGAGCCTTCCCACTGCAGCCAACGGCTCAGTTGCCCCTATTGCTCCCGACCCATCTGCGGCGCTACGCACCATTCGTGCATTGAACGATGAAGCATTCGATGTGATTCATTTGCATGAGCCCATTGCGCCAGGCGTCACGATGACTGCATTGATGTTGCGTCTTGCTCCCACGGTAGGAACTTTCCATGCTGCAGGCGACTCCGCAAGTTATAAGTACGTCAATAAACCCAGTAGGTGGCTCGCCTCGCGTATCGATATTCGCGTTGCCGTATCGAAAGATGCTGAGCTTTTAGCAAGTCGGTACCTCGGTGGCAATTATGAAATTTTAGGCAACGGCATTGAAATCAATCGTTATGTCAAAGAAGCGATGTCGGTCGATAAGTATGCAAAGGCAAAAACGCCAACAATCTTTTTCTGTGGACGCCACGAGCCAAGAAAAGGTCTCGATGTACTTTTGCGTGCCATGCAATTTCTTCCGTCAGATGTCGAATTGTGGATCGCGTCCGATGGCTCCGACACGGAAAGTTTGAAGCGTGAGTGGGCTCATGACTCACGTGTGAAGTGGTTGGGTCGCATTAATGACGATGAAAAAATACGTCGCATGCAAGAAGCAACCGTATTTTGTGCGCCATCACTGCATGGCGAATCTTTCGGAGTGGTGCTTCTTGAAGCAATGGCAGCTGGTACTCCAGTTGTTGCCAGCAATATCGCTGGATATCAAAATGTTGCAACGCACGATGTAGATGCACTTCTTGTAGAGCCAAGTGATGAGCGTGGTTTAGCAAGTGCGTTGGCCAAGGTGATGACAAATTCGCGTTTGTCCACACGACTCATTGAGGCCGGACATATTCGAGTAGATGAGTCGTCAATGCGCAATCTCGCCGAGAAATATGTTGCTGTGTATCGCCGAGCCTTGGAAATGGAGCAAAATGGGCAGGGTGACGGCTATGCCCATCGTCAAACACCCGGCGCATCGCAGGGACGCTGGCGTCCGAGCCGTATGCTGGCACTCTTCGAACATCGACTCCTGCGGAAGTAAATTATGGCCAATACCCAACAACGCAAGAAGCCCTCGAACTCTTCTCGTAACAGTTCTCCGCAGCGGCAACAAACGCGCCCAAATCAAAAAGCTCCAACTGCAAAACCAGCGCCAGCAAAAGTCGCTGCCCCTACAAAAGCTCCTATTGCGAAACTCGAGAAGAGGTTTTCGCTTCAGCCGTATTTCCTTCTTCTTGGGGCTGTCTTAGGCGTTGTTGTTGGCGCGGTGCTCACTCTTGTCTCCGGACTACTTGTGTTATTGCCAGTACTCATAGCCGTGGGGGCGGGTCTTGGCTGGGTGGTTTATCGCCGCGCAACAGCAGCGAGTTTTTCTGTGATGAGTTCCTACGTAGCTGCACAAGAAATTGACAGCGAAGATCATCCTCGACTCTTCAACTTGCTCGAGAGCTTGTGTGCGGTTTCTGGTGTATCGGTGCCGGTAGTTGGCGTCACAACCGATGCAACTGTGAACGCTTATATGGTTGCCGATCCACTTGGTGTTGAACAAAGCCACATTGTTTTTACCGAGGGAGCCTTGCGGGTAATGGAGCGCATCGAATTAGAAGGCTTCGTTGCTGCATGTCTGGCACGAGTGAAATCTGGGCGACTCGAATTACAAACAGAAACAGCCGGAGTAGTTGCGACGCTTGGCAAGTTCATTCCCTCTGGTCTTGCACGCAAGGCTCTTGAAGCATGTTTCAACACGCAAGATGTTTTCGACGCCGATCTCAAAGCATGTGGCATCACGCGTTTCCCGCCAGGCCTTATTGCTGCTTATGAGAAAATGTCTGCTGAGTCAACAGTCACATCTGGAGTGAATCCGCTCAATGTCCATCTCTGGTTGGCGAATCCCAAGAGCGCCTTTGCTGCAAACCTTTCAAATGCATCGGGTAGCAACGCGTCGTCTTCTACAGTTATAGGAAGTGAAGTTGTGCACCCTGCACTAGCCACGCGATTGGCATTACTCCGGGAGATCTAAAAGTTGAAGTCATCAGTGAAGTTGAATAAGCGTTTCATCTTGGCAATTGTTGTAGCCGGAGGCATAGCGCTTGCAGCGTGCGGTGGCAGCTCCACCACTTCCGACACGGAGCCTGGCTATGGCGATGGTTCCTTGGTCTCAGAATTGTCTGGGCCAACCACTACCTTGCCAGCGCCAGAGGTAATGCCTCTCACTGGTTTGCCCATTACCGATGCCGCGGTCTCTATTCGTCCTGCGCTGGTAGCGAAACTCGATAATCATCCTGCTGCGCGCCCTCAATCGGGCCTTAACGCAGCCGACATTGTCTACGAAGAAAACGTAGAACAACTCACACGGTTCGCTGCGGTGTTTCATACCAACGCTCCAACAAGTGTTGGACCCATTCGCAGCGGTCGCACCCAAGACGTCGCCTTGTTCTCTGCCTATTTGAATCCGCTCTTTGTGTGGAGTGGCGGCAACAGCAAAGTGACCTCAGCCATTAAAAATTCGCCGCTCGTCAACATGGGTGCTTTGTTGGCTTACAAGCAGGGTGGCTATCGTCGAGAATCAAGTCGTAAGGCTCCACACAACTTGTATGCCGATGCTGAGAAAATTTACACATTGACTCCAAAAGGCGCATCGCGTCCTCCGCAGCAGTTCGCTTACCGTAGCGAAAGCGATGCAATGCCAACTTCTGCAACATCGTCCGATGGACTACATCTCTCGATGGACGGTGTTCAAGTGTCGTGGATGTGGGACACAGCATCATCTTCGTACATGCGCTGGAGTGGCAAAGATAAACACCTCGATGCCGACAAAACTCAAGTAGCGGCAAAAAATGTGGTGGTTTTGTACATGGTGTACAAGGCGAGCGCTGCCGATGTGCGTAGTCCTGAAGCACAAAGTGTGGGCGAAGGTGATGCCTGGATCTACACCAATGGCTCGCTCGTCAAGGGCAAGTGGGCACGCGCACTTGCAACCGATGCCTTCACCCTGACCGATTCTGCAGGTGCTCCCATCAAGCTCACCCCTGGTAATACCTGGATAGAACTTCCACGCCTCAATAAGGGCGCCGATATTCCTGCCGGATCTGATCCAGCAAAAATCAAGTTCCCGTAAGACACAGCACTACTCGCTCGGTACGATAGGGCTATGTCTTCAACTCCTTCGAACTCCGGCACAATGCGCGTGAAACGCGGTCTTGCAGAAATGCTGAAGGGCGGCGTCATCATGGACGTGGTCACGCCAGAGCAAGCAAAAATTGCCGAAGACGCAGGAGCATGCGCAGTCATGGCCCTTGAGCGTGTACCTGCCGATATTCGCCGTGATGGAGGAGTGGCTCGCATGAGCGACCCTGAAATGATCGAGGGCATCCAGGCGATGGTGAGTATTCCGGTCATGGCAAAAGTTCGCATTGGCCATTTTGTCGAAGCCCAAATCTTGCAGTCATTAGGTGTTGACTTCATCGATGAGTCTGAAGTGCTCACCCCTGCCGACGAAACGCATCACATCGATAAATTTAATTTCACTGTTCCGTTTGTGTGCGGCGCTACCAACCTTGGTGAAGCGCTGCGACGCATTAGCGAAGGTGCATGCATGATCCGTTCTAAAGGTGAAGCAGGTACAGGAAATATCGTTGAAGCAGTGCGCCACTTGCGCAGCATTATTGGCGATATCCGCCGCATCACTCAGGCCGACTCTGCCGAATTGTTCGATTGGGCTAAGAAACTGCAAGCACCTCTGCCATTGGTTCAAGAAGTCGCTGAACTTGGGTGGCTCCCCGTGCCGATGTTCTGTGCTGGTGGAATTGCAACACCTGCCGACGCGGCGTTGGCAATGCAATTAGGGGCCGAAGCAGTATTCGTTGGCTCAGGAATTTTCAAGAGTGATGACCCTGCACCACGTGCCCGTGCCATTGTTGAAGCAACAACTCATTTCCGCGATGCAAGTATTTTGGCCAAGGTAAGCCGTGGCTTAGGTGCACCAATGACCGGTATTGCAATGGACGAAATCAACCAACGCTACGCAGAGCGCGGTTGGTGACCTCAAGCTCGAGGTCATATACAGCCCATGCCCATCGTTGGAGTACTAGCTCTGCAAGGTGCGTTCAACGCTCATGCACAAGCACTCAGGCAACTCAATGTTGAAGTACGCGAGGTGCGTTTGCCGCACGACCTCGATGGCCTCGATGGGGTAGTCCTCCCTGGCGGGGAAAGCACCACAATGTCGCAGTTGCTCTTGTCGAGCGGCATATTCGACGTTCTCACTGAACGTATTACTGATGGTCTTCCGGTGTTAGGGACATGTGCCGGTCTTATTCTTCTCTCCCAACGAGTACTCGATGCGCGCCCCGATCAAGTGAGTTGCTCTGTACTCGACGTGACGGTGCGCCGAAACGGGTATGGACGGCAAATCGATAGTTTTGAGGCCGATATTGACGTAATGGGCCTCGACACCCCATTCACCGCAGTTTTCATTCGTGCTCCGCTGATCGAAGAGGTGGGCAGTGGAGTGGAAATTCTTGCCTCGCACAACGGTGCAGCTGTAGCCGTGGCTTCTCAGAACATTCTCGCGGCGTCGTTTCACCCAGAACTCACCAGCGATGTGCGTTTTCATGAACTTTTTCTCCATATGATTTCGTCAGGTAGCTCCGCGAGTAGCGGTCGGTAACAAGTACATCTATAAGGGCAGGAAATATGTCAGGCCATTCCAAATGGGCAACGATCAAACACAAAAAGGCTGCAGTCGACAAGAAGCGCGGAAAACTTTTTGCCAAGTTGGCCCGCCAAATTGAAGTTGCAGCTCGCGAAGGTGGTGGTGACGCAGAAACAAATGCGGCACTGAGAACAGTTGTGCTGAAGGCAAAAGCTGGGCAAATGACCAATGACGCTATTGACCGCGCAGTGAAGCGTGGAAGCGGCGAGGCAACTGGCGCGAACTACGAGTCCATTACTTATGAAGGCTATGCACCAGGTGGTGTTGCAATGCTGGTCGATGTACTCACCGATAATCGCAATCGCACTGCATCTGATGTGCGCCTTGCCTTCTCTAAATTTGGTGGTGCGATGGCTGAACCCGGGGCAGTGGGTTGGCAGTTTTCGCGCAAGGGCGTCATCATTGTCGATGGCTCAGCATCAGAAGATGATGTGATGACTGTTGCGCTTGAATCTGGGGCCGACGATATTGAGCGCGATGGCGATGTATGGCGTGTAACAACTGAACCATCGGCAATGTGGAATGTGAAAGCGGCCTTAGAAGCTGCGAAGTTCACTGTTCTCGATGCGGAAAGCACGATGGTGAGCGATACGTCAATCCCGGTATCCGATGTTGAAGATGCACGCAAAGTGCTGCGCATTATGGACATGTTGGAAGACAATGACGACGTACAAGATGTGTATTCAAATTTCGATATTGCAGAAGAGATCATGGCGGAGATGGACCAATGAGTATTTCAATCGGTGACCAAGCACCTGATTTTTCACTACCCGGAACAGGCAATCAGCAGTACGCATTGTCTGCCTACAAGGGGAAAACGGTTGTTCTCGTTTTCTACCCTGGCGACAACACGCCGGTATGCACAAAGCAACTCGTGTGTTACAACAATGAGCTTGCCCAATTCGGCGAATTAGATGCGCAGGTTCTTGCTGTCTCGGGTCAAGATCTCGAGAGCCATGAAAAATTTGCAACTAAACACGGATTCCAGTTTCCGCTTTTGGCCGATACGGAAAAATCAGTTGCTCGTGCATATGGCACTCTGGGTCCACTCGGAATTCCTCGCCGCAGCATTTTTGTCATCGACGCTTCCGGGGTGGTCCGCTATGCCCATCGCGCCCTTGTGGGGGTCACGTTTCGCCCAGTAGAAGAACTGATTGCCGCAATTTCCGCTGCAAATGCTTAACTTCGCCAAGCTATTTGGCTACAATCAAACGTATGTTCGTACCGGAAAAGGCTCCCCAGGCATCTCCTGTGGTTTTGGGCATCGACCCAGGTCTTACTCGCTGTGGGTATGCCGTCTTGCGTCGTACTTCCGGAGGGCAATACGAGGCCGAAGCGCTAGCACTTGGGGTTATTCGTACTGAGCCCAGCGAGCACCTCGCCAATCGTCTTGCTCAGGTGCACGAAGACATCACCGATCTCCTCGCTGAGTTCTCGCCAGATGCTGTCGTCATCGAGCAGGTCTTTCTCCACCACAACGTACGTACTGCAATGAGCGTTGCTCAGGTCAGCGGGGTAGTGCTATCGCTAGCTGCGCTAGCAGGTTGTGCGGTTGCTCAATACACGCCTACTCAGGTGAAAGGCGCAGTTGCAGGCTGGGGGCAAGCCGATAAAACTCAAATTCAAAAAATGGTGAAGGCACGTCTGGGTTTGGCATCGCTACCGCAACCCGCCGACGCCGCCGATGCTGCTGCATTGGCTCTGTGTCACCTTGCTATGTCTCCTGCATTGTCTGGCGCCAACACCCGCATTTCCCGGCGAGTTGCCTCATGATTGGTTCGTTACGCGGAACAGTTCTCGAGCGCAATGCTCCTACCCATGTGCTTGTTGAAGTGGCAGGCGTCGGCTACATCGTTGCGGTCACGCCGCGAGTGTTTGGTGAACTTGAACCCACCACGGCTTGCTTTTTATATATTCATCATCAGGTTCGTGAAGATGCGCAAACACTGTTCGGATTTCTCACGCGAGAAGAGCGCGACAGTTTTCAAATTCTCATTGCTGCTCATGGTGTGGGGCCAGCTATGGCAATGGCTATTTTGGCCACTCATTCACCGAAGGGTCTACAGAACATCGTCATTACGTCAGACCTTGCAGCGCTCACAATGGTGCCAGGAGTTGGTAAAAAAACGGCTGAACGACTTCTGGTTGAATTGCGTGGAAAGTTCGACATGCTCGACTTGCCCAGTATCAGTGGGGCAGAGTCACAAGCTTCTTCATCGCTCGGAGATCTCCGTGAAGCCCTCGTTGGTCTGGGCTACGACAACGAAGAAATCAGGTCTGTGCTATCTGAATTAAACCCAGCAACAGATGCCACGTTGGAAAAGGTGTTGCGCGATGCCTTACAAATTCTCGGAGCCCGCCGTGCGTGACGAATTCGTAGATCCCAATATTTTGACTCCGCATCACACGGAACGTGAGGTGGAAATAGAGAGCGAAGAGTCGGGTCTGCGTCCACGCCTCCTCGACGACTTCATTGGTCAGCGAGAACTCAAGGAACATTTGCGTATTGTTCTCACTGCGGCACGTCAACGTTCGCAGGCGGCCGATCACGTTCTGTTGGCAGGCCCTCCAGGGCTAGGAAAAACAACGATGGCGTGTATCATCGCTGAAGAGATGGGTGCAAAGTTGCACATCACCTCTGGTCCAGCGCTCGAACGCGCCGGCGACCTCGCTGCAATTCTCACCAAGCTCGGCGAAAACGATGTGCTCTTTATCGACGAAATTCATCGCCTGTCGCGTTCCGTTGAGGAAATCATGTATCCAGCAATGGAAGATTTCCAAATAGACATTGTCGTAGGAAAAGGTCCAGCAGCATCATCGATCCGGTTGTCGCTTCCACCATTTACCTTGGTCGGTGCAACTACTCGTACCGGAATGATCACTGGTCCTTTGCGTGACCGCTTTGGTTTGGTCAGTCGACTCGACTTCTACGACGAAGAAGAGCTCACCGCTATTGTTTTGCGCGCAGCGCGCATATTGAATATCACCATCGACGACGACGGTGCGGCACAAATCGCCCGCCGGAGTCGAGGAACTCCACGTATCGCAAACCGACTTTTGCGTCGTGTGCGTGATTATGCAGAAGTGAATCACCCAACATCTTCTGGAGCCGGAATCATCGATGCAGGTATTGCTGCCGATGCGCTCGTCTTATTTGGTGTCGATGCACGTGGTCTCGACAAAGTAGACCGCGCAATACTTTCTGCATTATGTAAACAATTTGGTGGAGGCCCAGTTGGTCTCACCACGTTGGCCATCAGTGTGAGCGAACAACCAGAAACGGTTGAAGATGTCTATGAGCCGTTTCTCATCCAGCAAGGCTTCTTGTCGCGCACTCCGCGCGGCCGTATTGCAATGCCGGCGGCTTTTGAACATCTCCATATGACGCCGCCTGAACGCTTTCCCTCGTAGTCTTGAACGGTGCAACTCGCCGATATCGACTACAGCTTGCCCGACCACTTCATTGCACAAGTGCCGATGGAGCCACGCGATGCTGCCCGACTATTGGTGTATGTGAACGGAACCGTCGAGCATCATAAGGTCAGCGATATCACCGACTTTTTGCAAGAGGGTGATGTTCTGGTGGTGAATGAAACCAGAGTGTTGCCGAGTCGGCTGTCTCTGCTGCGCAGTACGGGTGGTCGTGTAGAGGTATTACTGCTTGAACCTGTGCAAGAAGATGACAGCGAATGGGAAGCACTTATTCGACCTGGTCGAAAGATGCGAGTTGGTGAATTCCTCACTTCGGCCACAGGCGAGGAATTTGCAGAGGTGCTAGGAAGGTCGTCTGCTGGCGATACCTTCCGTATCCGCTTATGCGTTGGCACCACCTCTGGTGAGCGCAGAGCCGCAATTGAGGCTGTGGGGGCATTGCCGCTTCCTCCATACATCACGACTACTTTGGAAGATCTTGAGCGCTATCAAACTGTTTATGCACATGAAGCGAAATCATCTGCTGCGCCAACTGCTGGCTTGCATTTCACCTCTGCATTGCTCGAAAAGATTGAGAAGATGGGCGTTGTCATCGCAAAGGTCGAACTCGTTGTTGGTCTCGACACCTTTAAGCCGGTCGATGAGGAAAACCCGCTGAATCATGTCATCCATTCCGAGTGGTACAACGTTCCGCCCGAAACGATGCAATTAGTGAATAATGCAAAGCGAGTAGTTGCTGTGGGTACTACCTCGGTACGAGCGCTTGAGTCGGTGGCAGTTGCAGGAGAACTCACGGGTCGAACGCGGCTCTTCATTACTCCTGGATACTCGTGGAAACATGTTGACCTCATGATGACCAACTTCCATATGCCAAGAACAACACTGTTGCTCATGGTGCAGGCGTTTATCGGTGAAAAATGGCGAGATCTTTATGCTGAAGCGCAAAGTGAGAATTATCGTTTTCTCTCTTTCGGAGATGCCATGCTTCTCGCGCGGTTAGACAACTCAACAACGGAAAGTGGCCTCTAGTGCATCCAGTTTCATTTGAAGTGCAGGCAACGCAGGGTACGGCGCGTGCTGGCGTGGCAACCACTGCTCACGGAAGTTACACAACGCCCTGTTTTATGCCGGTGGGTACACGTGGGGCCGTGAGGTACCTCAGCGCAGTTGACTATGAAGACCTAGGAGCACAAATTGTTTTGGGCAATACGTATCACCTGATGCTGCGCCCGGGTGCAGACACGGTGGAAGCTTTGGGAGGTCTCGGAAAGTTTGCAAGTTGGGGAGGGCTAACGCTCACCGATTCGGGCGGATTCCAAGTTTTTTCGCTCGAACCAAAAGTTGATGATGACGGAGTGACTTTCAAGTCGACGTACGACGGGTCTTTGCATAGGTATACGCCTGAAACTGCTGTGGAAGTGCAGCAGAAGCTTGGTGCAACAATTCAGATGGTTCTCGATGTGTGTCCACCTTTGCCATCTGAGCCACATGTGGTGGAGCTGGCCTTGAAACGCACCTCTATGTGGGCGCAGCGTGCACGTGATCATCACACGCGTGCAGACCAGGCCTTGTTTGGCATTGTGCAAGGCGGTATCAACCCCGAATTGCGGGCACGTAGTGCTCTTTCCACTGCTGCTTTGGAATTTGATGGTTACGGAATTGGCGGCCTCTCTGTGGGGGAATCGCGTGAAGAGATGTTGCCAGCGTTAGCTGCCGCGCTTCAGAACCTGCCAGCAGATCGGCCGCGATACCTGATGGGGGTGGGTGACCCCGCGTCGCTGATTGAGGCAGTCAACTTGGGCGTCGACCAGTTCGACTGTGTGCTGCAAACCCGGCTGGGCCGCCACGGGACGGCTTTGACAAGCACCGGCAAGTTGAATATGAAAAATGCCCAATATGCATTACAAGATCTCCCGCTCGACGCCGAATGTGCATGCATGGTCTGCCGTCGTCATTCTCGGGCATATATTCGGCACTTATTCCAAACTTCCGAGCCAACGGCTTCGCGATTGGTGTCGTATCACAACATTGCATGGACCTTTGCCCTCATGGCAGAGATGCGTGAATCCATCGGAAATGGCACTTTTCAGCAGATGAGGCAGCGCGTAATGGGGGTCTGGGGCTCGTAGTGGCTACGCTTGTCGCCATGTCTCTTTCCCCAACTGCTCTCCTTGCCGCCGAGAAATCTTCTGGCGGTGGTTCCGCCGTTTTTCAGCTCTTTTTCTTTGGCCTCATTTTCGTCGCCATGTATTTCTTGCTCATTCGCCCACAACGCCGGCGGGCAAAGGAATCACAGGAACTAGTGCGAGCAGTTCAAATTGGCGATCAGGTTCAACTCTCTTCGGGCCTCATTGGCTTCGTGACCGATTTTGACAAAGATGACCAAGCAGGCGATGTGGTCTGGGTCGATTTGGCCGAAGGTGTGGAAGTGCGTTCCATGCGCTCTGCAATTGTGCGGCGCATCGAAGTGCGTGAAGAAGCCGCTGCTGTTGAGAGCGATGACTCTGACGATTCAGACAAGTAGTTCACAACATGCGTCGCAAACTCCTTTTTACCCTGATCGCAACTGTCTTCGTTTCTATGGCGGCAATGGCAGGCAACCTTATTGCTGGCAACAGGCCTTCGCTTGGGCTCGATCTCCAAGGCGGGGCTTCAGTCACCCTTGAGCCAAAAGGTGACTACGACACGGCTGCTCTCGACGTTGCTGTGGAAATTATTCGCGCTCGCGTTGACTCCATCGGAGTAGCTGAGCCAGAAATTATTCGTCAGGGAAGCACGGTTGTGATCAACCTTCCCGGTGTCAAAGACCAACAACGCGCTCTCGACATCGTTGGCCGTACTGGTGAAGTACTGCTGCGCCCTGTGCTGCAGTCCGGAATCAAGAACACCGAAGCAACAACAACCACAGTTGCTGGTCAAACCACGTTGCCCGGGGCAACATCGTCAACAGTTGCTGGCGCAACAACGACTATTGCTACAGCCACAACCACAATTGTTGAGTCCACAACGAGTCAACCAGCAACTGCAGGCGGTCTTGGTAAGACACGTCAACCCGCAAGTGCAGCCACTACAACAACTCCCACGTCAGTTGAGTCATCAACCACTACTGCTGTGGTCGACGCCGGTGTAACCACAACAACTGCAGTAGTTGCGGTCCCTTCCTCGGCTCCTCAACAAGATATTTCGATGACCAATGAACCTACTAAGCAGGCAATCTTGGAAGGTCGTGATGGCCGCGTGTATTTCACAGGTCCTTCGCAAGCCGATGGGCAAGTGTTTGCCAACGATGCAGCTGCACAAATCAACACTGGTTCTTGGGTAGTGGCCGTTGGATTACGCAGTGGCTCAAATGGCGAAGCTAAGTGGAATGCTCTCGCCGCACAATGCTTCCAAAAAGCCGCTACATGTCCTACGGGTCAAATTGCGATCGTGCTCGACGGAGTTGTTATTTCTGCACCCGTGGTACAGACCGCAAACTTCAGTGGCAGTGTACAAATTAGTGGCGATTTCAAAGAAGCAGAAGCAAAAGACTTGGCAAAAATTCTCGAATTTGGTGCTGTGCCAGTGCGCTTCGATGCACCTACTGCGCAGACTGTTTCTGCAACATTAGGTAAAGATTCGCTCAATGCCGCTCTGATTTCTGGTCTTGTTGGTGTGTTGCTCGTACTGCTCTTCCTCTTCTTTTATTACCGCCGTTTAGCAATTGTTGTCGTTGGTGGTCTAGCAATTTCTGGCATGTTGCAATGGAGTGCAATTTCTTGGCTCTCACAACGCAATGGTCTTGCGCTTTCGTTATCGGGTATTACCGGCATCATCGTTTCCATCGGCGTAACGGTCGACTCATACGTGGTGTTCTTCGAGAAGTTGAAAGACGATGTTCTTGGCGGAAAAACTCTGAAGAATTCCGCGTCACGAAGCTTCGATGCCGCATGGCGAACCATTGTGGCTGCCGACACGGTGTCGCTCATTGGTGCAGTAGTGCTGTGGTTCCTCACGGTTGGTTCGGTGCGAGGGTTTGCCTTCTTCCTTGGCCTGTCAACATTCTGCGACATCATCGTTGCGTACTTCTTCACACGACCTACCGTTATTTTGATGGCACGCTCGAAGTGGATGAACGGTGCCAATATGTTCGGAGTGCACGCTCGTCGTAAGGACGAAGGTAGTGAAGTGTCTGCGGGAAGTTCTACAGAAGGTGTGGTGGCGCGATGAGCGGTCGCTGGGGTCGTCTATATAACGGTGAAACAACAATTGACTTTGTTGGTCGCCGGTGGTGGGGCTTCATTGCCTCGGGAATTGTGGTGCTTGCAACACTCTTCTCGCTCTTGTTCCAAGGTCTCAATCTAGGTATCGACTTTGAAGGTGGAGTGGCATGGGAAGCGCCGCTGAAAAATGAGCTCTCCATCGATTCCGCTACAAAGATTCTTGAAGAGAACAATATTGAAACTCGCAGTGCCAAAATCCAGACACTTGGTGGTGGCTCAAGCCAGCGAATTCGTATTCAAGCAGACGACCAGAGTGCTGAAGTACGTAGTGCAGTACAAAAGTCATTGTCCGAAAAGGCAAAAGTTGACGTAGCGGAAGTGAGCGTCTCAAGTGTGAGCTCATCTTGGGGGCGCAGCATTACTACAAAAGCAATTCGTGCTCTTCTCGTGTTCTTCCTCATTGTGTCTTTGTACATCGCCTGGCGTTTCGAATGGAAAATGGCAATTGCTGCCATTTTGGCAATGGTCCACGACGTTGTGGTCAGCGTTGGCGTATATTCGCTCCTCGGTTTTGAAGTAACGCCGGCAACGGTTATTGCGTTCCTCACCATTTTAGGATTCTCGCTGTACGACACCATCGTTGTGTTCGACAAAGTGCACGACAACACAGGCCGGTTTGGCGCATCGCGAGTTTCTTACGAAGACATCGTCAACGTCTCAATGAACCAAGTTCTCATGCGCTCACTCAACACCAGTTTGGCCGCCATTTTGCCCGTGGTGTCATTGCTTGTTCTCGGTGCCGGAGTATTTGGGGCCGTAGCGCTTCAAGAATTTGCCTTGGCATTGTTTGTTGGTCTTTTGACGGGTGCATATTCGTCAATCTTCATCGCTACGCCGTTACTGTCCATCTTCAAATCTCGCGAACCAAAGTTCCGCTCGCTCATTGGTCAGCGTTCTTTGAAGGCCGACATGACTACTTTGATGCAGACCGGATCATCGGTTTCACGTAAGCAATCTGTTCGTTCTGGTGCAGATGCTGCCAATGCAACGAGTACACCTATCGATGCTGTGACGGCAGTTCTGTCTCATCCACCGCGTCCACGCAAAAAGACCCGCCGGTAATTTATGCACAATGACTCTTTGCAGAAGTACATCCGCAATATTGAAGATGTGCCAGCACCTGGAGTGACCTTTCGCGATATCACCCCATTAATTGGCGATCCGCAAGGGTTTAACGAGGCAGTGAGTTCCATTGTTGCAATGTCTCAAGGTCTGAAAATCGACAAAGTAGTAGGAATTGAAGCTCGTGGATTCATACTTGCCGCTCCGGTAGCTTTCCATTTAGGTGCTGGCTTCGTACCAGTGCGTAAAGAGGGAAAGTTACCGTGGGATGTTGTTCGCGAGGAATATGCCTTGGAGTACGGCACCGACGTACTGGAAGCGCATCGCGATGCAGTGGGGCCTGGCGATTCAGTGGTCATTGTCGACGATGTACTAGCTACAGGCGGAACTGCAAAAGCTGCGATCAAACTTATTGAGGGTCTTGGTGCTCACGTTGCGGCGCTGTTGTTCCTCATCGAACTCGATGCACTTGGTGGTCGAAGCGTGTTAGCTGGGCAGACCATCAACTCGGTGATGACGTACAGGTAGCACGTATGGCTTCGGGTGACCGCGTTCTTCCTTGGAGGCGCAGTTCCGCAGCGCCTGCAGAGGAACTTGCACCGCTTCTCGCGGCATATCGATCGCGCCATCCGAAAGCATCAATCGCTCTCATCAACAAGGCGTATGTCACTGCGCGAGGCGCCCATCAGCATCAACTGCGGGGAAGCGGCGAGTCGTACATCAACCATCCTATTGCGGTGGCAAAAATTGTTGCCGACATCGGGCTCGACGATGTTTCTCTTGCTGCAGCGTTGTTGCATGACGCTGTTGAAGACACCGAAATCACGCTAGAAGAAGTTGAACGTGATTTCGGCAAAGAAGTTGCGAGCATCGTCGATGGCGTTACCAAATTAGAACGTTTGCAATTCGACTCTAAAGAAGCGCAGCAGGCTGCAACGATGCGCAAAATGTTGGTTGCAATGGCGCGTGATATTCGCGTTTTGGTTATTAAGCTCGCCGACCGCCTGCACAACATGAGAACTCTGGCAGGAATGTCGGTGGAAAAACAACAGCGTATTGCTCATGAGACGCTCGATATTTATGCACCGCTTGCGCACCGATTAGGAATGCAAGAAATGAAGCAGCAGCTTGAAGACCTGTCGTTTGCTGCTATTTACCCGAAGCGATTCGCAGAGTTAGACCATCTCGTGGGGACACGTACGCCAGAAAGAGAGGTGTACCTTGCCAAGGTCGTTGGAGACGTGCAAATCAAACTCTCTGAGTTGGGCATCAAAGCTGAAGTTACGGGTCGTGGGAAGCACCTGTGGAGTATCTATGAAAAAATGGTGCAGAAGAGCCGCGAGTTCGACGAAATTTTCGACCTTGTTGCAGTGCGCATCATTGTTGACTCAGTCAAAGATTGTTATGGAGCGTTGGGCTGTATTCACGGGCGATGGAAGCCGGTGGTGGGTCGTTTCAAAGATTACATCGCAATGCCCAAGTTCAATTTGTATCAGTCGTTGCACACCACAGTTATTGGGCCAGAAGGTAAGCCTCTCGAGGTTCAAATTCGTACACGTGAAATGCATAATCGTGCCGAGTGGGGGGTAGCTGCCCATTATGCCTATAAAGACGGAACGGCACCAGGAGACATCGATTGGTTGAATCGTATTATCGACTGGCAAGCCGATGTTGCCGACCCAACGCACTTTATGGAAGGGCTCAAAGAAGACCTTGTCCAAGACGAACTCTTTGTTTTCACACCGAAGGGCAAGGTCATTCCATTGCCGTTGCACTCCTCGCCGGTCGACTTTGCCTATGCAGTGCATACCGAAGTAGGTCACGCATGTATTGGGGCCAAAGTCAATGGTCGACTTGTGACATTGAACTACGAGCTCCACTCTGGCGATACGTGTGAAATATTTACGGCAAAGTCCGACGATGCCGGACCTTCGCGCGACTGGATGAATTTTGTTGCTAGCCCACGTGCGAGAAACAAAATCCGACAGTGGTTCTCTCGTGAACGTCGCGACGAAATGATTGAGACGGGCAGGGAAGACCTCGTTGCCGAGTTGCGGCGTGAAGGGCTACCTGTACATAGCATCTTGAGTTCCGATGCCTTGATGGCTGAAGTGAACGACGGTGGTCATGTCGATCTCGATTCGCTCTTTGCTGCAATTGGCGAACACCATGTCAGCGCAAGGGGAGTGGCGCAACGCATTGCACGCGTGATGCAACTTGGTACCGATGGTGAGCTTCTCGCGTCCGACCTACGTATCGATCGGCCCCGTCGCCCCACACTCGATGGGCCTGCAATTCACGTTGACGGTCTCGACGACGTACTCGTGCGTTTGTCAACATGTTGCACTCCTGTGCCAGGTGACGAAATTATGGGGTTCATCACCAAGGGTCGTGGTGTCAGCGTCCACCGTATCGACTGCGCAAATGCCGGATCACTTGTGCAAGAGCAGGCGAGTCGCGTGGTGGAAGTGGAATGGTCCGATCACCAACGCGGTTCCACGTTCAGGGCAAGTGTCGAGGTCGTCGCGCTCGATAGGTCGCGCCTGTTGCGAGACGTGGCAAATGCACTGTCCGACCACCATGTGAATATCGTCGCTTGCTCCACCCACACAGGCCTAGACCGTGTCGCAAAAATGCGTTTTGAGTTTGAGTTGGCAGACCCCAACCATCTCGATGCGGTGCTACGAACCATCAAAAATATTGCTGGGGTGTATGACTCTTATCGAGTTCTGCCAGGAAATACCACGGGTTCGACCGACTCTGACGAGTAACCTCTTGGCGTGCCATCGTTTCAAACAACTCCCGGGACTCGCGATATTTTGCCGCCCGATGCGGCTCGCTGGCGTGCCTTTGTAGAGAGTTTTGACTCGGTTGTCTCGCTGGCCGGTTTTCAACACATTGTGGTGCCGATGTTTGAAGATCTCGGGGTGTTTCAGCGACTAGGAGACGCAACCGATGTCGTCACCAAAGAGATGTATGACTTTGTCGATAAGGGTGGTCGCCACGTTGCGCTCCGACCAGAACAAACTGCTGGAGTGTGCCGTTCCTATGCCCAACATCGACCAACGTCTCCATGGAAGGTCTGGTACGGAGGTCCCAACTTCCGCTACGAGCGTGCTCAGCACGGGCGCTATCGGCAATTCGACCAAGTGGGTGTTGAAGCCCTAGGAAGCGACGACCCGTTACTCGATGTTGAAGTTATTGCGCTAGCCGTTGAATTTTTTCACGGTCTGGGTTTACGCAACGTTGTTTTGCACATCAACTCCTTAGGTGACTCGGGTGATCGTTCCCGGTATGTCGATGCTCTTGCACAGTATTTCGAGAGCCATATCGAGAAGTTGAGTCCCGAAAGCGTGGCAACTCTCGAGCGAAACCCACTACGTGTGCTCGACTCCAAGCGCGAGAATGAACAGGCAGTTGTGTCGCAGGCTCCATCAATTAGTGGCTACCTCAGCGATGAAGCTGCCTCGCACTTCGCTCAGGTAAAGCAAGGTCTCGAGGCTCTCGGCATCTCTTATGTTGTCAACGAGCGTCTTGTACGCGGGCTCGACTACTACTGCCGTACTACTTTTGAATTTCAGTCCACTGCGTTGGAGTCTGCTCAAACAGCGGTCGGCGGGGGTGGGCGATACGACGGGTTGGTAGAAGATCTCGGCGGTCCTGCTACTCCTGGTATTGGTTTTGCCATTGGTCTCGATCGCACACTTCTGGCATGTGATGCTGAGAATGTGTTCCCTCACCCATCGACGAAAGCCGATGTGTTTGTCATCGATACCACAGGTGGAATGCAAGCACTGCAGTTATGTCAACAGTTTCGCAATGCGGGTCTCACATCGGAGCGTACTTATGGTGCACGGGCAATGAAGGCTCAAATGAAAGCAGCCGATAAGGCGGGTGCATCTTTTGCCGTCATCATTGGTACCGATGAATTATCTCAAGGTGTTGCAACAGTGAAGTCAATGGTCGACGGAAATCAAGAGGAAATACCTCTTGAATCTGTCGTACAACACGTGGCTGCACAATTAGGAAAGGTCAATTCATGATTTCACAATCAACCTCAATGCGCTCACACTTGTGTGGAGAGTTGCGCCCCGAGCACATCGGAACCACAGTGCAAATATGTGGTTGGTTGTCACGTCGCCGTGAACACGGCGAGCACTTGGCCTTTTTCGATATTCGCGACCACTCCGGAATTGTCCAGTGTGTAGTAGACCGCACAGTAGATGTTCGCTCCGAGTATGTAGTGCGCATTACTGGCGTTGTGCGTGAACGGCCAGAGGGAACTTTAAATACTCAGATTCCAACGGGGGCTATCGAAATTGGCGATTGTGTCGTTGAGGTTCTCAATGAGTCAGAGCCACCACCGTTTCCCATCGACTCACGTGCCGATGATGTAGATGAAAACATTCGTTTGCGATTCCGCTATCTCGATATTCGTCGTGAGCGGATGCAAAAGAACATCCGCCTGAGGGCAAAAATCAACTCTGCCATCCGCGCTGCAATGGAATTGCAAGAGTTCGTAGAGGTAGAAACACCTTTCCTTATGCCTTCCACCCCTGAAGGTGCGCGCGAGTTCCTCGTTCCTTCTCGCAAAGAGCCAGGCTCGTTTTATGCCCTACCGCAGTCACCTCAATTGTGGAAGCAGTTGTTGATGGTGGCCGGAGTCGATCGGTATTTTCAAATTGCACGATGCCTGCGCGATGAAGACCTTCGCGCAGACCGTCAGTACGAGTTCATGCAATTAGATGCGGAAATGAGTTTTGTCACTCAGCCCGATGTCCTTGCTGCAATCGGAAAAGCAGTCACCGCTGCTGCCGAAGCCGCAACCGGTGTTCCCGTTCCTCCCATTGAGCAAATCACTTGGCATGAGGCAATGAACAGGTTTGGTGTCGATAAGCCCGACCTTCGTTTTGGGCTCGAGTTGCACGAACTCACCGATATTTTTGCTTCCACTGAATTCAAAGCGTTTGCCACGGCTGCATCTATCAAGGGTATTCGTGTCGATGCGGCAACGTATCCGGAACAGGCTGCATCGGGAAGAGGCAGGCTCGACGCTCTCACCGATCGCGCTAAACAAGTTGGCGCAAAGGGCTTGGTGTGGCTGCGCGTTGCCGAAGGAAAGACATTTGAGTCTCCAGTAGCGAAGTTCATTTCTGCTACGGAGAGCGCTGCACTATGCGACCGCTTTGCTGCGGTGCCAGGCGACCTCATCTTGATCGTTGCCGACGAGTGGGACACCACATGTGAAGTGCTCGGACAGTTGCGAAACGATATTGGTCGTCCTCCTGTTCATGAAGGGCCATATCGCTATGTATGGGTCATCGATTTCCCTCTCTTTGTAGGGATCGATGCAGTGACGGGTCGTCCAAAGCCAGGCCATCATCCGTTTTGTCATCCGCATCCCGACGACCTGCAGTACCTCGACTCCGAGCCATTGCGAGTGCGCGCTTTGGCATATGACCTCGTGCTCAACGGATGGGAGCTCGGATCTGGATCCATTCGTATTCATGAGCCTGAATTGCAAAGGCAAGTGTTTAACAAGTTAGGTATTAGCGATGAAGAAGCCGATCGCCGATTCGGATTCTTCTTGCAACCATTTAAATATGGGGCTCCACCGCATGGTGGCTTTGCATTTGGTATCGACCGATTAACTGCAATTCTTGCGGGTGAAGACAACATCCGCGAAGTCATTGCATTCCCTAAGACCCAATCGGGCAGTGACCCAATGACCAATGCGCCAACTGTTGTCGATGCTGCTCAACTCAATGAACTAGGTATTCGTACATTACCTCCGGCAGTGAAGTAGGTCTTGTACGAGTGAGAATCTGTTCTCGGCATCTGCTGCAGAGCAACTGCAGCGACAGGCTCCTCTCGCTGCACGTTTACGACCACGCAGTCTCGACGAGGTAGTAGGGCAAGAACATCTTGTTGGTTTAGGTAAGCCATTACGAGTACTCATCGAGAGTGATCAACTGTCGTCGGTTATTTTGTGGGGTCCACCGGGAATAGGGAAAACATCACTTGCCGAAGTGATGGCTACTCAATCAAGTGCGCACTTTGTGCGTCTATCTGCGGTGTCATCGGGCGTGAAAGATATTCGTGAGACCATTGCTCAGGCGCAACATTTGCTTGGCGAAAAACAGCGGCGCACCATGGTGTTCATTGATGAGATTCATCGATTTAGCACTTCGCAGCAAGATGCGTTGCTTCCTGCAGTCGAGAGTGGTCTCCTCGTGCTTGTTGGTGCAACAACCGAAAATCCATTTTTTGAAGTCAATGCTCCGTTGCGTAGTCGTTCCACGTTGTTTCATCTTGAACCGCTCTCGGCGTCTGATCTTTCTGTTTTGGTAGAACGAGGTTGTGCCGCTGAAAATGCACAGCTAGATGAAGTGGCTAAAAAACATCTTTTAGACATGGCACAAGGTGATGGCCGCCAAATTCTGACCTCATTGGAGGTCGCCTGTGCATTGGCGCGCAGCGACGTGAGCAACACAACCGGCAAACAAGTAGTTGTTTCTCTGGGCAATGTTGAAGCTGCCCTCAGTACGAGTGCACTGCGGTATGGCCGTGACGATCATTACGACGTCATCTCGGCTTTCATCAAGAGTATTCGTGGCTCTGCAGTCGATGCTGCCATTCACTGGCTGGCGCGGATGTTGGTAGCAGGCGAAGACCCAAGGTTCATTGCGCGTCGTCTTGTCATTCTGGCAAGCGAAGACATCGGAATGGCCGACCCCACCTCGCTATTGGTTGCCACGGCATGTGCGCAAGCAGTGGAGCACGTGGGTATGCCCGAGGCGCAACTGAATCTTGCTCAAGCAACTATTCATTTAGCCTCAGCTCCTAAAAGTAATTCCACGTCAAATGCAATATGGAGTGCAATGAGCGAAGTACGAAGTGGTGGCATTGGTGAGGTGCCACTGTTTCTTCGTGATGGTCACTATCAGGGTGCCGAAACTTTGGGCCATGGATCCGGCTATGTTTCGCCGCACGTAGCGACGCCGCACAACCCTGCAGCGCAAGCTAATGACTATTTGCCCGAGGCTTTAGACGGTCGCCACTACTACGATGAGCACCTATGACAGGTCGCGATATTGCAGTCATCGTGGGCTTAGTGATGTGCTTTTTAGCATTCGCAGCTTTAAGTATTGTTTTGCTCCAGGTGCTGTCGGCGCTACGAGAGTTACGTACCGATCTCGATCTTTTTGAGTCACGTGTGTTGCCGCTGATGGCAGATCTGCGAGATGCCACCGATGAAACACGCGAAGTTGTTGATGATGCCCGCGAAGACCTCGAGCGATTCGACAGGGTTCTTGGTTCAGCCGAAATGGTGAGTACAGCCTTGGCCGATACTTCTCGGGTGGCGCGAACAGTAATTACCTCGCCGCTCATCAAAACCGTTGCTGTTGCCAGAGGTGTTTCACGTGGACTGCGTAAATTCTCAAAATCAACACCATCACCGGCTCCACAGCGAGAAACGCGGCAGCGTAGAAAATCTGGCAGATAGGGTGCAGGTATGCGTCGTTTGGTCTGGTTCTTTGCCGGTTTTGTAGTGGCCCTCATTGGAGGTGGCTATGCAAAGAGGCGAGTGGTGACAGCAGCACAAGATCTTGCTCCAACACGAGTTGCTCAACGAGCCAAGGTGCGCGCGGGGGAAGTGTCTCGCAGCGTTCGTTCGCGCTTCACCGATGCAGTCCACGAAGGACAAAGTGCAATGCGTGAACGCGAATCAGAACTCCAACCGAAGCCGTAACGGCTAAGATTTGCGGTAATGAGTACTCCCTCGAATCCGTTCAGTTCAACACGTCGTCCGCATTCAGCTAACGAGGTGCGCAACGCTTTTCGTGACTTTTTCATTGCCAAAGGCCATGCTCAGGTCGAGTCAGCCAGCCTCATTCCCCATGACCCCACCGTGCTTTTTACAGTTGCCGGAATGGTGCCCTTCAAGCCGTATTTCGTGGGCGATGAAACGCCACCGTATAAGCGAGCAGTGAGTGTTCAAAAGTGTGCTCGTGCAGGTGGAAAGCACAACGATCTCGACGATGTCGGGCGCACGAAGCGCCACCTCGTCTTTTTCGAAATGCTCGGCAACTTCAGTTTCGGTGACTATTTCAAAGAGAGCGCCATTCCTTGGTCATGGGAACTTGTGACAGAAGTCTTCGGATTCGATGGCGATCAACTCTGGATCACTGTTCACGAAAGTGACGATGAAGCCGAAGCAATGTGGCATGAACAAGTGGGTGTTCCGATGTCGCGTATTCAGCGGCTCGGCGATAAAGACAACTTTTGGCAAATGGGCGATACCGGCCCCTGTGGACCATGCTCGGAAATTCACATCGACCGCGGGCCAGCATTCGGCCCAGATGGCGGACCACTGAATGACCCACATGGCGACCGATTCCTTGAGTTTTGGAACCTCGTCTTCATGCAGTACAACCAGGCGCCCGACGGGTCACGCACGCCGCTGCCTAAACCTTCAATCGATACCGGAGCTGGCCTCGAACGCATTGTTGCTCTCATGCAAAAAACAGACTCAGTGTGGGAAACCGACCTGTTGATGCCTCTGGTGGAACAAGCGCAGTCTTTAACTGGCAAGAAGTATCTCTCTGGCGATTACGACGATAAGTCAAGCTTCAGTTTGCGAGTGCTTGCTGAGCATGCTCGTTCGTCCACGATGCTCGTGAACGATGGTGTATTTCCCTCAAATGAAAATCGTGGCTACGTGCTGCGTCGCATCATTCGGCGCGCGGTGCGTCACGCCTACATTTTGGGAACCGAGAAGCTGGTGATGCCTAGCCTGGTGAACACCGCAATTGATGTGATGGGTTCGGCCTACCCAGACGTACAAAAGAACCGAGACTTCATCGTCGATGTTCTCACCCGTGAAGAAGAGAAGTTCCGCCAAACTTTGAAGACCGGTACTCATATTCTCGATGAAGCACTCGACAAGAGTGGCAAGAACCTGGCTGGGTCCACTGCATTTTTGTTGCACGACACCTATGGCTTTCCTCTTGAACTCACGCAAGAAATTGCCAGCGAAAGAGAAGTTGAAGTAGATCTCGATGGTTTCCGTTTAGAGATGGACCAGCAGCGTGATCGCGCTAAGCAAGCACGCAAGGGTGGCAAAGTTGACGATTCTCAAATAGCTACCTATCGCAACATTATGGAAACGCATGGTGTGAGCGCATTCGTGGGCTACGAGAGTGTCGAGTCATCGTCAATCATTGTTGGCCTCAATGAGTCGGTTGCTCATGACGGTTGTTTTGAAGTTTTCCTCGATGTCACACCTTTCTACGCCGAAAGCGGCGGCCAGGTCGGAGACACCGGAACCATCTCTAATGCCGATTGTGAGCTAGAAGTTCTCGACACCACATTTGCGTTGCCGAACTTGCGCATGCACCTGTGTCGCGTTGTGCGTGGCATCCCCAAAGTAAATGCTCAGGTCGTGGCCTCAATTAACAACGACCGGCGTACTGAAATTCGTCGCCACCATACGGCTACTCACATGTTGCATTGGGCGCTGCGTGAAGTGCTCGGAGAACATGTGAAGCAGGCTGGTTCTCTTGTCGAGCCAGAGCGATTGCGGTTTGACTTCAGCCACTATGCAGCAGTCTCACCCACTGAACTCCGCGAAATTGAGCGCCTCGCCAACTTGCAGGTGCTGAAGAACTGTGGAGTGGCAGTGTACGAAACCTCAAAAGACGAGGCCACCAAAGCTGGAGCAATCGCATTTTTTGGCGACAAGTATGGCGACCTCGTACGGGTTCTCGATGCAGGCGATTCTGTGGAACTCTGTGGAGGAACTCACGTCGGCGCCACTGGCGATATCGGTGCAATCAAAATTCTGTCTGAGAGTTCTATCGGCTCAAACCTGCGTCGTATAGAAGCAGTAGCCGGAACCCATTCACTGGCATTCATCCAGCAACAAAATGTCACTCTTTCGCACGCGGCAGAGTTGCTTGGTGCAACTCCCGACACAGTGAATGCATATATCGAACGCAAAATCGACGACATACGAGCATTGCAAGATGAAAACCGTGTATTACGCTCACGCCTTGCAGCAACCCAGGCGGGCGAAATTGCAGCATCGGAAGTCAACGGTGGAGTGGTGCAACAAATTGATGGGCTGACCCCTGGAGATCTACGAGAACTCGCATTAGCAGTCCGCAATGTCAATGGAATTCGTGCCGTGGTACTTGCTGGTGTGACGGACACGGGTGGTGTGGCCATAGTTGCTGCAACAACTCCGAGCGTTTCTGTTTCTGCCGGCAGCCTTATTGCCGCTGCGGCAAAGGCAGTGGGTGGCGGCGGAGGCGGCAAAGGCGACATAGCCACAGCAGGTGGAAAAAATGCGGCCGGTCTACCTGAAGCTATTTCTCTAGCAGGAGCTTCCGTTCAAGAAGCGCTTGGTGCTTTATTGTGACGAGGCCTTTGCGTGTACTTGGTATCGACTTAGGTTCAAAACGAATTGGTATAGCGGTGAGCGATCGCAGCGGAACCATTGCATCGCCTCTCACGGTTCTGCAGCGCTCAGGTAGTACAAAAAAAGATCACGACAATATTCGTCTCTTGGTGGAAGAAGAAGAATGCGAGGCTGTCGTAGTGGGTTTGCCGCTGTCAATGGATGGGTCTGTAGGAAAAGCTGCTACTGCTGCCATTGCCGAGACGAAGCAATTGGCTACCGTAGTTCATGTGCCTGTAAGTACTTATGATGAGCGCCTCACAACGGTCAGTGCAGACCGTGCGATGATTGAAGCAAAGATGAACGCTCAAGCGCGCCGGCGTGTGGTCGATAAAGTTGCTGCTGCTGTGATGTTGCAAGCATGGCTCGATCGTCAGGCCAATCTCTAAATGTCTCATGACTGGAACGAAGACCCGTGGGACGTCATTGACGAAGTTCCTGCTCGCGACCTCGCTGTGCAAGGGCAAACACGGGGTCCTTCGCGTTCACTTGTTCTCATTGTTGTCAGTGTTTTTCTGGCCTTGGTACTTATTGCAGGTGGCGGGTCGCTGTGGTATCTCCGCCAGGTGAACCCAGTAGGCGACCCAGCGAGTGCGGTGAATTTCACCGTGGCGGCTAATGACACGTTGAATAATGTCAGCAGCAGGCTCGAAAAAGAAAAGATCATTACCAGTGCTCGGGTGTTTCGGTGGTACGTGGGGCGCAAGGGCGGCATCACTTTTTATCCTGGTTATTTTCTTTTAAAGCCACATGATCACATGGGCAACATTATGGCTGTACTCAATACGCCGCCTGAACAAACTTTTACCAATGTCACCTTCCCTGAAGGTTTCACATTAGAACAGATGGCATCTCGACTCGCCGAAAAAGTTTCACGACTTGATGCCGCAAACTTTCTGCAGCAAGCGGGGAGTGGAGTGGTGACTTCTGCATTTGCTCCCAATGGGTCAACAAATCTTGAAGGGCTCTTGTTTCCAGATACCTACCAAATATCTGGAGACGACTCTGCTACTCGTGTGCTGCAGCGGATGGCTGGTCTCATGGAGCGGGTAGGGCGACAAGAAGGCATAGCAAAATCTGAGGAACGACTTGGGTACAGCCCCTATGAAGTGCTGATTGTGGCGTCGATGATTGAACGCGAGGCGAAAGTCGATGCCGATCGCCCAAAAATTGCACGCGTGATCTACAACCGTTTGAAGCGCAAAATGCTGCTCCAAATCGATGCAACCTTGCGCTACAAGCAAGATCCTGCACAGACAATCAGTGAACTGCAGAAAATTGATTTCCCCTACAACACATACATGTACAAGGGCTTGCCGCCAACTCCCATCGCACAGCCTGGTCGTGCATCAATACGGGCAGCGTTGAACCCTTCTCCTAACCCGTCTGCTGGCGATCCACTTTGTGCCGGACTCACGGCAAATGAAAAATGTGAGTATTTATATTACGTCATTGCCGATAAAGATGGCAAACATGTATTTGCTGCAACGTATGCACAGCATGAAGCAAATATCGCCAAGGCAAAGCAGGCAGGTGTGATGTGAACAGAGGAGAAAGTGCACTGAGCTTGCATCACTCAGCGCGAGTTGCGTGTGTGCTGGGGCAGCCTGTTGCTCACAGTTTGTCACCAGCAATCCACAACGATTGCTTTGAACACATTGCTCTGAACGCGCGATATTTCTCTTGTGACGTTTCGCCAAAGAATCTAGAAAGTATGGTCCACAGCCTGCAATCGCAAAACTTTCTTGGTGCTTCAGTCACGATGCCACATAAAGAGGCAGTGCTGGCACTATGCGACACTGTTTCTCCGCGAGCTCGTGCTTTGGCGTCAGTCAATACTCTTGTGCCACAAGATGATGGAACCTTGCATGGCGACTCCACCGATGGCGCAGGGTGTGTCGACGCGCTTATTCATCACGGGGTTCTTCTGCAGGGAAAGTCAATCATCGTCGTGGGCGCAGGTGCTACTGCTCGGGCATGTGTTGAAGCTCTCGCTCAAACAGAGGTCTCACGTATTGGTGTGGTGAACCGTTCAGAAGAGCGCGCTATACAAGCGATACAACTTGCGGGCGGGAAGGGCTACGTAGCGCAGACTTCTCAGATCCCAGACGCTGATGTCATTATTCACACAACGCCAGTTGGTTTGAAGCAAGATGCACCTGGCGGTGAGTCTCCACTTCCCATCAGCGTGCTGCGCTCGCACCACGTCGTGCTCGATGCCGTGTATCAGCCTCTCGAAACGCAGTTGCTCTGCGACGCACGGAGCGTTGGGGCTCAGGTCATCGACGGCCTATGGATGCTGGTTTACCAAGCAAAGGCGCAACAATTGCTATGGACCGGGACGAATCCCGACCCTTTACGTATGCGATTTGCTGCAGAGCGCGAACTCGCTAGACGGGGCAGATAACCTCTCAAGCGATGTTGCGCTATCTCACTGCCGGTGAATCCCATGGTCAAGCCCTCGTAGTTATTGTGGAAGGGCTTCCTGCTGGGTTGCCCGTCACGATGGAAGACATTCAAGAAGAAATGGGTCGCCGTCGTTTGGGTTTTGGTCGTGGGCCACGCCAGCGCTTCGAAGTCGACGAAATCTTGCTCCTCGGCGGTATTCGCCATGGGCGCACGCTTGGTTCTCCCGTTGCCATTCAAATTCAGAACACCGAATGGTTCCGCAGCGACAAATGGCACGAAGAGATGTCTCCTGCGCCAGGTGAAACGAAAGATCCACTCACACAACCCCGCCCTGGTCATGCCGACCTCGCAGGAATGCAAAAATACGGTTTCACCGATGCGCGCGATGTGCTTGAACGAGCCAGTGCTCGCGAAACAGCAGCACGCGTAGCTGCAGGGGCTCTCGCCAAGCTGCTTCTGCGTTCCATTGGCATTGAAGTTCTTTCCCATGTCATTCAAATGGGCGACGTTCGCGCGCCGTCGCAAACACGACCCACCATGGCCGATCTTGCTGCAATTGACGAAAGCCCTGTGCGCTGCTTCGACACTTCTGTAGAAGCACGTATGGTGACAGCTATTGAAGATGCTGCTCGTGAAGGCGACAGTCTGGGTGGTGTAGTAGAAGTTCTTGCTTATGGCGTGCCTGTAGGTCTCGGTAGTCATGTGCACTGGGATCGCAAGATCGACTCCATGTTGGCTCAAGCTGTGATGAGCATTCAGGCCGTCAAAGGCGTGGAAATTGGCGATGGTTTTGAAGTCGCTGGGCGCAGAGGCAGCCAAGCCCACGATGCAATTGAGTGGGATGCAGAAAACGGCGTTTACCACCGACTCTCGGCATTGGCCGGTGGTACTGAAGGTGGAATGACTACAGGCGAAATGGTTGTGGTGCGCGCCGCTATGAAGCCTTTAGCCACGTTGAACAGGCCAACTCTGCAAACCGTCGACACTGTCACAAAAGAAAATACCGTGAGTTTCAAAGAGCGCACCGATGTCACTGCAGTGCCGGCTATGGGTGTTGTTGCAGAAACAATGGTTGCGCTCGTTCTTGCTGCTGAAGCGCAAAGAAAATTCGGTGGTGACTCCGTTGAGGAATTCCAAAGGAATCATCGGTCTTTCATTGAGTCGTTGTGAACAGTGCGCCTCCTCCGGTGCATCATGTTGTTCTCATTGGCTTAATGGGTACTGGTAAAAGCACCGTAGGTCGTGTTCTGGCGAAAGAATTAGATCGAGACTTCGTCGACACCGATGCTGCCATCGAGCGAGATGCACAAAAAGACATTGCTCGTATTTTTGCCGAAGAGGGTGAATCCCACTTCCGTCTCCAGGAAATTGCAAAGTTGACTGAACTTCTGAGTGAAGAACGCCCCCTCGTCATTTCAACGGGTGGCGGAATTCTTGAATCAGAGAAGTGTCGGGCGCTTCTTGAAGAAAAAAAGAACAACGGAATACTGGTGGTATGGCTACAGGCCTCTATCAACGTCATGCTGGAACGCACTGCTCGTTCTCAGCAAAGGCCTCTGTTGGCACAAGCCAAAGGAAAAGGTGCGAGGGAAGACGTATTGAAGTCTCTTGTGTCTCGAAGAAATCCTTGGTACAGCGCTGCCGCCAATATGGAAATTTCCACCGACACAATGTCGATTCAACGTATTGTGAGAACCGTGATATCAACTATGAGCCATTCGGAGCAGTGATCGCCTGATGAGTCAGAATCCATTGCCCTCCATACAAGAAGTATCCGTGCCGCTCGGCGAACGGTCATACAGTGTTTTTGTGGGGAAGGGTGCCGTTGCGCACATCCACCGGCTTTTGCCAGTATCAGCTAAACGAGCAGTAGTGGTGACGCAGTCGGGTATTGCAACCATTCCCGATCTGGAAATTCCCACACTTACTATTCACATTCCTGCTGGTGAGGAACATAAATCTTTATCAACTATTGAAGATCTGTGTCGACAATTCGCACAGTTCGGCCTCACGCGTAACGATGTCGTTATTGGTGTCGGTGGTGGGTTGGTCACCGATGTTGCCGGGTTTGCCGCGTCTTCTTACCATCGAGGTACTGCAGTAGTTCATGTGGCAACCACTCTTTTGGCAATGGTCGATGCAGCAATTGGCGGCAAGACGGGCGTCAACCTGCCGGAAGGTAAAAACCTTGTTGGCGCATTTTGGCAACCCAGTGGAGTCATTTGCGATACCAACTATTTAGACACTTTGCCCGAAAGAGAATTGCGTTGCGGCTGGGGAGAAGTGGCAAAGTACCACTTTCTCACCGGCGACGACATGCTTGCCTTGTCGGTGGAAGAACGCATTGCGCTCTGCGTCAAAATTAAGGCCGACATTGTTGTGGCCGATGAGCGCGAAGGCGGAATTCGGGCGCTGTTGAACTACGGCCACACGTTTGGCCACGCCATTGAAACCACCACACATCACCAATATGCCCATGGTGAAGCGGTGGCCATTGGCTTGCTCTGTGCAGCGCATCTTGCTCACGTCTTGGGTCGCATCGATAGTGCAAGAGTCGAGCATCATTACAACGTCATTCGAACCTATGGCTTGCAGGCTTCCCTACCGAGCCCCATGAATGTACAAGAGTGGCTTGAAGTGATGGCACGAGATAAAAAAGCTCTCGACGGGCTCACTTTTATTCTCGACGGTCCAAAAGGCTTAGAAACGGTCTCACCTGTTGCGCAAGAGTCGGTAGTAGAGGCTCTAAATCGCATGGCTAACAAGTCGTAAAGAGGTACTCTGCATTATGGCTCTCGAAAAAAATGTGAAGTCGGTGTTGCTCTTGCACGGCCCCAACCTGCAGCTGTTGGGTTCACGTGAGCCCGAAATATACGGCTCCGCAACGTTGCTCGATCACGTTGCAACTGTGCGAAAAGCTGTTGAGGTTCTTGGCTGGTCACTCACCGATATGCAGTCAAACAGCGAAGCCGATCTTGTCGCAGCCATCCACGATGCACGGCAAAACCATTCGGCAATCATTATTAACCCCGGAGCCTTCACGCATTACTCATGGGCAATTCACGATGCACTTAGTGCCTACAACGGCCCCATAGTTGAAGTGCATTTGTCGCAGCCTCTGCGGCGCGAATCATGGCGCCACGTCAGCGTGGTTGCCCCGCTCGCAATTGGCACCATTGCCGGTTTTGGCGCCGCGGGCTACGAGTTGGCCGTTTCTGGCTTGTCTCATTATTTCCAATCTCAGCACTAATGTCTGTGAAGACTCTTTCGGCAATAGATGTTTCACAGCGCATTGGTGCAGCGCGTGACCTGGTTGCCAATACAGACTCGTCGTCGCCCTGCGTAGCTCTCCTCGTCACTTCTGGCGTCAATATTCGTTGGCTCACTGGGTTCACCGGCTCTGCGGGCATGTTGTTGATGTCGTTACGTCATGATGCGCCGTCATATCTCATTACTGATGGTCGCTACATTGCTCAAGCAGAACAGCAACTGCGGGTGAGTAATTCTCCGGTGGAGATTATTGAGAAGCGTTTAGTGAAAGAACAGCTGCAGTTTGTGGTGAGCAAAATACAAGAGAATCAGGAATCGGCGAGCGATGTCTGTTTGGGCATCGAGTCTCATGACGTCTCGGTTGAATTGTTGCAACAACTTGAAGCTGAAGTGGCATCGCAACGTTCTGGGGCTGAGAAACTCACGTGGACAGCAATCCAAGAAGTTTTTGTTGATTTGCGCAGGAGCAAAACGCCAGCAGAATTGGAACGCATCACCTTGGCTGCATCTATCGCCGACTCAGCTCTTCAATCTGTTGTGCACTTGTTGTTGCCAGGAATTTCCGAAGTGCAATTCTGTCTGCATCTCGATCATGCAATGCGGGAAATGGGTGCACAAGATGTCAGCTTTCCGAGCATTGTTGCTTTCGGGGAAAATTCTGCGCTCCCTCATCATCGCCCGAGTCGGAAAGTACTCAGCGAAGATGAAGTTGTTGTCATCGATTTTGGTGCACTCGTCGACGGATATCACTCCGACATGACCCGCTCATTTGTGTGTACTGATGGTTCCACTGCTCGTGGTCAGGAACTTTTGGCACGTTTCGACGCGGTGAAACTCGCCTGCGAAGAAGGCGGAAAACTTGTTGCTCCAGGTGTATCTGCTGCAAGTATCGACGCACGTTGCCGCGAGGTGCTCGCTCAAGCTGGGCTCGAAAATGAACTAAATCATGGCATTGGGCATGGGGTCGGGCTGCTCATTCATGAAGCCCCCTGGATAAACCCCAGATCTTTAGACGTTCTTTGCGAGAATGACGTGGTGACTGTAGAGCCAGGGGCGTATCGTATGGGGCTTGGCGGTGTGCGCGTGGAAGATCTTTTCATCGTTTCCTCGGCAGGCCACATCAACATATCTCGTAGCCCAAAAACACCATATTCATCACTGAACGTATAGGAAAGATTATGCCTGCAATTAGCACGAACGATTTCAAAAATGGCATCACCCTTGAACTCGACAACGGTCTTTTCACTGTTGTGGAATTTCAACATGTGAAGCCTGGCAAGGGCGGAGCTTTCGTACGCACAAAGTTGCGTAACGTGCGCAACGGCAACTTGCTCGAAAAAACGTTCAACGCTGGCATCAAGGTTGAGCAGGCCATTATTGATAAGCGCGACATGCAGTTTCTGTACAAAGACGGTGAAGAATTTGTGTTCATGGACACCGATTCCTATGACCAAACGAATGTTGGTCCGGTATCTCTTGGTGAGGCAGTCGACTATCTCATCGAGTCTGCAGTAGTCATTATTGCTTTCCACGGAACAGAAATCGTCGGAGTAGAAATGCCTGCTTCGCTCGAACTGCTCATTGCCGATACCGACCCGGGTGTACAGGGCGACCGTGTGTCGGGTGCTCGTAAACCAGCTACTTTGCAAACCGGTAAAACCATTCAAGTGCCTCTTTTCATTAACCCTGGTGACAAGGTCAAAGTCGACACCCGCAGCGGCGAATACATCACGCGCGTTTAAATGAAAAATGCATCCCCGAAAGGGAACTTCGCACCAGGTCATGCATCAGACGCCCGTGAACAGGCGCTTATCTTGCTTTATGAAGCCGAATCACGCTCAATGTCGGTATCCGACGTAGTGCGAGATCAAGTGGTGGTGCCTCATAGCGCCGCTGTTGCACTTGCGCTCGGGGTAGAAGAAGCCCAGGTGACCTACGACGAAATGATCTCCTCACGAGCCAAAGGGTGGCGTCTCGAGCGGATGCCCATGATCGACCGTGCCGTGCTGCGTCTGGCTCTGCATGAACTACGGCAATTCCCCGATGTGCCCACGGCGGTGGTGATGAACGAGGCCATTGAGCTTGCTAAACGCTTCTCCACAGAAGACTCAGGACGCTTTGTGAACGGAATTCTGTCGGCATTGCTGGAATCTGTTCGCCCAAATGCCAAATAACTGCTAACCTGAAAGAAATTCACCGTCAAACGGGTCCTGAGAGGCTCGAACGGAAGGCAATATGACGAATACCGAGAAGGCAGCCACTGTGCTGACCAGTAGTGATGTGCAGCGCGCGATACGCCGCATCGCTCATGAAATTATTGAACATGTTGCCTCAGTAGCTGGTTCTTCGAGTTCACCAGAAAAAATCGCCATCATGGGTCTCCAGCACGGAGGCGTGTGGCTCGCCGAAGCAATCCATTCCAACATTGTTGAAATCGAGCCAAATACGCCCGTCGTGCTCGGATCCATCGACGTCAGCATGTACCGCGACGACATCGGGTTGCGACCCACTTTGGAAGTCGCCACTTCGCACGTTCCGTGCAGCCTCGATGGCGTGTTAGTGGTGCTCGTCGACGACGTGTTGTTCACGGGGCGCACAGTACGTGCAGCGCTCGATGCTCTCATCGAATTTGGCCGACCACGAGCTGTGCGTCTTGCGGTCATGGTCGACCGCGGGCATCGCGAACTCCCCATACGCCCCGATTTTGTGGGGAAGAATCTTCCAACTCATGTTTCTGATGAAGTACTCGTGCAGATGTCGGGTGTGGAAGTTTTCCCAGGAGCACACGCATGAAGCATCTCTTGTCAATGGACGACCTCTCGCTCGGTGAACTGCAGCAACTGCTGTCGCTTGCCGACGAAATGAGTGAAATCCAAAAGCGTTCTCAACCAAAAGTTCCCGCTCTTCGTCACAAAACAGTCGCGAGCCTCTTCTTTGAAGACAGCACGCGCACTCGTTTATCATTCGAAACAGCCGCTAAGCGTTTGTCGGCCGACACCATGACCTTTAGCGCAGCATCGTCAAGCGTCAACAAGGGCGAAAGCTTGCGCGACACAGTAGAAACTCTGTCGGCGATGGGTGTCGACGCATTCGTGGTACGTCATAAAACTGCAGGTTTGCCACTAGCGATGACGCAGTGGACAGATGCCCACATTGTGAATGCTGGTGATGGGGCGCATCAGCACCCCACGCAAGCCTTGCTCGATGCATTTACACTCACTCGTGCTTTGGAAATGGGCAACTCTCTTGCAGGAGTGCGCATTGCAATGGTGGGCGACATTCGCCATAGCAGAGTTGCGCGCAGCACGGTACGTGCTTTTGTTCTGCTCGGCGCCCAGGTCACGCTCGTTGCTCCAGCATCGCTCTTGCCGCCTTCTCTCATTTACAGCAATGCCACGCACACGAGCCATGAATGGCCGGTTTCTATATCGCATCATCTCGATGAAGTTCTCGGTGAGGTTGATGTTGTCTACCTCTTGCGGATGCAACACGAGCGCATGAATGCCGCTTTCATATCTTCAGTAGGCGAGTACGCGCTGCATTTTGGTCTCACCCCAAAGCGAATGGCGAAACTTCCGCACAACTTCAAATTGATGCACCCCGGTCCGATGAACCATGGGGTGGAAATCGGTGTCGACCCAGCGCTGGTTCCTGGGTCACTCATTACCCAGCAAGTCACCAATGGAGTATCTATCCGCATGGCCGTATTGCTGTCGCTACTCGGTCCAGCGGCAACGAGTGAAATGACGAAAGAAGAGAGAAATGTCTAGCAACAAATCGGTTCTCATTACTGGTGGAACAGTCGTCAATGCGTCGGGTGAAGTACTTGCCGATGTGATGATTGACCAAGGGGTAGTGCAAGAGGTCGGCCCCAATATCGCTGCGAAATATGCCGCCGAAAGCGAAGGCGGACCTCAACGCATCGACGCAACCTCATGCGTTATTACCTCTGCATTCGTCGATCTGCACACCCACTTGCGTGAACCTGGCCGTGAAGAATCTGAAACCATCGAGACGGGTTCCCGTGCGGCTGTACTTGGCGGATACGGGGCAGTCGTCGCCATGCCAAATACCGAGCCGGCTCAAGATTCGGTTGCAGTAGTTGAGTTTGTTCGCATGCAAGGGGAGCGCGCTGGTTTGGTCGACGTCGTGCCGTCTGCGTGCATCACTGTGAATCGTGCCGGGTTGCAACTCGGCCCTTTCCATTCCTTGACTCAAAATGGAGTGACTTTGTACACCGACGATGGCAATGGGGTCCAAGACCCGGTCATCATGCGCCGCGCTATGGAGTACGCCAAGGAACTCAACATCACCCTCATGCAACATTGCGAAGTCTCGCGACTCACCGAAGGTGCAGTAATGCATGAAGGTTGTTGCTCATCTCATCTCGGTCTCCCGGGTTGGCCATCCATTGCAGAAGTTCTCATGCTGCAACGTGATCTTGAATTAGTGCGGGAAACCGGAGCAAAAATGCACTTCCTGCATCTCTCCACTGCGCGCAGTGTCGAACTCATACGTCAAGCGAAAAATGAAGGTTTACCTGTGACGGCCGAAGTGACTCCACATCACTTTTCCCTCACCGATGAAAAACTGACCGGATTCAACACGGTGTTCAAAGTCAACCCACCACTACGGACCATGGAAGATGTCGAAGCATTGCGTACCGGTATGCAAGACGGCACAATCGATGCCATTGCTACCGATCATGCTCCACATGCGGCTCATCTCAAAGATCAAGATCTGCTTGCGGCTCCACCAGGAATGTTGGGTCTGCAAAGTGCGCTTGGTGTGGCATTGAAGTATTCGGGCTGTTCAGTGCAGCGAGTAATTGACTTGATGTCTTGGGCTCCTGCGCGCATCGCCGGTCTCACTGCTCGCCAAGGAAATGCAGTCGCAGCTGGCAACATCGCAAACCTCGTTGTATTCAACCCAGCGGCTGAATGGGAGCAATCTCTCGAGCAGATCGTGAGCAAAAGTCACAACACCCCGTATCTCGGTCTCCCACTGCAAGGTCAAGTGCAGTACGTAGTGCGAGATGGAAAAGTCATATTAGAAGCAGGAGTAATAACAAAATGAGCGCGCCGAACGGGTTTACAGATGGGCACCTTGTGCTTGCTAACGGCGAAGTATTCGAAGGCGAAGTATTTGGTGCGTTGCCTGAATCTGGTATCTCTGCTGGCGAAGTGGTGTTCAACACTGCAATTACTGGGTATCAAGAAATCATTACCGATCCTTCTTATGCCGGCCAGATCATTACCTTTACGCAGCCCCACATTGGGAACTACGGAACAGTCGATTTAGATAATGAATCGGTACGACCATTTGCTCGCGGAG
>WLST01000089.1 GCA_009711295.1 Actinomycetota bacterium | reverse complement strand
GCTAAATGCTGGGTTTCTATACCAAAACCCCAGACCTACGTTCACTAACCCATCTGGCCCATCGGCAGGCATTGTCACTGCAAACTGCTCCACAAGTCCACGTGCGTAGGCCGGCGCAATTTCACCACTCGCCCGCGACTTGTTGTAGGCGATTTTCTCATGACCATAAATCGGCAAAGGCGAAACATGATTAGTTTCTTTAAAAATTGCGGTAGTGCCTTCTACGTAATGAAAGTGGCTATACACAACAGCCGCAATCGGCGCGTCGGTTACTTCCCGCAAACGGCGCAGCGCCTCTTGCATCTCTTCTTCAGACTCACCTGTATCAATTGCAATAACACCTTCGGGAGCAAATATAAACGTCTGATTCGATAGGCCGTTGCCTACCAGACTCCACACACCTTCACGCACTTCGTTGAAGCCGGCCTGCACCACGCCACTTTGCGCAAGATGGTCGCGATGCACACGCTGCCCTCTAGGAGTGAGCACAACGTTGCCGTCATGGGAATCAAAACTACGAGTAACTGAGGGCTGCGATTTCGCCATAGCCACACCTTATGTCAGGACGGCATAAGCATCTGTTAGATGCTTCTATCTTCCGACGTATCGATTGTTCTGACCCATATTGATTTCAGGTTCTCCGATACTCGTATTGTCTGGCCAGAAATTAGGGATGCTATTGATCTTCCCTTTCCAAGCACCATTGAGTAATAGATGGAGGTCATATGTCTTACCCGTAGTTGTTGTACCTACGGCTCCATGAGCGTGATAGTGATAGCCAAGCCCATCGTGGTCATGGCCACCATATTCATCAAGAGGCGTGTTGTACCCAACCATATTGGAGTATTCCTCGTCATATACCCCGTACAAAGCAACTCCGTCATAACCAAAACCGATCAATGGCGGATGTGCTTTACCTACGTAATCATCGGAGTTATAGAGGTGCATACCATTTTTGTTCGCGGCATGCCCATCGGCGTGATAATGCAAACCCATCCCTTGCCCGACGTGTGCTCCAATGACGCAGATCTCACCGACAACTTGAGACTGCGCCAAGTTGTTATTGAAGGCAGGGTAAATCAACATTCCATCAACTGCGATTCCATTTGCGGCTCTGCTGGCCCAGTTATATGTAGTGCTCGCCCCCGTGTAGCGCGCATCTGTCTTCAAAGATGGTCGACTACCAAAACTATTTTCCTCAACGGTGGAAACGAGACCATAACTGCGCATCGGAATTTTTGACAGCACCAAGTTTTGCACTGCATCACGAGTGACGTCACCACAATCGTATTTGCTGCACGTAGCCGTTGGCATTGCGCCAGGTGGACGCCGAATATCGTTCAATCCATTGGGTTTGTCAGATGTGTTGTAACTTGCCATCACCATGAAGGGGTGATGCACACCAGCATTATCTGCTTCGTTGGTGAAGTAGATAAACGGAACGATGTTCTGACCCACTACGCCGTTTGCAATGCTGGCGCTTTCTAACTTTCCTGCCAAAGCTTGATCACGAAAATTGCGATACAGCGCAATGTCGTAGCGCAAGTTGCCACCTTCTGCTTCGATCGTTGATTTGATGGTCAACAGCATCGCATCTGCAGCCACTTTCGTGGCAGCGTTTACACCTGCTGTTGCAATTTGAGTCTTGTATACATCTTTAAGGTCGCGAAGTTTGATTCTGCTCATATCGCGTGTTCCATCTGATCTCAATGCCCCTTCCATTGCCACGATGGGGTCATCGCCCGAAATGTAAGACGCTATGGACACCCTTGGGTTGGAGACCAGCTTCACCGCGCTGGGGTTAAAGGCAGAAGGGATATCAAAATTAATAGGTGAATTGAAAAAATAGAGTGGCGTCGCACTTGCGATAGAAGCGACGAGTGAGTAAACACCATTTGTGACATTCACATAATAATTCGCGGCAGAAAAATTGGCGTCAAGCGAGTGAGTGTAAGTAGTTGTGTTCAGTACATAGCGCTTTTTTGCCTGAAGTATTTTCGTTGTCTTGTTATAGGAAAAAGTGACATACCCCGGCGCACCAGTGGTTTTTGCGTGGTTAATGGCAAAGTTCAACTTGTTCCCTTGCAATGGAACATAGTCGAGCGTATAAACAGAGTGCAATTGCGACTCGATGCTGAATTGCGTTGCGTCAGCAGTATCGGCAACTGCTGAGAAAATTCCTTGCAAGTAGCTGCCATAGGTTTGCGCTGTCAATGCAGAGGTAGACGCAGCGAAGGAATTGTCGATAGCAAGATACTGGTTAGATAAATCAGCAGTGCTACTTGTTGAAATGAGAAACTTTGCGCGGTCGCACAAAACCGCCAAAGAAGTAAGCGCTTTCCCTGGCAATGATTTTGTTAACGTCTGAGTGAATGGCGCCGGCGTGTAATACACAGTTGCATCGCTCACGGCAACAGCCGCCGCAGCTTTCACCGGTTCGCGCGAGACTGACGTAGCTATGACGCTTGACCCACCGCCCTCGCAGGCACTCACGCTTGTGCCTGATCCGGAGTTGCCACCGCTTGACCCACCGCCAATGCCAGATGCAATTGTTGTCGCTGGAGCAACCGTTGAGCCGGTGTAGTCCTTCGGGCGTATTACGAAACGTTTCACCGCTTTGGCTGCTTTGTACTTCCCTTTTTGAGCAATTTTTAAGGTGACCGTACAAGAACCTTTTGATTTCACCGCGATAGAAGACTTTGCTTTACTCAGCGAACACGCTCCCGAAACCGTCCAGGTTTTTGCACCAGCTGACGGAGTACTCACCAACGTTTTCAAAGTGACATTTGAGGAGGCTACGAGCCAGGTCTTCTTCCAGGTGGTTTTCGCTACAGAAAGCGCCGACACATAGTTCACCGCCAACACAGTGACGAGTAAAAAGGAAACGAAGAGCGCAGTGGCACCCTTGAAAGAATGATTTAGGCCACGTTTAATTTCCACGCGCAAACCATAACCCTAAAGAGTGGAGCTGAGGGGAATTGAACCCCTGACCTCTTGCATGCCATGCAAGCGCTCTGCCAACTGAGCTACAGCCCCTAGTGGGACACCGAATCCTACCGAGAAGGTTCTTGCCACTCAACCTTGGGGACATCTTTATAGAGGCGTTCAATTTCGTAGAAGCGGCGAGTTTCTTCGGCAAACACATGCACCACTACATCGCCATAGTCAACAAGTACCCACATTTGCTCGCGAATACCTTCGGTGCGAATGGGTGAACGTCCGTAGCGCTCGCGCATTTGCGAGGTGACCTCGTCGGCAATTGCGCCTACCAAGCGCGGGTTGCTTGCGCCGGAAAGCACGAAATACTCGGTGATGCCAAGCACCTCGCCTACGTGGAGCACAAGTACTTCATCGGCTTTTTTGTCGTCGGCGATGCGAGCGATTTCAACTGCGAAATCTTTCGACGAAACGTCGTAGTTCGGTACTTGGATATCAGATGTATTGGTCACGAAGTTTGTTCACTTTCATCGACCGCTATTGAGGTCGTGGTGGTAATGCCGCCACCCGAAGGTTGGCCAGCGATGAAATCTCTAAAGTTGGTTCCTAGGACGATACGGGCATCAATGCCTTCTACCTGTTGCGACACTCGCTTTGGTGTGAGTGGCCCAAATATTGATGTATAGCTCTCAACTTCCGCGCGCACGGGGTCGTCGTTGTACTGCACGATTGTTTCAACAGCGGGCTCGCCAGGTACTTCACGCACTAAAACAACGTTCACTCCCAGCATCGCCAAGCGCAGCACAGCTTCACGGGTAATAGAGGCATCGGTGAATGCGCTGTCAATTTGCACGTTGATGGAGGCGTATAGCGACGACACCGATGACGGGGCCACGCTGGCAACCACCATGATGACTTCTGCCGTGTCGAGCGCATACATGTCGGAGTTCGTGGGGTTGAGTTCGCCTTGAGGAATGGCATTGGCAGCAAATTGCCACACCTGTACTTCACCAGTGAGCGTGTGTTGTAAAAAGTCTTGCACAGTAAGTGCTGGCGCAAGCGTGGTTCCAGTACCCGTTGCTTCCGATGTTGTTGTTGCCGCATTCTCGGTCGCCGATTGCGCTGCAGTATTTAATCCTGCGCTAGCAATACCCACCCACAAAGACTTAACAATGGGAAGTCGATCAGACTCGGGTTGCCCCGCTTGGTTCGATGCAAGAATGCCCGCAACCTGAGCAGAGGTAAGCGTGTGCTTTCCTGCAGGAAGAATTTCTTGCATTCCTGTTGGCAAAAGTGTTTTCACTGCACGATCTATTTCCACATTCACATCGCGCTCGCCTGCCAACATTGTTGCTAGTTCTGTTTCGGTGACTGCCGCTTTTGCCGTGAAAGTAACATTTAATAGGCCTTCAACATCGGTAGTCAGCCCATCAAGACCATTCAATAAAAATGCATCGCCCAAACGCCGCGGAGCTTCACCAGCAGCAACAACCGATGCTGCACCGACTGGAATAGAAACGATTGTTCCGCCACGCCCACCAGGCGCAAGCGCAATCATTTGCAATGATGCAACAAACCCGTTGCCATCGACCACAGCAAGCAAAGCTGCAGGTGTTGAAGGGATCTTGATGACATTTTTTGTGTCAACACTGTCACCATCGGTGGAATGCAATAACGAGTTTGCGGCAAGTGCAAGACCCGATGGCAACATCACCACGCCAAGTAGCCCGCACAAAAATGCTGCAACGGTTCTGTTATGTCTGCGCGAAGGTATTGCGGTCATAATTGCGAACCAACGCGCAACCCATACAGGCCACGGTCGCGAATGATGTCGATCACTGGTTCAGGTACGAGGTAGTCGAGCGGGCGTCCATCGGTGACGCGACAACGCAGGTCGGTACTCGACACTTCAAGGCGCGGCACTTCAACATGGCGCCACTCGTAGTCTTGCGACAAAGTAACTGGCGACCCAGGGCGATCAATAACGACAAGGCTCGACATTGCCACTACTTCATTCACGCGTTCCCATGTGTCGATGTGTGCTGCTGCATCGTCACCAACAATGGTGAAGAAGCGCGCACCTGCATATTTCACACGCAAGGTTGCCAAGGTGTCGGCGGTGTAACTGGGGCCACCGCGTTGCATCTCTTCAGAGCCTGCTTCCAAACCTTCAATACCCGCAACAGCTGCTTGCACCATGGCAAGACGGTCGGCGGCTGGCGTAATAGGGCGAGCTCCCGATTTTTGCCAAGGGTCATTTGCGACCATGAGAAGCACAAGGTCGAGGGCGAGGGCGTGACGCACGTTCACAGCGGTGACAAGGTGCCCTACATGAGGGGGGTCAAAGGTTCCACCAAAGAGACCAATTCGTAAGGGCACAAGGCTGAAGTCTAAGCCAATAAAGGCTTTCGCGGTTCCGCCAGCCCTCTGGCAAAAAATCTCAAAATTTCTCGTGACAAGTTCCCAAAAGTGGTCTAATCTTGCCATTCCCCCGATAAAGGGCCTAGCCCTTCATCACATCCCCCCATCCACCCCTCTTACCTTCTTCTTATATGCATCGGTCATGCTGATGCAGACGTAATGTAACGACCCCCTGAATACCCCCTTAACGAAACCGGAAAAGAACATGAACGACGCAATTGGTCTCTATTTAAATGACATCGGCAAAGTAGCCCTCCTC
>WLST01000088.1 GCA_009711295.1 Actinomycetota bacterium | reverse complement strand
CCGCCTGGCCCTGACAGCACCAAAATGATGGGATCGCGTGAAGTACTCAACGTTGCACACCCACGAAGAGTATTTCCCACTGCTCGCTGGTGATGGAACGGCATGGACTGAGATAGTCGACGCCGAGTTCATCGAGCTTGCGACGCGCAGATACCTTTCCCATTCCGGGAACAGACTCGGCAACTTTCACAACATAAAGTTCATGCACGTGCGTGTTGCTGATAACGAATTCGCCAACCGATGCAGCATCCAACTCACCGCGGGCGATGGCTCCGACGAATTGTTCTCTTGCGTGCAGAACTTCGGCAACAGCATCCTCTACCTCACGGAGAGTAGAGAAACTTGTGCCTTTCATGACCTAACACTACCGAAATCAGTAGCCCGAATTGGGAAATGTTCACACAACATCATGAACGATGCGCCGCATTGGTGATTTCTGACCACCGAGACACGCCCTGTTTTCGCGCCCAAGCATGCATTTCATTCAGTATTTTCATTGCGGCATCGGGACGCGCAAATGATGCTGTGCCTACTTGCACCGCATGCGCACCTGCTTGCATCATCGCAATTGCATCGTTGCCACTAGCGATACCGCCTACCCCAACAATGGGAATGTGTGGCAGTGCTTTGCGCACGTCGAATACCGCGCGCAGTGCAACCGGGAACATTGCACGGCCAGAAACTCCCCCACCACCATTTCCCAGCACCGGCTGTGCAGTTTCGGTGTTGAGCAACATTCCGAGCAAGGTGTTGGTGAGGGTGAGCGATTCTGCACCGGCTTCAACAACGCTTTCAGCAATAGCAATAAGTCGATCGGTATTTGGACTCAACTTTGCCCATAACGGTACGCCGGCAACGGCACAGGCCGCGATGACGTTTGCACTCATCTCGGCATCGTGAGCAATGATTCCACCGCGACCTTCCAAGTTAGGGCAAGACAAGTTCACTTCGAGCGCTGTGATGCGTTGTGCATGGTGCGCGAGCATCTCAGCTGCCTGACGATATTCCTCAACAGTGCGTCCCCATATGCTCGCAACAATTGTGACTCCATGCTTCTCGCACTCAGGGAGATCTTCTGCACACCACTTGGCTACTCCTGGTCCTTGCAACCCCACGGCATTAATCATTCCTGCTGGCGTTGGATGCACTCGAGGTGCTGGGTTACCAGGCCACGGAGTAGCGAATAACGACTTCACCACCGTTGCACCAATTTCCGACATGTTGAAATAGTGATTCAATTCAGTGGAATGACCAGCAGTGCCCGATGCCGTGAGTACCGGCTGACGCAAACGAACTGAACCGATGGAAACACCATCGGCACATTGTTTTTGTGCAAAAGATTTGAGGTGGCTATGCCTCATGAACCGCACCTACCTGGCTCGCACGTTGTCGACCGATCTGATGAAACTCTTGCAGAGAGCACACCGTAATGGGGTGTTTTCTTTGCTCAATGAGTCCACGGAACGCCGCTAGGGCTGCTTCGACTGTTGTTACTGAAGAAACATGATGAACGTTTGCTGCCTTACGGATTGCTTGACCATCAGAGCGAGAGCCACCACCTCGAGGCGTATTCACAACAAATGCAACATCACCAGATTCGATGAGACCCACTGCAGTGTCGCTCCCGGTTGTTGACTCTGACACTTTCGCCACGATGCGATCGACGACGACTCCGAAGCGTGACAGATACTTTGCTGTACCAGAGGTAGCGGCAATACCGAGACCTAGTTCCCTCAGGCGCTGAGCAACAACGAGCCCGGCTGGCTTATCGCGATCGGCGAGTGACAAAAACACCAAGCCAGTAGTTGGCAAGACCGTTCCTGCAGCAGTTTCTGCTTTGACGAAAGCAAGGCCAAACGTCGCGTCAATTCCCATGACCTCGCCAGTGGAACGCATTTCTGGCCCGAGGGCTGTATCGACTTCAGGGAAACGGCTAAATGGCAGAACTGCTTCTTTCACCGACACGTGGCCAGTCACTGGTTCTGTCAGCAAGCCTTCCTTGCGCAGTTCGTTCAACGTTGCTCCGAGCATCACTCGTGTTGCGACCTTTGCTAACGGCACACCAGTTGCCTTAGCTACGAAGGGAACTGTGCGACTTGCGCGTGGGTTAGCTTCGATGACATAGACAGTTGTTCCTGATACCGCAAATTGCACGTTCAATAAGCCAACAACTTCGAGAGCGTTAGCTAAAGCTTTTGCATAAGAGTGGATGACTTCCACTACCCAATCGGGCAGTGTTTGAGGCGGAATGGCACATGCACTGTCTCCGGAGTGAACACCCGCTTCTTCCACATGTTCCATTACCCCACCAATGAGCACTTCACCAGTGATGTCGCGAACAGCATCGACGTCGACCTCAATGGCGTCTTCGAGAAAATGGTCAACAAGGATGGGGCGTTCGGCCGAGAGCCCACCTTCACGGCCCAGCGAGCCTTCGTGTGCAAGTTCTTTCATGGCACGCTCGAGATGATTGACGTCGTGAACAATTTGCATTGCGCGACCACCCAATACATAACTTGGGCGCACCAGAACTGGGTAGCCAATACGCGAAGCAATATCGCGCGCTTGTTCAAAAGTCGTTGCGGTGCCACCTGGAGGTTGAGGAATGAACAACTCTTCGCACAAGGCGTTCCACCGTTCGCGGTCTTCTGCGAGGTCGATGGAGTTCGGCGAGGTACCTGCAATGAGACGAGCATCAATTTGTGAAGCCAATTTCAAAGGCGTTTGCCCTCCGAGGCTCACAATAACTTTTGGCTCAACGCCGCCACTTGCCAATGTTTCGGCTTCAATCACATTTTGCACGTCTTCATAGGTGAGTGGTTCGAAGTACAAGCGATCGCTGGTGTCGTAGTCGGTTGACACGGTCTCTGGATTGCAGTTCAACATCACTGTTTCAAAGCCGGCATCGCGCAGAGCGAAACTTGCATGCACACAGCAGTAGTCGAATTCAATTCCCTGACCAATACGGTTTGGACCGCTGCCCAAAATAATGACACGTGGTCGCGATGAAGGCCGCACTTCGTTTTCATCTTCATACGTTGAGTAGTGATACGGAGTCTTTGCATCGAACTCGGCGCTGCAGGTATCGACTGTTTTAAATGTGGTGATGACTCCTGCTTGTTTGCGAGCAGCACGTACTTCGCGTTCACTCGACCCCAGGAGAAATGCCAGCTGTACATCGGAGAAACCGAGTCGCTTCGCACGGCGCCACACAGCACGCGAAATATCACTGAGTTGCATACCTTGCTTGGCTAAAGACTCCCATTCCAGACGCTCATCGATGATGGAGATCATCTGATCGAGATACCAGTGGTCGTACAGGCAATAAGACTGCACCGTCTCGACATCAATACGGCGACGCAAGGCCTCGCCCACTTGGAAAATTCGCTCGGGAGTAGGAATGGCACATTTCTTCAAAAGTTCATCGTCGGACATATGACGCATATGTATTTCAGACGAGTCGGCGTTGAACCCAGCGCGACCTTGCTCTAATGAGCGCAAGGCTTTCTGCAAACTTTCCGGGAAGGTGCGCCCAATAGCCATCACTTCTCCGACGCTTTGCATTTGGGTACCAAGCACACCACTGGTGCCTGGCAGTTTCTCAAATGCCCAGCGTGGAATTTTTGTAACGACGTAATCGATAGTTGGCTCGAAACTTGCCGGCGTCATCTTGGTGATGTCATTTGGAATTTCATCGAGCGTGTAACCCACGGCAAGCTTTGCCGCAATTTTCGCAATAGGGAAACCCGTCGCTTTCGAAGCGAGTGCAGAGGAACGAGATACTCGTGGGTTCATTTCAATAACAACTTGATCACCATTCACAGGGTTCACTGCAAACTGAACGTTTGAGCCACCTGTCTCTACACCCACTCGACGAATGCAGGCAAATGCAGCATCGCGCATCTTTTGATATTCCACGTCTGACAAGGTTTGTGCAGGTGCCACCGTGATGGAGTCTCCGGTATGCACGCCCATTGCATCGAGGTTTTCAATTGAGCAAATAATGACGCAGTTATCGGCCTTGTCGCGCATTACTTCAAGTTCATATTCCTTCCACCCAACGATGGAAGTTTCAATAAGAATTTCACGAATGGGACTTGCGTCTAAACCGTTAGAGGCAAGTTTCAAAAACTCTTCTTGCGTGTTAGCAATGCCTGTTCCGCGACCACCCAAAATGTATGCGGGTCGAATAATGATGGGTAATCCAATTTCGGCAAGCACTTTGTGTGCTTCTTCCATGTTGTGCGCAACTCCACTACGTGGCACCGATAGTCCAATTTCAATCATTGCTTGTTTGAATTTGTCACGGTCTTCGGCGGTTGCAATTGCTTCTGCATTTGCGCCAATGAGCTCTGGAGTTCCCGGAACGCCAACGAGACCTTTTTCAAAAAGTGCCATTGCCAGGTTGAGACCTGTTTGGCCGCCGAGAGTTGGCAACACCGCATCTGGTTTTTCACGCTCGATGATTTTTGCCAGAACTTCTACAGTCAGTGGTTCGATATAGGTGCGGTCGGCAAAGTCGGGGTCGGTCATGATGGTGGCCGGATTCGAGTTGGCAAGAATGACGCGATATCCCTCTTCTTTCAAAACGCGACATGCCTGCGTTCCGGAATAGTCGAACTCGCACGCCTGACCAATCACAATTGGTCCGGAACCGATAATTAAAATGCTATGAATATCGTTACGACGCGGCATTACTTTCCATCCATTACATTGGCAAATTGGTTAAAGAGATATCTTGAATCGTGAGGACCAGGGCCCGCTTCGGGGTGGTACTGAACGCTGAAAGCCCTGGCGCCGCGCACTTTCATCCCCTCATTGGTTTCATCATTGAGGTTGATGTGTGTGACATCGATGAGTTGAGCAAGAGATTTCTCATCGACACAGAAGTTGTGGTTCTGACTCGTGATTTCTACCGTTCCTGTTTCGAGTCGTTTGACAGGGTGATTGCCCCCATGGTGACCGAAAGGCAACTTATAGGTCTTTGCGCCTAAAGCCCGGGCCAAGAGTTGGTGACCAAGACAAATACCGAAAATAGGTACACCTTTTTCCAACAGATCTTTGATGGACTGAACGGCTGTGTTCACCATTTCTGGGTCACCCGGGCCGTTTGACAAGAAGACGCCATCGGGTTTCATCTGCAACACTTCTTCGGCACTGGTGTGCGCCGGCACGACGCGAACTGTGGCAATTTCTGCCAAACAATTGACGATGGTTGTTTTAATTCCGAAGTCGTAAGCCACCACTTTGTATTTTCCATTGCCCACTTCGTAGGGCGACTGTGTGGTGACTTGAGAAACGAGGTCTACCCCAGCAGTACCTTTTTCGTTTTGCGCAGCTTGTAAAAGCACTTTGGGGTCGGCAGTTCCAAAAGAACCACTCATCGCACCTGCGTCACGCAAAATGCGGGTGAGGCGTCGTGTGTCGATACCACCGATAGCGGGAATACCCCAGCGCTGCAGCGACGACAACAAAGAGTCTTGCGCGCGCCAGTTGCTGTGACGACGAGCCATTTGACGCATGACCACTCCGCGAGCGAAGGGTCGTACCGATTCATTATCTAAATCGACTGTTCCGTAGTTGCCTATATGAGGCTGTGTAAAGGTAATGATCTGACCGGCATAAGAAGGATCGGTCATAATTTCTTGGTAACCAGTGATAGCTGTGTTGAAAACTACTTCACCTGCCGAGATACCAGACTCAGGCAGAGCACCAAATACTTCGCCTTCGAATACTTCGCCGTTAGCAAGCACAAGGTGCCCATCTGTAAACCCGTTCGGCGCGCTCAT
>WLST01000087.1 GCA_009711295.1 Actinomycetota bacterium | reverse complement strand
TTCCAACGTAGAGAACGTGGGGCCTTGTGAGACCGTCAGAACAATCGACTCGCCTTCTTTCAGCATCACGCCGTCGCCAGGCTCAGAACTGATGATTTCGCCTGATTTCACTTGGTCGCTGCGACCTTCGCGCACCACTACATCCCATTTGAAATTGGAAATGGCATTGCGTGCTTCACCTTCGGGCAAACCCACCAGCACAGGCACTTGGAAACTTTCTTTGCGCAGCAGCATGTAGCCCCCGCCAACACCACCGAGCAACGCAAGCACTATTGCAACAGCTACATATTTTGATGCACGTTTACGTGACTGTTTTGCGCGAGCAATTTCTTGCGTGAGTTCTTCACTCGGCACCACAACGGTTTCTGGTTGTGCTGCACGCACGATGCCACCTGTTGGTTCACCTGCATCACCTTGGTCGATGACTGGTGGTGGAGCAACGGGCAACGGGCTGAGCAATTCGTCGAAACCAATTCCGACAACATCGATAGGTGTGGGTCGCGCAACTTTGCGTGCAATGGCAACAAGTGCTTCACCGAACTCACGTGCAGTGAACCTGCTCTCGGGGTCGGGGCGTGCGGCACGCTCCAACACGCTGGCGAGTGGCCCAAGGTCGGCAGATACTGGCAACAACTTGTCGACGCGGGCAGCGAGCGCACTTGCCACCGAGTCGCCAGCGAAAGGCAGTTCACCGGTGAGAGCTTCCACTAGTACCAAAGCAAGAGAGTAGATGTCGCTCTTTTCCGACGGCGCCTCGCCTTGACCCACTTCAGGAGCCGCATAGCGGGCCCGTTCGAGGTCGGAGTCGCCAATGGTTTCGCGGGTCAGAACGTCGATTGCCCCTACCCGTGCCCGGCGACTGGCGTCGAAAACGATGCTTGCGGGGCGAATATCGCCATGAACCCAGCCCGCCTGGTGCATAGCACTGAGACCACGGCACATGTCGAGGCCCACCACCAGCGCTTGCGATGGGGTGAGGCGACGGTTGCGGTCTAACATTTCGCGCAAGCTTCCACCGGGCAGCTGGCCAAGAACGGTGTAAATGCAGCGCACACCAAAGATGTCGGTGTCTCCCCAGTCGGAGATAGGAGCAAGGGCTGGGCTTTGAGTTGTCATTGCCACTTGCAAGTGATGTTGAATGGCGCGTCGAGCATCGCCTACCGATTTGCGGCTAGTGGTGCCGGGCTCGACGAGGTCGTTCAATGGAGTGAGACGAAGAGCAACTTGTAACCCCAGGCGAACATCTTCGGCCTCGTACATGCCTCGAGGAGTTTCGCCGGCAACGATGGGAGCGCCGCGTCGACCAACAATGCGGTAACGCCCTGCCAGGGTAAAGCCCGTGAGATCGCCCTTTGCTTCCATGAGCAATAAAACTTAGTCGCACAAGGGCATATTGCGCACGTTGCGTTCGCTGAATTCGCCTTCATTTTGAGCCATTTGGCACACCACCTGGGGAAAAGTCGCTGAACTTGGCACTTCCGATGAATAATGGGACATGCCTCGCAAGAAGTTTCTCCCCGCCTCATTCAACGTGCCGGCACTTCTTGCCAGTGTTGGTATTGCGTTCGGCATCGTTCTTGTTGTTACTGGGCTCAATGTTGCCGTCACGGGTCGTGATGCATTGAACTTGCCCGAACAAATTGAAAAGCTCTCACCAGCAAACAATGAAAAAGTTTTGCGGCAATCAGAAATCATGATCGACTTCGTTGCAGGTTTTGAAGCAGTGCTCATTATTGACGGTGTTGAAATTCCCACCACACGTCTTGACGAGCTTTCAGAAAATGGGAAGCAACCAAAACCTGGTGAGCAAGTAGAAATTCCACCGACGGCAATTTACGACCCGGGCAACTACACACTCAGCTACCTTCCTCAAGAAGGCGGGCCCATAACTGAGTTGAAACAGGGCGACCACCAAGCCACCGTGCTGTTTTGGAAGGCTCCCAACACGCGAGAAAAGGCCACGAGCTATTCGTGGAAATTCTCGGTCGATTAACGCTTAAATTTCACCTGTTTCGAGCAATGCAAGGAACATTTCCTCATTCAAAATAGGCACGCCTAGCTGCTCTGCCTTGGTGAGTTTGCTCGCCCCGGGTTCTGCGCCCACTACCACTGCATAGGTTTTAGCGCTCACACTGCCAGGGCTCTTGCCGCCGCGCAGCTTCACTGCTGCTTCTGCTTCTTCACGTGAGAAGCCATTGAGTGACCCAGTGACAACGACGGCCTTGCCTGCAAGAACTTGCGGGAGTGATGTGCGTTCCACATTTCCGAAGTCAACATTGGCAGCGCGCATCTTCTCAATTATTTTTTTGTTCGCAGGTTGCTCGAACCATTTCGTAATTGATGCAGCAATGACTCCACCTACACCATCGATCGATGCAAGGTCGTCGGCACTTGCCGATGCAATGACATCGAGGTTGCCAAAAGCTAACGACAAAGTTTCAGATGCAGCCGGACCTAGGTGTTTGATGCCCAGAGCTGTGAGCAACTTGGGAAGCGGGCGATGACGTGATGCGTCGATTGCCGCAAGAAGTTTTTGCGCACTCAGTGCACCGAAGCCTTCAATTTGTAAAAGCTGTTCTTCGGTGAGTGCATAAATGTCGCCGACGTCTTCAACGAATTCAAGATCGGACAAACTCAACACTGTTCGTTCACCAAGACCTTCAATATCCATGCCACCACGTGACGCAAAATAAATGATGCGTTGATCGCGTTGGAACGGACACTGCTCATCAATGCAACGTGTGTCGGCTTCACCATCTACTTGCACCAACTCGGTGTGCAATGGACAAGCACAATGTGTAGGAAACTCCCATGGAACCGAGTTTTTCGGCCTTTTTGCCAAGACCGGGCCCACTACTTCAGGAATCACGTCGCCTGCTTTGCGCACCACCACGGTGTCGCCAGGGCGTACGTCTTTCAGCGCTACTTGCGCTCTGTTGTGCAAGGTGGCCATGCCCACGGTGCTACCGCCCACAAAGACGGGTTCGAGAACAGCAAAAGGTGTGGTGCGACCCGTGCGACCTACAGATACTTGAATGTCGCGCAAAATGGTGGTGCGCTCTTCCGGAGGAAACTTAAAGGCAATGGCCCAGCGCGGTGCACGGCTAGTGAAGCCCAGCACTTCGCGTTGCGGAAGCGAATTGACCTTTACCACTGCCCCATCAATTTCATAGTCGAGTGTGTCGCGCTTGTCTTGCCAGTGTGCACAAAATGCATTGACCTCTTCAATGGTGGAGACAACAGTGATGGAAGGGTTGATAGCAAAGCCGAGTGCGGTTAAGTACTCCAACGATTCTTTGTGCGTGCTGAACTCGGGAACACCTTGCGTTTCGCCGAGTTGGTATGCCCAAAATGCGAGCTCACGACTTGCGGTGACTTCTGCATTTTTTTGTCGCAAACTTCCGGCACCTGCATTGCGTGGGTTCACCGGCACCGCTTCAGGTTTGCGGCCCGCTGCAATGCGCACCACATTTTCTTCTTCTTTTTGCTTCTTGAATTTTTCAAATGCAGCGAAAGGCATGTACACCTCGCCACGCACTTCCAACACATCGGGAACTTTGCCACTAACTGCAGTGAGTTTTTTGGGAATGACTGCGATGGTGGAAACATTTGCAGTGACGTCTTCGCCCATTTTGCCGTCGCCACGTGTTGCTGCTTGTACCAGCACGCCTTTTTCATAACGAATGCTCACTGCAAGACCGTCGATTTTTAATTCGCACACAAACTCTGCGGCGTCGCCGCTGAGACCTTTTGTTACACGTTCACCCCAAGCCCCAAGCTCTACCGTGTCCATGGCGTTGTCGAGGCTGGTCATAGGCACCGAGTGCTGTACAGGGTCGAATGTGGTGCTTGCTGTAGAACCCACCGACTGCGTTGGTGAGGCAGCAGAGAAGAGATCGGGATTGTCGGCTTCAAGACCTTGCAACTCGCGTACCAATGCGTCGTATTCGGCATCACTCACTTCTGGAGTATCGAGACCGTGATAGAGGTGGTTGTGATGGGCAATGAGCGCACGCAGTTCGCTGACCCGCTTTTGAGAAGATTTTTGGGCAGGAGCCTTTTTCACCACATGTTTACGTTAGCGATCGGCTAGAACAGACAACGCATGCCTCGCTTCATTCGCCCCTCATTCTCGGCCCCGCTGTGGGTGGCCCGTGTGGCTTGGGTGGCTCTTGCCCTCATTCCCTCGGGCATTGCACCCACGTTGGCCAGCCATGGGCGTAGCGCGCAGTTGGTGTTCACACTTGCCGCATGGGCACTGTGGGGCCTTGGCACTCTTGCCATTTTCTGGCTCAGCCCATATTCGCTCAGCGCCTTACGCATGGTGGCGCCGCTTGTTGTTGTTGGGCTGGTGGGGTTTGTTTTTGCCAGCTTGTCGACATACAACGATGTTGCTCTGAGCGATGTTGCATGGCCACTTGTTGGTGTTGCGGTGGCCGTGCTGGCCCTGGTGTGCATTTTTCTTCCGGCCTTAGGCTTACTGCATGTTCAAGCTTCTGCATACGGCGATGAGAAGCGTTTGTTGCTGCGCGTACCTGCTGCGCAAATAGCGCCCATTGCGGTGTCGTACCTCGTGTTGGCGGCTTTGGTTGTTGCAACACTTTTTGCTATTGCCGGCGAAGTGTGGTGGCTTGCTGCTGTGTGCTTGGTGCCAACGGTTCTCATTTTTCGCGTGGTGCCCAAACGCTTGCATCGCTTTTCACGACGCTGGTTGGTAGTTGTTCCTGCCGGCGTGGTGGTGCACGATGAATTGCTACTTGCAGAAACCTTCATGGTGCGCACTACTGCTGTTACTCACGTTGAACTCAGTGCAACAGGTGGCGATGCGTTGAACCTCACTGGCGATATTGCTGGCGTGCGACGCCAACTAGTGCTGGTGGTTCAACTGCGTGAAGCAGAAAAACTGGCAGTGAGCCCGTACTTAGCGAAAATGTTGGGAACGCTCGACGCGTTGCATGTGCAGAGTTATGCAGTTGCGCCAACACTGGCTGGCCATGCACTTGCTGCATTAACCAGGCCACCTGCAACCACATAAGAGTCGCTGGGGTCGTACAACACGGCACTTTGCCCTGGCGCAATACGACGATGTGCTTCATGCAAGGTGAGTTGCACGCGGTTGTCGCTCAAAATTTCTGCTGTACATGGCAACGATGCACCATGAGCACTGCATTGCACGCGATACTCGCCAGCAACTGCTTCACCTGAGGCCCACACCATTGCTTGGAGCGCAACACCAGTGCGCATGAGGTCGGCGTCGGAGCCCACCACCACAACGCGATTTGCGGTGTCGACATCGACAACGAATCGCTTCTCTTCGGTTTTGTATAAGCCAATGCCACGACGTTGGCCAATGGTGACCATTTCTACGGAATCGACCTCGCCCACTTGCTTGCCGGCCATGTCGACCACTTTTGCAGGGTGAAATGGAATGCGGTTGCCCAAGAAGGTTTCACGACCACCAGTTGAGGTGATGAAACACACGTCTTGGCTATCGGGCTTGCTTGCTGTGCGTAAACCTAAACGCTCGGCTTCTTTGCGCACTTCTGCTTTGGTCATATTGCCTACAGGGAAAAGCGTGCGCTGTAGTTCGCGACCCGCCAGCATGTGCACTACATACGACTGATCTTTGGCGTCGTCGGCACCGCGATGCACGCGCATGTCGCCATTGGCATTGGCAACCAGACGAGCATGATGGCCAGTTGCTACTGCGTCAAAACCCAAAGCATCGGCGCGCTCGGTGAGACGAGCGAACTTCAAACCACGGTTGCATTCAATGCAGGGGTTTGGCGTGGTGCCTTCGGCGTGCGCTGCAATGTATGGCTGCACCACTTGTTCGTTGAAGTCGTCACTGAAGTTGAACACCAAATGGTCAATGCCAATTTGCTGCGCTACGCGACGCGCATCGTCGACATCGGAAACCGAGCAACAACCAGTATCGCTTTCGCCACCCCACAAGCGCATGG
>WLST01000086.1 GCA_009711295.1 Actinomycetota bacterium | reverse complement strand
CTCCGCCCTCTGGGCTTTAGCCTTGGATCGTGAGTTCAGCCACGCAACCCGATTTCCATACCGTCATTGTTGGAGCTGGGCCAAGCGGAACTGCCGCCGCCACGCTTCTCGCACAAGCCGGCAAGTCGGTATGTGTTGTCGATAAGGCCACTTTCCCTCGCGATAAGTGCTGCGGAGATGGGCTCACCACACTTGCCTTGAGAGAACTCGAGAAAATTGGATTCGTCCCGAGCACCGTGGCATCGTGGAAAACCATTCACAGTGCGTGGTTGCGATCCCCCTCGGGTCGCGAAGTGGAAGTTCCGCTTCCCAGTGGCCAAGGGCAATACGCCGCAGTGGCAACCCGCCTCGACCTCGATGCAGCACTGGTTGACCATGCCCGCAACGCCGGTGCCGTCATTCGTGAAAATTGCGAGTTCTTAAATATCACTGCAGAAAATAACTTTGCCGTCATCAGTTTGACCGACGGCAGCAGCGTGACCGCACAGCACGTTATTGCCGCCGATGGCATGTGGTCGCCTGTACGCAAATCACTTGGCCTTTTAGAAGAGGGTTACCTCGGCGAATGGCATGCCTTTCGTCAATATGCCTCCAATATCACTGGCCCTGCACAAAACGGTTTATACGTATGGTTCGAGCCCGACCTCTTGCCTGGTTATGCATGGTCATTTCCTCTTGCCGATGGAAAAGTCAACATCGGCTTTGGCGTGTTACGCGACGGCAAACGCCGCATTCAAACCATGAAACACACATGGGAAGACTTGCTGACTCGCCCCCACATTGTTGAGGCACTTGGTGAAGGCTTCACGCTTGTTGACCGCCACACAGCTTGGCCAATACCAGCAAATATCACGTCGGCAGTTTTGCATCATCGTAATGTGATGTTTGTTGGCGATGCTGCTCGTGCTACCGACACCTTGACAGGTGAGGGCATAGGTCAAGCACTCCTCACCGGCGTACTTGCAGCACAAGCCATACTCGACCCAGCAGCGCGTAACGCATCGGAATCGGCAGCTCTATATGCCAAACATGCGCGCCAACACTTAGCAGCCGACCATCACATGAGTTCGCTCTTGAGCAAAATGCTCTCTCGCCCACTCGTTGCTCGTGGCGCAGTACGCATCGTTGGCTTCAACCATTGGACGCGTAGCAATTTTGCACGCTGGATGTTTGAAGATGAAGCGCGTGCTGTTGCTCTCACTCCGCGGCGTTGGCACCGCAAATTTCTCAAACAGCGCGGCGCTTACTAAAGAAACCGTATTTCATCTCCTACCGAGCATGCGCCGGGTGTCAGCACGCGGGCGTACACACCTACGCTTTGGTTCAAGTCACGCACAATGTGCCGAAGCACTGCACGATCTGCAGGAATGTCTTTGTTAATTGCTCTCGTCACCATGACGCAACGAGGGCATGGGTCGAGAATTTCAATCACTGCCGATCCAATTGCAACTCGTGAATTTTTCCAAGAGAACTCTGGGTGTCCATCTGCATCACCACTGTCAACAACAAGGCTTGGTCGAAAACGCTTCACGTCGACAACCGAATTCGGAACAGCTGCTTTCATTGCCGCGAGTGCCGAGGTGGTCATCACCATGAGCGGATAGCAATCGTGGTGTGTTCCGACTGGCGATTCAAACTCCATCACTTCAGGCGGAAAGATACTGAAGTCGGGCAAGGGTTCATCTTCAGTGCGCCCAAAGACCGCACGCATCTCTGCCAACACATCGTCAGTGTCTGAAGGCCCGCGACGAAAATGTTCCACATCACTCGCTTCAGGAAGTTCTTCCAACTTCACACGATGACCAAGCAAGGCAGATAATTTATCGCTGCTGTCTGCTTCGTTCGTGAAAAAGCTTTCGCCGTTTGGAGCAGTGATTTTCACTATGCGCCGCACAGGGTCGACACGTTCGGCCGAAAATTGCATGAGGTCGCCAATTTTTTTGGCTCCACGGATGCCTCCTCGTTCCAGGTCACGCGTCGCCCAAACGCGGTCACCAACAATGCCGAGTTCATTGAGGTCGCACGACGAAACCGTCTCTCCCACCATTGACTTCACGGGATACGTCCAGATTTGGGATAAGCGCATATTCGCACCATAGTTCACCGAATCAGCGTCTCGTTTTGGCGTGCACTACGGTAGGGATATGCGTACTCGCCTCACCGAACTTCTCGACATTGAACACCCCGTCATGCTCGCCGGCATGGGCGGCGTCTCGTACCACGAACTCGTGGCTGCAGTTTCTGAAGCAGGCGGTATCGGAACCTTTGGCGCCTCCACCATGAAGACTCCTGAGCTCGTGGAAGAAATGAAACTTGCGCGAAGCGCAACTCAAAAACCATTTGGTGTCGACCTCCTCACCGCGCTTCCCCATCAGGTGGAAGAAGGCGTGCGTGCAGTGGTGGAAGGTGGAGCCCGCATTTTCGTTGCCGGCCTCGGCGTTCCACGCGACGCCATTGACTATTTGCACAAAAACAATGTGCTCGTCGGTTCCATGTGCGGCAAGGTGCGCCATGCGGTGTCGGCGGTAGCTAGTGGATGCGACTTCGTCGTTGCCCAAGGCACCGAAGGCGGCGGACACACCGGCACAGTGGCAACGCTTGCATTAATTCCTCAAGTTGTTGATGCATTAGGTGGAGCAGTTCCCGTTGTTGCAGCCGGCGGCCTCTTCGATGGCCGTGGTCTTGCAGCATCTCTTGCATTAGGTGCCGATGGCGTATGGATTGGCACACGCTTTATTGCAACACCCGAAGCACGTGCTGTTCAGGGCTACAAAGAAACGCTTCTCGCCATTCATGAAGATGGCACCGTTATTTCACGAGGCTTTACGGGCAAAACATGCCGTGTCGTGCGCAACGACTGGACCAACCACTTCGAACAGCATCCAGAAGAACTGAAGCCTTTCCCACAACAAGCCATTTACTCCATGGGCGAAGGTGCAAACCACCTCGGTTACCCCAGTGACACTGTTGTCGACGTGAACCGCGAGTTCATGCCTTGTGGCCAAGGTGTTGGGGCCATCACTTCGCTCATCCCTGCAGGTCAAATTGTGCGCGACATTGTTGCTGAAGCAGAGAAGTTCCTCCGCTCCACGCAGAAGTACTTCGCTTAAGTACCGCACCCATGTTGAAACTACTGCGCGAGAATCGCGATATCCGACTGCTCTTTATTGCACAAGTTATTTCTTACCTTGGCGACTGGTTTACTTTTGTTGCACTAGCTGGCTTGGTGGAAGACGCAACGGGTTCAAAATTTCTCGTGTCACTTGTAATGGTGGCGTTCTCACTCCCCTCGTTCTTAGCCTCGCCCATTGCTGGCCCAACTGCCGACCGATACGACCGCAAAAAAGTTCTCGTCATCGTTTCGTGTTGCCAAGCAATAGCTGCTTTTGGGCTCATTACGGCTGGAGACTCACGCATCTGGATGGTGTTTCTCTTTCAGTCATCTATCTCTGCACTCGCAGCTTTCATTCGCCCCGCGAGCGAAGCTGCGCTTCCCAACCTTGCTCGCAACCCTGAAGAACTCGCCAAGGCCAACTCGCTACTGGGCGCAACATGGGGAATCATGCTTGCTGTGGGCGCTGGGCTGGGTGGTCTTTTCTCGCAAGCATTTGGGCGCACTGCAGCTTTTCTCGCCGACGGTATATCTTTTCTCATCGCCGCTGCGCTCTTCGCCGCTATCCAAACAAAAATGCAAGAACATCGCACGCACCAACCAGGAGACGCAAAGCGACCGCGCATGCGCCCACTCGACGACATGAAAGAAGCGCTGCATCTCGCCCGTGAAGACAAAGTGATTCTGGCTCTCGTTGCATCGAAAACAACCTTTGCAGTTGGCGCCGGCATCGTGAGCCAGCTCGCTGTGCTTGCATCTGACGTTTTCAAATCGGGCGATGCGGGGCGCGGCATGCTCATTGGTGTTCGCGGCATTGGCTCTGGCCTCGGCCCCATTATTGGCGCACGATTCGTGAAGGGGAACTTACAAAAACTTCTCTTTACGTGTGGAATAGCCGGACTTTTGTTCTCTGTGTTTTATTTGGGTGCTGCAGTGAGCCCCAACATTGCCATTGCGGGTATTTGCGTTGCTCTTGCGCACTTTGGTGGCGGAGCGCAATGGACGCTGTCGTCGTACGGTTTACAAATGCGTTCACCCGATGCGGTGCGCGGGCGCGTACTTGCCGGTGACTTTGCCATTGTTACTCTCATGCTCAGCTTGTCGAGTGCAGCGTCGGGGCTGCTTGCCGATGCCGTTGGGGTGCGCGTCACCATTGCCGTTTTTGCTGTGACTGCTGCGATTGCAAGTGTGAGTTATCTTGTTCTCACCAAACCCATCAGAGAGCGTCTGCGCACCGAGCAGCAGCATCCATCAGGTTCTTAGCTCGTAAATCGCCCACAATATTGTTGGCAAGCTTGTTCATTACGTAACCAAAAGCAAGTTCGCGCTGCGGTTGCAAGAAAGCAACCGAGCCTCCAAAGCCCGGATGACCACAACTTCCTGCACCGGCATACGGAGTGAATTCCGATGCCGCCATGTAGCCCATCGCAAAAGATGTAGGTCCAATTAAGCAGGTGTCGGGTTCATTCTTTGGAGTTTGCACCGCAAATGCTGCATCACGCATCGCAGATGACAATAGCTGCACACCATTCACGGAGTGCTGCAAGGCCGAGTACATCGCAGCAAGCGACCGCGCATTGGTGACACCATTTGCCGCAGGTATTTCTGCGCGCAATACGTCACTGCGGTTCATGAGACCTTCGCCTGTCCACGAACCAGAGAGCGACAAAGCCTTGCCGCCTGGAGTATTTGGACCCATAAATTGCTCAAGCAATTCGCGTGTCTTTTTCGCTTCCTCAGATTCAGGCTCTGTGGACTTCTCGCGGCCTTGACCCATTAACAGTGGCACTACTCGGTGCTCAAGTGCCTCGGGAAGCCCCACGTAAATTTCAATGCCGAGTGGACCCGCGATTTCTTCTTGAATGAATTGCCCCACACCACGGCCATCAACGCGACGAATGAGTTCGCCAGCAAGCCAACCAAAAGTGAGTGCGTGATACCCGTGCGCAGTGCCTGGCTCCCACAAGGGCGCCATGCCCGCAAGTTCTGCAGTGATGGTATTCCAATGCAGGATGTCTTCTAGTTCCATGTGGCGCTCAACGGTGTACAAACCTGCTTGGTGCGACAACAACTGCGCAACAGTGATGTTGCCTTTGCCATGCTGCGCAAATTCTGGCCAGAAGTGAGCTACAGGCAATTCATAACTGAGAAGACCGCGCTCAACACACATTGCTACCGCAGTAGCCGTGACTCCCTTTGTGGTACTAAAGACCAATTGCAAAGAGTCGGCTGCATACTCTTTTGTTTTTGTGCGATCAGTCCAGCCGGCAAGAAGGTCGACGACCAATTCACCTTTGTGATACACCGCAACGCCGCAACCTACTTCTTCACCATCAGCAAAGTTGGAGTGCACTGCATCGCGCACCTGCTCCCAACCCGCAACACAAGTTCCGGAAAGCGGAAGGCTAGACATGACTAAATGCTGTCAACGATGTCGCGCAAAATTTCTACTTGCTTGGCTGCATCGGGGCCAACAGGGTTGACCGACAAGACGGTGACGCCAGCTTCTTTGAATGCAGCCACACGCTCGGCGATGAAGCTCTTTGGTCCCACCAAGTTGGTGAGCTCGAGCATTTCGGTGGGAACTGCTGCAGCGGCTTCTTCTTTTTTGCCGTCGAGGTACAGGTCTTGTACCAATTTTGCTTCTGCTTCGTATCCGTAGGCCGAGCAAATGTCGTTGTAGAAGTTCTTGCCACGAGCACCCATGCCACCGATGTACAAAGCACTGTTCGGGCGCACCATGTTGAGAATTTTGGCTTTGGTGTCGCCCACGTTGTCTTCGCCAATAGCAAGAATGCCGCCAGCACTGATGTCGAGTGGCTTCAGGTCTTTACTGCGCTTTGCAGTACCGGCCTTCAACTGCTTGCCCCATACTTTGTCGAACTTTTCAGG
>WLST01000085.1 GCA_009711295.1 Actinomycetota bacterium | reverse complement strand
CCCGTGGTGTTGGCTCCCATGGCCGGCGTTACCAACGCGCCATTTCGTTCACTATGTCGACAGTTTGGTCCGGGTCTTGTGTACGTCAATGAAATGGTGATGGCTACCGGCTTAGTGCGTTTCAGCCCGAAATCACAGCGTCTCATTACCTTTAGTCCCGATGAAGATCTGCGCAGCGTGCAACTATATGGCTCTGACCCAGAAATTATGGGGCGTGCAGTTTCGCAACTTGTTGCCAACAATGCGGTTGACCACATTGACCTCAATTTCGGTTGTCCGGCAGCAAAAGTAACGCGCAAAGGTGGCGGAGCAGCAGTGCCACTCAAGAAAAATTTATTGCGCGCCATTATTCGCGCTGCAGTAAGTGAAGGTAAAAAAGGTGGTATTCCAGTCACCTGCAAATTCCGCATGGGAATTACCGACGACCTACTGACGTATTTGCATACGGCAGAAATTGCTGGCGAAGAAGGTGTTGCGTGGGTTGCTCTACATGCTCGAACTGTTGAACAGCACTATGCGGGTGAAGCACGTTGGCCAGCAATTGCAACCTTGAAGTCGCACTTCCCCGATCTGCAAGTACTTGGTAATGGCGATATCTGGGATGCGCACGATGCAGTGAAGATGATGGAACAAACAGGATGCGATGGCGTAGTTGTTGGCCGTGGGTGTCTCGGGCGACCATGGTTGTTTCGTGATCTTGTCGATGTATTTGCGGGGCGACCCACTCAACCCACGCCGCTATTGGGCGAAGTGGTAGATGTCATGTTGCAGCACGCACGCATGCTCGATGCGCATGCGACCACGGCATTACCTGGCGAAAATATTCGCGGCGCAAAAGAATTCCGTAAGCATGCCGGCTGGTATCTCACGGGTTACCCCGTTGGCGGTGAAGTACGCAGAAGAGCATCAAATTGTTCAACCGTTCAAGAGTTAGAAGAACTCTTCGCAGACGTTGATCGCGATATTGCCATTGTTGAAGGTGGTGAACGCTTTACACGCGGCCATACCAATGGGCCCATCAAAGTTGCATTGCCACCTGGATATCTTGAGAGTCTCGACGACATGGTTGTCCCCGACGACAACAACGAGATGCAACTCAGCGGCGGATAAGAAGTATGCGCGTAGTCCTTGCTTCGCGTTCACCGCGCCGACTCGAATTGTTACAGCGCATCGGAATATTCCCTGAGGTGATGCCAGCAAATATTGATGAAACACAACACGCGCATGAACCTGCAACAAAGTATGTGCAACGCCTCGCTCAAGAAAAAGTGCAAAAAATTGCAGATGAGTTGGGTATCGCGGGCGGTGTCGTCTTTCTCGGTGCCGACACATGTGTAGAGCTCGATGGCGTGGTGCACGATCAACCCGCCGATCGAGAAGCTGCGCGACGCACGTTGAGCATCTTGTCGGGCCGCACTCACCAGGTGCACACCGCCGTCACCTGCCTGTCGGAAAAGGGGAGCACCACTATCATCGACACCGCTCGGGTCACCTTGGTGCCCATCTCTCCCCATCTCATGGAGTGGTATCTCGATACGGGGGAGTCTTTCGGCAAAGCCGGGGCCTATGGCATGCAAGGGTTCGGGGGAGTGCTGGTGGAACGGGTCCAGGGCTCAATGTCGACCGTTATTGGGCTACCACTGGCCCCGACCGCCCATCTTTTGAGGGTTCTGGGTTAGCACTCGGGGGTTGCGGTTGCTAACCGACCAAAACTGGCCGTATCATTGGCACTCACTCCTTGCGAGTGCTAACGCCCTTGGCGTCAGTACGTAAAGAGTGAACCGTTATCCATATACATCAGCGCCATTGGAGGCCTGCGACATGAACCTTAAGCCGTTGGACGACCGAATTGTCGTGAAGCCAAACGAAGCCGAGCAGACCACTGCCTCGGGTCTCGTCATCCCCGACACAGCCAAAGAAAAGCCCCAGCAGGGCACCGTACTCGCCGTTGGCCCAGGCCGCTGGAGCGACGATGCGGGCAAGCACACAGCGCTCGACATCAAAGTCGGCGACACAGTTTTGTATAGCAAGTACGGCGGTACTGAAGTGAGCTTTGGTGGAGACGACCTCCTCATACTCACCAGCCGTGATGTTCTCGCCATTGTGGCGAAGTAAGGCGTAGCAATGTCAAAAATTCTCAAGTTCGACGAAGAAGCACGTCGCGCACTTGAAGCCGGTGTCAACAAATTGGCCGATGCGGTCAAGGTGACACTCGGACCAAAGGGACGCAACGTAGTTCTCGACAAAAAATTTGGTGCTCCAACCATTACCAACGACGGTGTTTCTATTGCGAAAGAAGTAGAACTCGAAGACCCATTTGAAAACATGGGTGCACAGTTGGTGAAAGAAGTTGCCACAAAGACCAACGACGTCGCCGGTGACGGCACCACAACTGCAACAGTTCTTGCACAGGCCATGGTTCACCTTGGTTTGCGCAACGTCGCTGCAGGTGCAAACCCAATGGGTTTGAAGCGCGGTATTGAAAAAGCTGTTGCTGCCGCTGTGGAGTCCATCAAGAGTCAGTCAAAAGAAGTTGACGACAAGCAAGATATTGCAAACGTCGCAACCATTTCTGCAGCCGATTCCAGCATCGGAAATGTTATTGCCGATGCCATCGACCGTGTTGGTAAAGACGGTGTAGTAACTGTTGAAGAGAGCAATACCTTTGGTATTGAACTCGACTTCACGGAAGGTATGCAGTTCGACAAGGGCTACCAAAGCCCTTACTTCGTCACCGATGCAGACCGTCAAGAAGCAGTTCTTGAAGATCCATACATCTTGCTTTACGCATCAAAAATCTCATCTGTACAGTCCATGCTCCCAGCTCTTGAAGCCGTCATGAAGAGTGGTCGCCCACTCGTCATCATTGCTGAAGATGTTGAAGGCGAAGCGCTTGCCACACTTGTTGTGAACAAGATCCGTGGCACTTTCAACTCCGCTGCTGTAAAGGCACCGGGCTTTGGAGATCGTCGTAAGGCAATGTTGCAAGACATGGCAGTTCTTACTGGTGGCCAAGTCATCAGCGAAGAAGTGGGCTTGAAATTGGAGAACGTGACGCTCGACCTTTTGGGTCGTGCAAAGCGCGTCATCATCACCAAAGACAACACCACCATCGTTGACGGTTCAGGTGCAAAAGATGAAGTGAATGGTCGCATCAGCCAAATTAAGGCTGAAATCGACAACACCGATTCCGATTGGGACCGCGAAAAGCTTCAAGAGCGTCTCGCCAAACTTGCTGGCGGCGTTGCCGTCATCAAGGTGGGGGCAGCAACTGAAGTTGAGTTGAAGGAAAAGAAGCATCGTATTGAAGATGCTGTTTCTGCAACCCGCGCAGCAATTGAAGAAGGCGTTGTAGCTGGTGGCGGAACCGCACTTGTGCGTGCTCGTCCTGCTGTACTCAAAGTTGTTGAGTCACTCACGGGTGACGAAGCAACTGGTGCACGCACCGTGTACGAGTCGCTCACTTCACCTGCACGTCACATTGCCGACAATGCTGGCCTTGAGGGCGCAGTAGTTGTTCAGCGAGTGGAGTCAGAAAAGGGTGCTATTGGCTTGAATGCAGCCACAGGCGAATTTACCGACCTCATTAAGGCCGGAATCTTGGACCCAGCAAAAGTGACGCGTGCTGCTTTGCAAAACGCTGCATCAATTGCTGCACTCGTGCTCACCACAGAGTGCCTCGTGGCCGACAAGCCTGAGAAGCCAGGTGCTGCACCAGCCGGTGGCGGCGGTGGAATGCCTGGTGGAATGGGAATGATGTAAATCGTTCTTTTCCTTTTGGAGAACTGAAAGATCCCGGGTCATTGACCCGGGATCTTTTTTATCTACGCTGAGGGAGTGAAACAACACAAGTCATCTCGCGGACAGCGTTTAGGTCTTTTTCATCAAGTATCTGACTACGCAGTGGCGTTGGGTTTTCTTGTTCTCATTACTCGGGCCACGTATCCATTGCTGTTAGCGCTGCTTGGCCTTGTTGCTTTATTGAATGCAGCAACCACACAGGGGCCAGTTGCCGCATACCGGTTGGTGCCACACAAAATCCACAGTGCAATCGATATGGCATTGGTTCTCGGAGCAGTCGTGGCGGGTTGTATCGGAAGTCAATCAACTGCGAATCGGTTCTCACTTTTTGCTTTAGCCCTCATCCAAGGCTTCATCATCTACCTCACACGAGTGACGAAGCACGCCCGCTTGTAGGTAACCTCTCCCTATGGCATTTGAACGACCACTTCCCGATCTTGACAAACTCATTACCGCTTGGGAATCATGGGAAAAAGGTGAAGAAGCACCAGGTCGCGTGCTTGCCAATTTAAAAACAGCTGGCCTCGCCGATATTTTGCGTCAACTACAAACTTCAGGCTGGGTGCCTTCGGCTTAGGCCACCTTCATGCGTACAGGTGGACAGCAGAAGATTCCGCGTCCATCGCAATGGGAAAAAGGAAGTCCGGCACCGTGGATCGGTCTCGACTTCGCTCCACTCCAATCACTTGATCAAGTCGTTGAGCGAATCACTGCACACGCGCCACAAGTTGCGCCAACCGAGCTAATGCCTGAAGCGCGAGCAAGCGCTGTATTGGTGAACTTGTACCAAGGAGCAACGGGTGTAGAAGTAGTTCTCACCAAACGTGCAGCACACTTAAAAAACCATAAGGGCGAAATTTCTTTTCCTGGAGGTCGAGTGGAACCAGATGAGCAGGTCCACGAAGCCGCTTTAAGAGAAGCAGTAGAAGAAGTTGCACTACCCGCACACGATGTCACTTTGGTTGGAGAGCTCGATCACTTGTTGACGATCGTGAGCAATAGCTACATCATTCCCATCGTAGGAATTCTGCCGTATCAGCCAACACTCATTGCATCGGCAGATGAAGTAGATCGCGTACTGCATGTTCCCTTGCATGAACTAGTACGAACCGATACATATGCCTCGGAAGTGTGGGAAACGCCGATGGGTTCGCGCAATATTTACATGTATCACCTTGACGATGAAACAATTTGGGGTGCAACTGCACGAGTGCTTACCCAATTGCTCCGTATTTCTCTTGCTATTTAGTTCATCTACCGAGTGTTCTCACTAATTGATAAAAAGTACGAGCCCAAGCTCTGCAGTTCAATCGTTGAGAAATTCCTCGTGGCTCGCAAGTAGTGAGCATGTCGTTGTAGAACTGGTTGTCTACTTTGAGGCGTTGCTCTGAATTCCAAAAAGCTATTCCGGTCATTCGGCTGATCAATTTAAAATTTCTGTATCCAAAATCATGTCGACGACACGGCATCGTAAAATTGAATGAGCGCCCGGTATTGCCGACTAGCGGACTACTGCAATAATCAGTGGTCCAGTCGAGTTCTGGAAATTGTTGTCGGTAAGTTTTTTCAAAACGCGAGAACGTCGACAATGAAGTTGCAAATGCTCCGTATTCAATGACGGAGACGGTTTGAGCCAAGCTATGTGGCGATGGGGCAACCAGAGTTGCGGCAACTAATACACGTGCGATGACTGCACCCATATACGTTCCTTTCAGATACGTATATGTGTGCGCAGAGTCGCTTAGAGTGCCGCAATTTCTTTCAGGGCTTGCACGGTCATAATTGCACCAATTGCTGCCTCTTCACCTTTATTTCCTTCGGTGCCACACCTGTCGAGTGCTTGTTGAAGGGTATTAACGGTGAGGACACCGAAGGCAACATGAATACCCGACTGCAGAGCAGCCTGTTGTAAGCCTGAAGCTGCTTCGCCCGAGACATATTCAAAATGTGGGGTATCGCCTCGGATGACTGCTCCAAGAGCAACAACGGCGTCTACTTTCCCAGACTTTGCGAGCGCTAATGCCGCAACAGGTAACTCAAATGCTCCTGGCACCCAAATGGTGTGGATATCTTTTGCAGCAACTCCATGGTTGGTGAATCCTTGAACAGCGCCAATGCGCAATGCGTCAACAATGTCGAAGTTGAAAGTTGCACAGAGGATGCCAAAGCGCATACCACTGCCATCTACTTTTACATTGCTGAGTCCGTCATTTGGCCCGTGCATTTTTTACTCCATTCTTCAGGTGAATTATTTGTCCATGTCAATGAGGTGACCCATGCGCTCTTTTTTTGTGCGCAGGTACTTCTCATTTTCAGGTGTTGATGCAATTTCAATTGATACTCGTTCAACTACTGCAAGCCCGTAACCTTCAAGACCACCGTAT
>WLST01000084.1 GCA_009711295.1 Actinomycetota bacterium | reverse complement strand
TTTCTAAAAACTGGGCCTACGTTTTTTATGATCCAAACTTTGTGTTGGCTTCAAACTTCATTGACACAATTGAACGACATGCTGATAATTTTGAATTCGATTTGCTGTATTCGGATGTTGAAATAATTAGTAAAAATACTTTTAAACCTCAAATTTGGCGGCGACCGAAAAGCGATCTTGAAAGACTGTTTCACTCTGATTATTTGTTTGGTGCTTTAGTAGTCACTCAAAACAATCTTGAACATCTGACCGACGATGCGAAAAAAAATATTTGTATGATTGAGCATCAAGCTACATTTTCAACCTTGAGGAATCGTAAAAATGTGCACCATGTATTCGAGTCCATAGTTTCAGCTCGAGAAGACTATTTATTTCAAAAACTGAACAGCATGGACAATGATCGATTAGAAATCGCTGCAAATCTTGCGTCTGAGCAAGGTAAAGGTTTCGTGCGCGCTCTGGGGCCAACGGGCAATTGGGGCGTGCGACGCTTGGCAAAAGAAAAAGTGTCAATCAGCATCGTGATACCTACTCGAGGAGACAAGAAGAGAATTTGGGGAATCGAGACAGACCTCATTGAAAATGTTGTTCAAAGTTTGTTTCAAAAAACTACAAATGAAGAGTTTGAAATTATTGTGGTTCACGATGTCAATGATGCATATCTTGATCATGAATGTTCTCTTGCAATGTATGGCAATCGAGTGAAAGTCGTACCGTACGAAAAGCCATTTAATTTTGCTGAAAAGTGCAATGTGGGGACTCTCCACTCTTCGTCACAAGTAGTGGTTTTTTTAAATGATGACATTGAAGCAATCGACCCGTGGTGGCTCGATCATTTGGTGGGCTATTTAGAGTCTTCAGAGGTTGGCGCTGTTGGCCCCGTGTTGCTGCTCGACAATGGTTTGGTGCAGTCCGCTGGTCACGTAAATAAACCACTCCCAGCGAATTATCTTTCAGGTAGGACATTTGGGGAGAAGCGGTTCCCTGAGCCGCTAGATGTTCCATGTGAAGTTTCTGGTCTGACAGCTGCCTGTATTGCAGTAAGACGCGAGGTATTTGATGAAGTGGGTGGTTTTTGTGAAGACTTACCTAATAATTTCAACGATGTTGATTTCTGCTTGAAAATACAGGCGACCGGCAGATCTCTCATTTGGACTCCACTGGCAAGGCTCTATCACTTTGAGACCACTACCCGTGTGACCACCGTTACCGAAGAGGAAACTCAATTCATTAAAGATCGATGGGGTCGAACATTTGGTGTTGATCTTTATCGATCACGTATTGATTGACCCGAAGAGGTCTCGATACTGCGTAAAGTAGAGGTGATGTCACTGCGTACGCGAATTTCTCAGCAATCTACCGTGGTGCAATTAAAACGACTTTCGTCTTCACAGGAACTACTTTGGAACCTCACTTTGCGCGAGTTGAGAAGTAAGTATCGGCGCTCATTTTTAGGTTGGACCTGGTCGCTGCTTAATCCGTTGGCCCTGGTCGCGATTTACAGTTTTATTTTTGGAGTAGTTTTTGGTTCACAGGCACCAGCTGGAGACCCGTCTGGTCTCACTAGTTATGCGCTGTACTTATTGAGTGGACTTTTGCCATGGTCGTTCTTTGGCCTGGTAACGGGATTAGGTCTTTCTAGTCTTATTGGGAATGCAGGCTTAGTGCGAAAAGTTGCATTTGCGCGTGAGACCCTCGTGTTTTCGCAATCAATATTCAGTTTGGTGCAATTCAGCATTGAAATGCTTTTGTTGTCAACAATCTTGGTAGTCGCAGGTTCACCAATTTTGCCGTGGTTGCCGGAAGTCATCATGCTGATGTTGTTGCTTACTATTTTTTCAACAGGCTTGGCACTTGCACTCGCAGTATTCGCTGCGTATTTTCGCGACTTGGTTTATTTGTGGACCATTATTATGCAGGCCTATTTTTTCACTACACCGATTATCTACAACGCGGATGACCTTAAAGGGCGAGTTTCGGAACCGATTCTTAACATTTTGAATTACAACCCGATGGCTGTGTTCGTTCGAGCATTTAGAAACACTCTGTACGACGGTCGCGGAGCAGAAGCAGGAGACATTTTGCTCCTTATCGTTGTGTCATTCTCAGTGTTCTTTATTGGCTTTAAGATTTTTCATAAGTTCACTCGTCGTCTTGCCGAGGAACTCTAAATAATTATTCTGTGTGCCAAGAGGTAGGAAGCGCAACGATTCCTTCATCAAGGCTGTTGATCTGGTGCACATCAAATTTGTAACAGTCTTGCCAGTGGTCAAACTCAGTTGACTCACTTGGATTGGTAAGGGCAACCGACACTAGGTAGCAACCTTCGAGAAGCGGGAGTTGAGGAATAGTCATTGAGACCATGCCGCTACCAAGTGTTTTGGAAATGGCCAACCCGTTATTGAGCGAGGTTCCCTTCCACACGTCGATACCTGACAGGGTTGAGATACGAATGGAAACAACGAGATCGTTAATAGGCACATGGCTTGAATAGGAAACACGAATGGTAAGTGGTGCGCCGTTGTCGAATACTTCAGACGGCTGGTTATTTTTATTGAGGAGTTCAATCGTGGAGATTGACACACGACCCGAGCCCCATCGCTTACCTATTGAGGTTTCTGATTCTTCTTGAACTTCATAGGTATCACCTGTGTATTCGGCAATGACTGAAGCAGCTGGGCCAACGGCTCGCAGAATTCCCTTGTCTAGCCAAGCAACGTTTTCGCAAAGCTGTTGTACTTGTGAGAGGCCATGGCTCACGATGACGATGGTTCGTCCATCGCGTTTGAATTCCTCGATTTTTTCTGCACTTTTCCGTTGGAATGTTTGGTCACCAACACTGAGAATTTCGTCAATGAGGAGAATCTCTGGGTCAACGTGTGCAGCGATAGCAAACCCAAGGCGCACAATCATGCCGTTGGAGTAGTTGCGAACGGGGGAGTCGATGAATCGCTCAATGCCAGCAAACTCAACAATGTCGGAGTAGCGACGCTCAAGTTCTTTACGGGTCATTCCTAAAATGGCGCCATTGAGAAAGACATTCTCGCGGCCTGATAGTTCCGGGTGAAAGCCTGCTCCTAATTCAAGGAGGGCAGCGAGTCGACCCTTAGTGGTAATGGAACCTTTGTCGGGGTACAGGATCCCGGCAAGGCATTTCAGCATCGTGCTTTTGCCGGACCCGTTGGAACCTACGATTCCAAATGTGGCACCGTGGGGAATTTCAAAGGAGACGTCGTTGAGTGCCCAAAATTCTTCATAGCGGGCGCGACGACCGCGCAGAATTGCAGCCTTAATAAATTGGTTACGTTCGTGATAAAGCCGAAAGTTTTTCCAGACTCCGTCAACGGTGATTGCTGCACTCATTCCTCTATTCTTGCTGGTTCACGCCTGATGAATGAACCACTTCAGTGCGTGTTTCCACACGTCACACCCTTCTCAACTGACTTTCCACATACGGTCGTGCACGACGCTGGCCGCCTCGTTTAACAATCGCCTGCTGTAGCGCAAGCAAAGTCCGTCGAATTGCCTCGCGGTTGGGTTGCAGGCCAAGGCGTTCGCATTCATCGAGCCAGGCTGAGGGGCTGTGGTGCCCGCGTTGGCCATTGCAGTGGCGGCACGCTGCAACTTCATTTTCTATCCAGCTGGGGCCACCTTTAATGCGGGGAACCACGTGTTCGGTGGTGGCGCGGTTGAGGCCCACTTCAATAGGGGTGCGGCACCAAATGCATTCATAGCCATCGCGTTCCAAAATGAGGGCCATGCGTTCGCGGCGGTTGAGTTGGCGCTGATGCTGGCGTACGGGGCGAGGCTCGCGAGGCACAAGAGACAGAATATTGGGGTGACTGCCGTAAACGTGCGTGGCCGCTTTGCCCCTTCCCCCACGGGGGAGTTGCATTTGGGCAACCTGCGCACGGCAGTGGTTGCTCACCACTTGGCAGTTGAAGTGGGTGGGGGCACCTTCGTAGTGCGCATGGAAGACCTCGACCGGGTTACTTCATCGCCACAATGGGCCAGTGAGCAACTTGCCGACCTGGCCGCAGTGGGCGTGGGAAGCGACCTAGAGGTGGTTTTCCAAAGCAACCGCTTCCCTTTATATAAAGAGGTAATAGAACGCCTCGCGGCAAAGGGGCTTACTTATGAGTGTTTTTGCACACGAAAGGAAATTCGTGATGCCGTTTCAGCCCCTCATGGAGAAGTGCACAAGTACCCCGGCACCTGCCGTGAATTGAGCGAGGCGCAGCGCACAAAGTGGCGCGCGGAGGGGCGAGTGCCTGCAATTCGCCTGCGAGCCAGTGCAACTGCTCACCAGCTGGGCGCCGACGATGTGGTGTTGCAGCGCAACGATGGGGTGCCGGCCTACAACTTGGCAGTGGTGGTTGACGATGCAGCTCAGGGCATTACACAAGTAGTGCGCGGAGCCGACTTGTTGAGCGTGACCCCCAGCCAGGTGCACTTGCAAGAGTTGTTGGGGTTGCCCGCAGTGGAACATGTGCATGTGCCATTGGTAGTAGATGAAAACGGTGAGCGACTCGCCAAGCGACACGGTGGGCATGCGTGGGTGAACCTGCGGTATTGCGCAGAACTGGGTTTTTCTGGGCAAGAAGTGCGCGTGGCGTTACTGAATTCATGGCAACAAGGCAGTAATAGTTGGGGCGTGGCTTCTCATGTTGCTACGTGGCTGAAGTCCTTTCTATAAGGGTTTCCGGGCGTTGGATAGCCCTTTCGGCCGCTAGTTCACCAAAAGTTCACCTGTAGCCCCTTTACAGGTTCCACTTTTAGTACTAAATTGGTCTTTGTCGACGTGCTGCGTGTTTCCACCGAATCCCCCCTGCGCCGCACGACGACAAACCTCCATCACAAGAAAAGGGAAACCATGCGTAAATCACAGAAGTTCATTGCCCTCGGTGCAGTAGTCACCCTCGGCCTTTTTGCAACAGCCTGCGGAAGCGATAGCGACGATATAGCAACCGAAGAAGCAACAACAGAGACCGTTGCTGAAGAAGTAATGACCGAAGAAACAACAACAACAGAGTCCACAGAATCCCCAGTGGCTGCAGACCCACAGAACATTGTTGACACTGCTGCAGCAAACCCCGATTTCAGCACACTCGTTTCACTGGTCACCACTGCAGGTTTGGCAAGCACTCTTGCTGGCGAAGGCCCATTCACCGTGTTGGCACCAACGAACGCAGCTTTCGAAGCATTGGCAAAGAAGATGGGCGTCACCATGGATGAATTGTCCACAACACTTACCACCGATGTTGAGCTCTTGAAGAAAGTTCTCACCTCACATGTGATTGCTGGCAAAGTAATGGCAGCCGACACCGCAGCATTGAACGGCATGGAAGCCGATTTGGTGAGTGGCGAAAAGGCCAAAGTTGTTTCTGCAGACGGTGTTGTTTCATTCACCATTGGTACCAGCACAGCAACAGTGACCACACCAGATGTTGAGGCATCAAACGGCGTGATTCACATTGTAGATATGCCACTTTTGCCACTCGAACTTCAGAAATAAGATCGCACTATATAACCCCCTTATAGGTGTGAGGGTGGGGCGCCAATGGCGCCCCACCCTTTTTCTTTGTCATCACAGAGATACATGAGGACATGCGCACTTTTCATGCGAAACTAAACGCATGGCAACAGTGAATGAGTTTTTTGACTACGAAGGTGGAGCCGACCTGCGCGAAGGAATGCGCGAATTGGCAAGTGAGATGTATGTGTTGCCGTTTCTCACAACGGCGTATTGCCAAGTGCTCATCGATGCTGCAGAAGCATCGGGTGCATTTGAGGCAAACCCACACGACCCGGTGCCGGGCCATGAAGTGTCTATTGCACAGTTGAGCCCAGTGGTGTTTGCCGCGATGCAAAACCATGTGGGTGCATATATATGGCCACAGCTCAAACAAGCGTGGGGGTATATCGACTACCACGGCATTAACGACGCTTTCATTATTAAGTACGAGTTGGGTGGGCAAGAAAGCTTGCGCATTCACCACGATGTGGCGCAGGTGTCGATGAGTGTGAAGTTGAATAACAACTACACCGGCGCTGAACTGGAGTTCCCTCGCCAAGGCGTCACCAATGCCGGCATTGCGGTGGGGGAAGTGGTGGCGTGGCCAAGTTTGGTGACCCACCCTCATGCCAGTGCCCCCATTACGGGTGGTGTGAAGTACAGCCTCACCATTTGGTGTGAGTTGCCCATTGACATGGGTGGGATGCAACTA
>WLST01000083.1 GCA_009711295.1 Actinomycetota bacterium | reverse complement strand
GCTAGAACTTCTAGCGGCCCGTTTTCAAAAATGTGCTGGAGAATATTTAAGCGCGAAGGCCCTTATTCACCATATTGATGACTGCATCTTTCACGGGAATCATCCCGTAAACGATTGCGCCACCAGCAACGATATTCATCCAGTCGTCTTTCAACATGAGACCCCAGCCTGCGGCGGGAGTGATGTCGAGAAGCCAAATCATCAAGATGCTGATACCGAGACCCCAATGGGCGCCGATGACAGGCAACTTGCGGATGGTGTCGGATACTTTGAGGACCCCGAGTACTGAATCGATGACGGCGGTAACCGCACCGAGCAGAACTGCGAGGAGAAGTAATGCTCCAAGTGTGTACATAATTATCTACCCCTTTTCTGCAGGGAAACCCTGCAGAAGTGACGGTAGACACATTGGAGAAAAAGTGGGGGATATTGCTCGAAGTGCTGATGTTTTCAGGGTTTGAGCGACGTCTTATGACCCCAAAAGCGCGGCTATAGCGCGCTCGGGGCCAGAGTCGGCCGGAACCTCGTAGCCCTCGAGCCGGCTGATGTAGGTGATGGAAACTTCGCCAGCACCCACTGCACCACCATCGGTGTGAATAGGCAAGGTGAGTTCATTACCCCATGCCATGCGCACGTAGTACGAATCGCTGTGGCCTTCTTTTTGTTCCATTGTTGCGGTTGCCATTGCTCGTGGGGGGTCGCTGCCCACTACGGTGCGTCGCCAATTTTTGATTTCCGAAACAGGCAAGTTGGGAACATTGACGTTCACCACAACAGGCTCAGATGGTGGGTGAGCAATGAGACCCTCAACAACAACATCGGCAACTGCTGCGGCAGATTCCCACAGCTGACCTTTCACCATGTCGTCCCAGCCTTGACCTTCCACGCCCATGCCGTTGACTGCTTGGCTAATAGCAACGCCACTAATGCCACCGTTTCGAGCAGTGAGTGCTGCACCAATGGTTCCCGAGTGATACACACTGCGGCCCACGTTTGCGCCGGGGTTAATGCCAGCAACAACAAGATCAAACGGTGCGCCGAACAAACCGAGTCGAGCAAACATCACACACAAAGCAGGTGGGCCACTCAGTGCCCATGATTCCTTCATGCCATCAATATGTGCCTTATGCACTTCTGGCTGCATGAGGTGCAATGCACCAACAGCAGAACTTGCACCGGAGTATTCACGATCGGGAGCAACCACTACAACTTCACCATGGCGGTTCATTGCGCGAGCAAGTACGTGCAGCCCTACTGAGTCAATACCGTCATCGTTAGTTACTAAAATGCGCATACTCCTTTTTAGCCTATGGAGATTGGGTTTCACGCAACGAAAAGATGAACTCTTCATGTCCATAGCAATCGGGCAAGGGTGCGGCCCCGACTAAGATCGAATCGTGGCTGCAGCAAAAAAAGTAAAAAAAGTAGTAGCAAAGAAGGCGCCGGCAAAAACTGTAGTACGCCAAAAGCCAGGCCCAAAAAAGCAACCAGTCAACCTTGCACCAGCAATTCAACAACGTGAACGCAAAGCTGCGTTGGGCCGAGTGAGCCAAGAGCAGGCAAAAAAACTCATACTCGATACCGCAATCGCAATGCTTCGCGAACGGCCAGTTTCAGAAGTTTCTAGTCGTGAAATTGCTCATGAATCGGGGCTCAACCACAGCTACATCGCCCGATACTTTGGCAGCAACCACGAGATGCTTTTTTGTGTTGTGGAAATCATGACGGAACATCTCAAGAAGTATCGCGATACTGGTGATATTGCTGGGCTTGTAAAAGACCCCAATGCAAATTTGCGTTTTAAATTAATGGAGTACCTACTTGCTGAAGGCTTTCCTCCTGAGCGTTTCGCCGTGCTCGCTCTAGAGCAACGAACAAACACAGAAGCATTTTTTGCTGAATCCTTCAAACTCGATAAACGAGCAGCTCGTGTGTATCGTGCAAAAATTGGCATGTTGTTTCTCCTCGCCGATGAAAAAATGTTGGCCGCTTCTGTCATCGATAAAAGCACTCGCACAGACATCATCAACCTCTTTCTCCATGAACTCGGCGACGCCAAGAAAAATGCCGAGAAATTAGGTTGGCAGTAGCAGTGTCTCAGGAAAGCATTGCCCAGTCTGAAACGGGAAGCTCACAAGTCGCAAGCCATGTATGTATGTTGTGCGGTTCTCCATACGGCAAAGAGTGGAGCACACCAGACGGCAAAGCACTTTTGTGCCCAACATGCGCAACGTTGAATGGCATCGGCTGCCCGTAAATCAGCGCTTGTCGGTGTTCTAATATTGACGCATGGGAACTCTCGACGGAAAAGTCATCATCGTTACTGGGGCAGCGCGCGGACAAGGCGAGGCCGAAGCAGAGTTAGCTGCTCAAGCTGGCGCAAAAGTTGTTGTTACCGACATCATTGATGGCGCGAGTGTTGCAAAAAAAGTCAATGGTCTTTTCATTCAACACGATGTCACTTCGTCTGAGCAGTGGGGCAAAGTTGTTCAACAAACATTGGCTCAATACGGTCGCATCGATGGTTTGGTGAACAATGCCGGTATTTGGAAACCAGGTGGTGTCACACAAGCAACTGAGGCAGAGTTCCGTCAAATTATTGATGTCAACCAGGTGGGCGTTTTTCTTGGTATGCAAGCAGTATCGGCAACGATGATTGCGCAAAAGTCGGGCTCCATTGTGAACATCTCTTCTGTTGCAGGAATGCGTGGCCTGCGCGCCATTGCATATGCGGCAAGTAAATGGGCAGTACATGGCATGACCAAAACTGCGGCTCGTGAACTTGGCGCTCATAACGTGCGCGTGAACTCAGTCCACCCTGGCTTTATTGAAACCGACATGTTGCCGCAAGGTATTGAAGCGATCATCGAAAATCAAGTGCCCATGCAACGCACAGCCGATGCAAAAGAAGTGGGCGAAGTAGTGATGTTCTTGCTTGGCGATGCTGCGTCGTACGTGAACGGTGCCGAAATTATTGTTGACGGCGGATTTATTGCTTAGGAACTTTTAGTTCCAGCCATGTCCGCTGATGTGCGGGCACGGCCCTTCTTCTATTGTTCTGCCAGGGGGTATACCAATGGCAACACTGTTAGCTCGCGTCACTATTAAAGAAGGCTGCGAGGCACGCTTCGAAGAAGTTGCGCGTCAGATGTATGAGCGCACGCACGCCGATGAAGAAGATGTTCGGCGCTATGAATACTGGCGGGGCGCAGAGCCGCGAACGTATTACTGCATTGAGTCGTATGCCGATGTGGTGGGTTTCTTAAAGCACCAGTCGAGTGCGCACCACCATCATTTCGGCCCTGATTTTCGCGATCTCATTGAAGACATCAAGATGGAATGGGTAGACCCCATCGGCTCGGCCTCGCCGTTGGCGCCTACTAACAATCAGGAATTGCCCGTTGATGCAACGGAGCAGATGAAAGCCCTGTATCCGCGTTTTGCCAGTATTTATGCTTCGTGGTGGGGAAACTTGCGCTGACCTGAACTCGGCGACCTTTTTCAGCCATCGCTAAACTGCCTTCACTTCAATGAACAACTAGTGCAAGAGAGATCACCTCGCATGGAATTCAATTACCCTCCCGCAGCCGATGCCTATCGCAAAAAAGTGTGCGCTTTCTTAGACGAGCACCTGCCTGCTGGCTGGAAGGGAATTGGTGCGCTCAATAGAGATGAAGCTGCGGCGTTTACCGATACTTGGCGCGAAACATTGCGCGACAATGGCTTCTTGGCGGTGAACTGGCCAAAGGAATACGGCGGTCAGGGGCTCACCTCTATTGAGGCAGCGGTCATCTCGGAAGAGTTTGCGCGTGTCGGCGTGCCCACTGTTGGCCCGAACGACATGTTTGGTATCAGCATGTTGGGCAACACGTTGCTCGCAATTGGTACTGAAGAACAAAAGAAGCATTACCTGCCGCGGGTGTTGTCGGGTGAAGACTTGTGGTGCCAAGGCTTTAGTGAGCCAGCTGCTGGTAGCGACTTGGGCAACTTGGGCTGCCGTGCAGTGCTCGACGGTGATGAGTGGGTCATTAACGGGCAAAAGACCTGGAACACCGGTGGCCACATGGCAAACCATATTTTCGTTCTTGCCCGCACTGCCCCCGATGAAGTAAAGCATCGCGGTATTACTTTCCTACTTGTTGACATGCGTCAACCAGGAGTAGAGGTACGACCCATTCGCATGATGTCGGGCGACTCTGAATTTAACGAAGTCTTTTTTACCGACGCACGCTGCCCGAAAGACAGTGTTGTTGGTGAAGTAAATGGTGGCTGGATGGTCACCATGACATTGCTGGGTAATGAGCGCGGAGCCGGTGCAGCAATTAACGCCATTGGTTTTCGTGCAGAACTCGACAAACTCATTGCTCTCGCTCGAGAAAAAGGCGTTACCGACGACCCTGTTATTCGCCAACGTTTAGCTGTTGCTTATACAAAAGTAGAAGTGATGCGCTTCCTTGGGTACAGCGCATTGACTGCATTCTTAAATGGAAAAAAGCCAGGCCCCGATGCTTCAATCGGCAAACTCTTTTGGGCCGAGTATCACAAAGAAGTCACTGAACTGGCTGTCGATATTTTGGGTGCCGATGCAATAACACCAAGCGGCAAGCCGGCACTTACCTACTTGCGCTCAGATGCAGTAGGTTCCCCTAACTCCAGTGCAAGTTGGGTCGACGTATTTCTTAATGCCCGTGCTGGTTCTATTTATGCAGGTAGTAGCCAAGTGCAACGCGGCATTGTGGGTGAACAAATTTTGGGTCTTCCCAAAGAACCACGCGCCGATGCGGGGCCATGGCGCGGTATCCCTGGGCATGGCTAGCCGCCAACTGCATAGGTAATAAAAATAGATTTACTGTAAGGTTTTTCCGTGACCGACGTATCTGACACCCGCACTCGTTTGCTGGAAGCTGCAATGTTGGCCATTGCAGAAAATGGCGAAGGTGCCGTGCGTGTACAGAAAATTGCCGAGGCAGTAGGCGTGCGCGAACCGTCGGTGTATCACTTCTTCAAAAATCGTGAAGCACTTGTTGAAGCAGCGCATATCGAGAGATATCGCCGTAGCTATGTCGAGATGGTCAAGCCTTTTGAAGCTGGGGCCGCGTTGGCAGACACTGCAGAAGATTTTCGCCGCATCGTCGAGAGAATTCTCAAGCTCATTTATGTGCCAGAGCGCGATGCAATTCGCAGTGTACGAATCAGCGTGATGGGCGCTGCCCAATCGAGTGATTCTGTTGCTGAAGCAGTGAAGAAAATCAATTTTGAAATGTGCAGTGGCATCTCGGTAGTTCTTGCGGGTGCACAAGAGAAGAAATGGATCCGCCAAGACATCGACCCACTTGCAACTTCATATTGGATCATTGGTCAAATTATGGGTCGGGTAGTTGCTGAAATGGATCAAGACCGAGTGAACCTTGAACACTGGAATGAAGCATCTCGAGGTGCAATAGTGCATCACCTATTTGGGTGAAACGGTGAACTTGCCAGGCGAAAAGGGTCACTGTAGCTACATTTAACAATGGCGTAACAGGAACAAAGTGAACAGTGGATTAGTCTAAAAATATGGCAGTTGGTGAAGACACGCGCTCACGCATTCTTGATGCCGCCATTGAAATGATGGATGCCGGCGGCGAGGCCTCCATTCGAGTTGCAGTCATTGCTAAAAAACTCGACATTGCTGAACCCTCTATCTATCACCACTTTACGAATCGTGCGGCACTAGTTGAGGCTGCATATGTTGAGTGGTATTGGCGTTGCTTGAAAATACAAGTACCCATGGACGCCATCATGTCGCTCGTGGAAACTAAAGAAGAATACGTTCGCGCCATCGTCAAGTCGCTCACATGGAGCTATCAAAAAGATCGACACGCAGCACGTGCGGTGCGTATCAGCGTGCTGGGCGCGGCTCAAAGAAATCCGCAACTGGCACTTGCAATTAATGCCATCAATCGCAAGTTTCTTGGGAGTCTTGCCGACTCAATGAGAGAAGCTCAAAAGCGTAAATGGATCAGCAGCAATCGTGATCCGCTCGCAACTGCATACTGGATCCATGGCCAAATTCTTGGTCGCGTTGTTGCAGAAATGGACGCTGGAGTAGTTGATTTAGAGCACTGGGACGCACTCTCATTTGAGATGGTCCATACTATTTTGGGTAGCTAAAAAGCCTTATTGAGCTTGTTGCCAAGGTGGTACGGGGCGCAAGCGTGGGTACCAGGGGCTGCGTAGCGGGTCACCATATTTCAGTTGAAGCGATAGCCCAGGCGTGAGTGGAACTGTTGGTTTGCCAGGAGGTCGCGGTGCATAAACGATGTCATCGCCGTACATGCGAATAGTGATTGCACGACGACTGCTGTTGGGGCCGGTAGGGCCACCGCCGTGGAGCACTGCAGGGTGCGCCAAAATAATGTCACCAGGTGTGATGTCCCACGAGACAATGTCCCATGCACTGCGGTCAGCTTCAATGTTGGG
>WLST01000082.1 GCA_009711295.1 Actinomycetota bacterium | reverse complement strand
TCTTCTTCGCGGTTTAACAAGTTGTAGTGATTTTGCATGCTGACGAACTTGGTCCATCCGTGTTGCTCGGCAACATATTGCGCCTTTGAAAATTGCCACGCCCACATCGACGATGCACCGATGTAACGAGCCTTGCCTGCCTTCACCACATCGTGAAGTGCTTCCATAGTTTCTTCAATTGGCGTGGTGGGGTCGAAGCGATGAATTTGATACAAGTCGATGTAGTCCATGCCCAGGCGGCGCAGGCTGTGGTCGACTTCAGTCAAAATTGCTTTGCGCGATAAGCCTGCAGCATTGCGCCCTTTACGCATCGTGCCGTGCACTTTGGTAGCCACTACTACTTCATCACGAAGCGCGTAGTCGCGTAATGCTCGGCCAACAAACTCTTCACTCGTGCCTAATGAATATACGTTTGCCGTATCGAAAAAGTTGATGCCCGCATCTAACGACTTCTTCATGAACTGGCGACTTGTTTCTTCGTTCAGAGTCCATGCATGGGTACCCATACCCGACTCGCCAAAGCTCATACACCCCAGACAAATTTGCGATACTTCGAGCCCTGAGTTCCCCAGTTTGACGTATTTCATTTCAACTCCTTTATGACACTCAATTCACAACTTATGCGTCGCGGCGCTTCATGAGTAACGCAGCGATGACAGTAATTACTAAACACCAAAGGGAGAAGTACCCCACCAGCCCCCAGCGTGCTGCATCGGGTTCCACCTGAACCGCACGAATAGCTGCAGTAAATGGAGTTTTACGCGAAATATCAATATCAAATGCAGCAATCAATAAACCCGTCACAATTCCTTCTACCAATAGCGGTACAAGAATGAGCGTGGCAATTGCCCCGGGAGAACTGCGCAAAAGCGCTCCGAGAGCAAACCCCACAAGAGCAAACAAAATGCATACGGCACCGAAAGCAAACAACACCTGCCATGCAGAATCGCCGTGACCACTGTGATTGTCAAAAATACTTGGGTTATAAATCACTCCAAAATCGAAGCCCCGGCTATGCAGTGCATAATTCGCCCCAATGAGACCTACCCCTTCAAGCACAGCAACCGATACAGCAACCCAGAGCGAAATAACAAGCGCCTTAGCAATAAAAACTTTCATTCGCAATGGCGTAGCGGCAAAGGTAATGCGAATTGTTCCTTGCGAATATTCCTGCGCAATGGCAAATACTCCCAATACTCCGCACAAGAGCAGGCTCACGGCCCCTGTGTTGACGAGGACCTTGATGACCATTGTTTCATTAGGATTTTTTGCAAACATCGCCGACAGCACAGTGACTGCAACTGGAAAAATAATGAGAACGATTGTTGCAGTGAGAGTAGAACGCAATGTGCGCAACTTAATGAATTCACTTTTCATGAGATGCAGCATTAGCGGGCCACCCCTTCAACTTGCGTGCCGTGATATTGCACAGAACTTGCGGTGGCATCGAGGAAGGCGTCTTCCAAAGAACCAGTTTGTGGCGATAGCTCATGAAAAATAACGCCAGCTTGCGCTCCGAGTTCACCGAGCACCTTGGCTGTGACCCCGTAGAAGTTGATGGCGTCATTTTCTTCACTCGTCGTTGCTCCCTGTGCCACAGCAAGAGATTTCAGAGCCTGTACTTGTGGGCTTACTACTCGCACCCATTGCTTGGCATATCGTGCGGTGAATTCCCCCACTGTGCACTGCGTGATGAGCTTTCCCTGGCCAATGACCACCAGCTCTTCAGCAATGAGTGCCATTTCCGACAACAAGTGACTGCTCACCAAAACGGTGCGGCCTTCTTTTGCCAAGTCGCGCAGAAGATCGCGGATCCACCGGATGCCTTCAGGGTCAAGACCGTTCACTGGCTCATCAAGAATGAGCACCTCGGGGTCGCCCAGCAATACAGAGGCAATGCCCAATCGCTGTTTCATTCCCAATGAATATTTACCGACACGGCGACGAGACACTTCGCTGAGACCCACCTGTTCGAGCACAGTGTCAACACGCGACTTGCTAATGCCTGTGCTTGCTGCCAACCACATGAGGTGATTGCGTGCACTTCGCCCACTGTGAGCATTGCCTGCATCGAGCAGTGTTCCGACGCGATGCAACGGCTGCGTCAATTTGCTGTACGAGATGCCGCCGAATGTGGCGGAACCGCCTTGGGCGTGGTCGAGGCCAATCATGCATCGCATTGTGGTGCTTTTGCCCGAACCATTAGGGCCCAAGAAGCCCGTGACGTGCCCCGGCGAAACGGTAAAACTGAGATCGTCTACTGCTGTTATGCCAGCAAATTTTTTCGTGAGGTGCTCTACGTTGATCACCGACTCACCCTAACAAGTACGATGAGACAGTGCCGACGAAGTCAAAAGGATCTCCGAAGGAAGTGAAACCTCGTGCACCTCGCCGTACGCGTGCCGCATGTGAAGTACTACTTTTGCAAGCGGCAGAAGACCTTCTTGCCACCCATTCTCCTGCCGACGTCACCATTCGCGATATTGCGGCAAAAGCAACAGTTCATCATCGATTCATCTCCACGTGGTTTGTGGGCAAGGTTGAACTTTTCACCATTGTTCACCAACGCATTTCAGATCGCACGCGCACTCTCGCCCGTGATGCATCTCTCGTAACCCCCTCATCAGTTGCCGACCTCAATTTGCAATTGGGTCTCGCACTGTGGCTCATCCAAAGTGGAGTGAAATTTAAGAGTATGGAAGATGCGTTCCCCGCAATAGGTGGCGCCTACGATCGTGCACTTCATGAACTCGGGTTACCGCCGAAAGAAGCAGAAATTGTGGCCTACACGGTGGGCTCCATGGTGCTTTCCAATTTCATTCTTCAACCACATGTCGCCACGTCTACTTCACTTGAAGAGATGTTGGGGCACTACGGAAAGCTTTTACGAAAGAAATAAACGCACTACATTGCTATTCATCAAACATTTTGGGGGAAATGTGAAAGACACTAACGAATGCATTCAACAATATTTGTCTGCATGGCATAGCCGCAAAGACGACAACCAATACGTCAGTGCGGGTATTACCGGTCTGAGTGCAAGTGAAATTCTTCAACTGTTTGAACATCCTGCTTTGCGTTTACCTGAACACAAACATGCCGGTGTGTCACTCATGGTCGATCTGATGGCCGAGAACGAATCTATGTATTTCGACGCAATCTACGGAGCAATGTACGGACGTGAAGGTATTCGCGGATGGCTGATTCCCATGATGAAGGAAATCGATTTCATTGAGTTCACCCCCACACAACCTTCAGCAGTGTTTACTGGCGCGAGTGACACATGGACCCTCGACGAATGGCAAATGTTTGCCGTCTTTGGCGACGACCGCATTCCTTTGCCAAAAGGGGTAAGCGTGCGCCGCTATGTCGACGGATTCATTACTCAAGCATGCGATGTGTACGACACTGCAAGCATGCGCCAACCTGGCCCCGACGGTTCCGTAGCCGACATTCCCGGTGTACCAGTGGTCAATTGGCTGCGCGATCACTCCGTTGCCGACCTTCACTGGGGAACAACCAATGCCAGCGAACTTTGCGCACAGTTTCATCCCACAGAATCGCTGTATATCGACCCAGTACACGGCGAGTTCAAAGGGCGAGATGCAATTGCCGCCTGGCTGCCCCAGCACATTGCCGGGTTAAAAGATGTTGTTCGTGAAGCCGTGGGTCCTGCGCTCAATAACGGTTCTACAACTGTTCAAGAGTGGCAACACGTATTGGTTCAACCCAACGGTGAACGTATTTTTCTCACACGTGGCACAAGTGTGCGCCGCAACGATGGGCAGTTCATCACTTATGCCGCCGATTACTACGACGCAGCTTCACTTCCTAGCGCCTAGAGCTACCTAGCCACGCCCCACCATTCCGCCTTCGACGGAAACAGTGTTCGCATAACGAACAAAACTCGGATACAAGTAAGATCGGACAGCATCTAATGCATCATCAGCAACGGTGAAACCTTTTCGCTGCAATTCGTCAAGGTCACGAAGCGTCTCTTGTAGAGCAAAACCTAAAGCACGATGTGCGTTTGCAACATCATTCTTCTCGGGTACCGATACGTCGGCTATAGCACCCAAAGTTGCGCCCCGCTCGCCAATGCGCTGTGCCGCATCACCATTAATACTGCCAACGAGAGCGGCCACATCACGCAGGACCTTGGTCATCTGGTTGTGTTCCTCAGCAATATAGGTATCGAATACAGGCAAGACTTGTCTCAGCTCTTGAATAACAGATTGCATCATGACCGCAGTTGCCTGTGACTTTTCATTTGTAAGGTACGGAAGAATTTCATCGCTGAGTGCAAAGATGAGACCCTCTAAAAGCTCGTCAATACTCGGTGTTGTATTCATGATGAAGCCCCCGTTGTTGCACTTGAAATTGACCCTGGGTATCCAAGCAGTTGTGCCATTGACGGGATAGCAGGAGCCGATGACTGAATGAGATACAGATGCATGAACTGACGATGCTCACCAGCCATGCGTCGATAAATAGCCGTCTGCACCGGCACTCCAATATTTGCACTTCCAAAAAGTGTGAAGTAGTCCACTTCTTCTTTTGTGACATTCCATCCAGTGAGTTTGTTGTAATACGAAATGAAACCACCTTCTTTTTTGGGATAGTCCATCACGTGCGTATTACTCAAAATGTCCATCGTGGTCATCCAACCTAAATCTTCACGTGGGTCACCGATACGAGAATTTTCCCAGTCTATTAGTGCCGAGACCTTGCCATTTTTATAAAGGAAGTTCGCAGGGTTGAAGTCTCCGTGCACTACAGACAGGCGCAGCGGCCTTGGCTTTTGACGACGCAATGTGAGAAAAGCATCGAGAAGAATGATGGATGATGGGTCATACACAATGTCGTCATATGTAGACAGGTAGTACTCAAAAGTTGAATCCATATAGTCATCCCAAGACGACGTGCGAATTCCTACTCCTCTCGGATCTTGCAATATTCCTCGCGGGTCAATGACCGAAATGTCTGCCTGATGCAACTCAACCAGCACTTCACACAAGTGGCGCATCACTTCTTCGGCCTGGTTGACATCAGCACCATCATTAAACAACTGTGATGTCTTGCCGTTTCCATCGGCTCGCTCCAGCACCATTGCGGCACTACCGAAAACATCCGGATCGAGTTCGTATCCGTAACTTCGACTCACTGGCACCGAGGTATGTGCTCGCAAAGATTCAATAAGTTCATGTTCATTGGCGCGACTGGTCTGAAGAATACAAACTTCTTCGGGCGGGTCTTTGCGAATGATGAGCGGCAACACCTCTTTTGCCTCCCCTTGGGTGACCAGAGCAGTGCAACTAAATGTTTCGCGTGAAAATCCGCCCGGAATTGGAGACAGGCCTTCAATAGCAATATCGCAGTTGTTGCCTAAGGCTTTCCTTAACAACTCCGAGATTGCTCTTTCCATGTTGCTAGTGGCCACTCCAGTTCGGGGCACGCTTTTCAGCAAATGCTTTGGGTCCTTCTACGAAGTCGTCGCTCTTCACAAGCCGCTTCACGGTTTCATAATCGGCTTCCATTGATTCGCGAAGCGATGCAGTATCGAGACTGCGATACACCACATCTTTGCTTGCTCGTAACGACAACGGAGAGCACGCCAAAATTTGATTCACCCACACCATGGTGCGCGCCATGAGTTCATCGTGCGGAACCACTTCGTTGATGAACCCCAGTTCATGACCTTCTGAGGCGCTCACATGACGACCCGTGAGAATCATGCCAAGGGCACGCTTGGAACCTATTTGACGCGAAAGCCTTTGCAAGCCACCTGCCAATGCGGCAAGGCCCACCTTTGGTTCAGGCAGAGCAAACTTGGCTTGGTCTGAAGCAATGATGATGTCGCAGGCAAGTGCAATTTCAAAACCGCCGCCCATTGCAACGCCATTCACAGCCGCAATGATGGGCTTCGTCATATTCCAACGCGAGGTGATACCGGCAAAACCTTTCGGTGTTGCATGCCGTACTCCACCTTCAGCTTGGTACCGCAAGTCGTTACCTGCGCAAAAGCCCCGACCTTCGCCGGTAATAATTGCGACCCACATGTTGTCATCAGATTCATAGTCGTCAAAAACTTCTGCGAGTTCCAAATGCGCAAGTGAGTGCAATGCGTTCAGGCGCTCGGGCCTATTCAAACGCACCGTGAGAACATGGTCTGACTTTTCAACAATGCAATATTCTTTGGTCACAATTTCACTCATGTCGCGACCTTACTCCGTTGCTTCTGCCTCTGCGATCTGGCGTCGAACGTCGTCCATATCGACTGCGCGAATGGCGGCAATGAGTTCGTCGAATGAAGCTGCAGGCAAGGCACCTGGTTGTGAAAACAGCAAGACACCGTCGCGGAAAGCCATGATGGTGGGAATTGACTGGATGCGGAGCCCACCTGCAAGGTCTTGCTCAGCTTCGGTATCGACCTTTGCAAAGCGAATATCGGTGTTGGTGTCAGATGCCTTTTCGTAAATTGGCCCAAATGACTTGCACGGCCCACACCATTCGGCCCAAAAGTCAATAAAGGTGATGCCGTCGGCGGTCACTGTTTCTTCGAATTT
>WLST01000081.1 GCA_009711295.1 Actinomycetota bacterium | reverse complement strand
ATACGGTTACATCGCTGCCTTTGTAGGCGGAGTCATTGCAGGTATCGGCGCAGAAAAATCACAATTAGCAATATTCCTGTTTGGGCTGTTCCTTTTTGGGAATGGTCAAGCAGCCAACTTGCTCTCTCGTTATGCCGCCACCGACTTGGCAGATGTAAACACGCGGGCGTCGGCGATGAGCAGAATCCTCTTTGCATCAACATTTGGGGCCGTGTTTGGCCCCATTCTTGTGGTGCCTGCTGAACGTGTAGGTGAGTCGGTCTTTGGTTGGCACAAATACACCGGTCCATGGATTTTTTCTGCATGCTTCTTTGTGTTTGCGGCAATCAATGTGATGGTGAGGTTGAGACCAGATCCACTCGAGGTGAGTGGCGGTCTGAAATCTCAAAATGTTGCAGGAGTGCAGCCCCCGAAGTTCCGTATTGCGATACAGACAATTATCCAGACACCATCGGCCAAAATTGCAATCTTCGCGATGGTGGTTTCTCAAGTCACAATGGTGGCGGTGATGACCATGACGCCAGTGCATTTGAAGGCACACGGTCACGAGAGCGTCAGCCCATTTGTGATTTCACTGCATATCGCGGGTATGTATGCGTTTAGCCCTTGGGTGGGGAAGTACTGCGATCGTAAAGGGCGATACTCGGCCATAGCAGTGGGGTCAATACTTCTCATTTTGGCCACGGTATTTGCCGCCTTAGCGGGTGAATCGGCGTTGCTTCTCTTTCCCGCACTCTGGTTGCTAGGAGTGGGTTGGAGCTTCGGTCTCATTGGTGGTTCAAACCTATTGGTCGATTCAGTACCTCTTGAGTCGCGTGTTCAAGTGCAGGGAACTGCAGATTTCCTCATGAGTCTCTGTGGTGGCATCGCGGGCTTTTCTAGTGGGTTCATTCGTCGAGCTGTCGGCTTTCACATGCTGTCGAACATTGCATGTTTGCTCGCCTTTGTGATGTTCCTCGTTGTGCAAAAGGCGCAGAGGAACAGGGCCGCTAGTTCTGTTTCGGCCCTATAGCCACTCGGTGCCGAATTGACCGTTCACTGCAACGATTAATAGCTTGGCACCATTTGGTCCAGCCCACTCGGGTCCATATGCGTGGCCTTTGGCAACGAATCGCACATCTCCGGGGTAGTACACGCGTTCTCCTTCAATGTGGAATTCGCCCTCTTTGACGATGTACAAAGTGTCGGAACCGTGCTCGTGCTTGCCAAGCCAAGTGTTGGGTGGAAACGTATTTTCGAGAACAGTGGGATGACGCGATAAAACTCGAACAATGACATGACCTTTGATGTGCTCGTTTTCGGCAGTAATTGGTTCGACCGTGTCGGGATGAACGGCCCATACTTTGTCATTATTTTCCATTGAATCACTGTAATTTATTTAAGACATTGAACGGAAGTCGCGCTGCGTGGCCATCACCGTGAGTACCAATACAAGCATCATTGCTCCGGTAATAGAAATCGTTTCAGGTAAAGAATGCAGGTGTCTCGCTGTGTATCCAACGAGCAGCGCTCCCATCGGTGCGATGCCAACCATCATTAGGGAATGCACCGACATGACGCGTCCCATGATTTGAGCGGGTGTGTTGTGCTGAATGAGTGTTTGGTTCAAGTTGAGGTAAAAGCCACCTGTTAAACCCCAAGCGAAGAGAACGAGTGCTAGATACCAATAGTTTGTAGCTGGCCCAATAAAAATTTGAACTGTTGCGCCAGTACACAGGCCACACATAAACCACAAGCCTTTGCGAACAATCTTGTGGCTATTGCGCAAGATCCACATCGACGTGCAGAATTGGCCTACTCCCAATAGCGAATAGAGAATTGTTGCTTCTCCGCCGGTTGCGCCCACTTGCTCACGAACAAATTGTGGACCAAGGACCATCCACGGCGACATCATGAAGAGCACAGAACCCGAAAGCAAGATGAAGAGAACACGAATATTTTTGTTTGACCATATGTACTTCATGCCCACTTGTAGTTCGAAGCGTATATTGCGATCTTCAGATGAATGAGCAGGTGGTGGAAGACGTAACGGAAGCAAAGTGAGCATTCCTAGTCCGTACAAAATTGCTTGAACCCAAAATGCCCCTTCAATGCCCCAACGAGAAATAGCTGGACCAGCCAATGCGGGGCCAAAAATAAGGGCGAGATTCGAAGCAACGGTGGAAACGATAATTGCGTTCATGAGTTGTTCTTTGGGCACCAAAGTGGAAACGGTGGCGGTACGAACTGGTTGGCCGATGGCAATGAAGAGCCCGAGTATGGCAGCACTCAAAGTTGCCGAATGAGTGGTGATATGCCCTGTGCTGACAAATATGGCCGTGCTTAAAGTGATTCCGAATGCACCGATTTGGCTCGAAATGAGTATGGCTCGGCGATTCATGCGATCGGAGAAAACACCAATCGGTAAGGATATAAAAAGAGCAGGCAAGCCCATGACGAAGAGCAACATGCCGCTGACGTCGGATTTCGCACCCAATTCCAAAATGAGCCAGACGAATGCGAATCGTTGAGTCGATTGCACAAGGGTGAAGCCCAAGGTGTTGAGCCACAGTAGACGGAATGATTTGAGACGAAGGACGTCGAATGAACTATCGCTCACTTTGCTGAGCTAACGCTGTATTTCACGGGAAGACGCTTGTGACCGCCAACAAAGATTGTTTTCATTAATGCTGGTTCACCGTTCAATTCAATACTCTCCAAACGCGGTATGAGTTCTGAGAAAAATGCCTTGAGTTCCATGCGGGCAAGCATCGCCCCTAAGCAGTGGTGAATTCCGAAACCAAATGAGAGATGTTTGTTGGGGTATCGGGTGATGTCGAATTTGTTGGGGTTGTCAAAAACTTGTTCATCGCGATTTGCCGATGGGTAAGACAAGAGCACCGACTCACCAGCGCGAATAATGGTGTCGCCAACGACTGCATCTTCGGTTGCGGTGCGCATAAAGTGCTTCACAGGAGTAACCCAGCGGATTATTTCATCAACTGCACTGCCAATGAGTTCTGGGTTTTGCTTTAAAAGTTGTAATTGTTCGGGATTCTCAATGAGTGCCAGCATGCCACCGGCCATTGAGGCCGAGGTGGTGTCGTGCCCGGCAGTTGCAGCAATGACATAGTAGGAAATTGTTTGCATATCGGTGAGTGGTTGCCCATCGATAATTGCGTTCGCCACGACAGAGGTGAGGTCGTCTTGCGGTTCTTTCCTGCGGGCATGAGTGAGTTCTGTGAAATAGGCGAAGAAGTCACTGATGACAGCGATGATGTCTTGGCCCGAGGGCCCGCGTTGCAATTCTTCGTCAGCGCTGCCGAACAGCTCTTGAGTGAGTTGCAGCATGCGTGGATAATCAGATTCGGGAAGACCCAAAATGGCCAAGATGACATTGAGAGGAAGTGGCATCGCAACGTCTTTGGCAAAATCGCATGTTGTGCCCATCTTGGCCATGTTGTTCACCGACGCAAGCGACAATGCTTGTAGACGGCTTTCTAATCGCTGCAAGCTTTTGGGTAGAAACCAGTCGGACGTGACTCCCCGCAACGCTCGGTGTTCGGGGTCATCAACATGAATGAGAGTGCGCAGCAGATTGCCTTGTTCCGCTGCACGCTGATCGCTTGCTTTGTCGGCCAACACCGGGCGAGGTTCATTAATGAAAACAGTGTTCCGTGCCTCAATAGACATGACATCGCTATGGCGGGTGATGGCATAGAACGAATTGAATTTAGGGTTTTCCACGTAGTGCACAGGACTGCTTTTACGCAGAACAGAGCACGCTTCGTAAAAAAACTTTTCATCGGCATATGCAGATGGGGTAACAAAAACCTGCCCTGCTTCATGAACTGACAACATGCCTACCCCCTAAGGGTCAACATTAGTTGATGAGGTGGCTTATTCGTTACCCACAAGAAACTGCGCAACTTCATCGGCGGAACGACCTTCAGCAGCAAGACCTTCAAGGATGAATTTATCGATGGTCTTATGCATGTGGCGCAAACGACCCTCTTGGTAGTTGCCAAAGGTGACGGTCTTCTTGCCAGTTGACTTGAGGCCTTGTTGTACGAAACCGAAGTTCGACATGTCTTGTTCAAAAACGTCGGCCAAACCAGCCATGCCAGGAGCTTCTTTCCATGCCTGATCTAAGCGCAACTTTGTGGTGACTGCTGGTTCTGGAATATCTTCGCCATCTGGCAAAGGTGCCATGCGATAAACATCCATGAAGCAGGAGTCTGGTGTGCGACCAGGGCGCCAGCGGTACATGAGTGGCTGGCCAATACCGGCCCATGGGGCAAACGCAGGGAAGAGGTGGTACAGAATTGCATCAATGATTTCTGCATCGGTGTAGGACTCAAGGTCGGCGCGGAACATGCCCGACATGCGTTCACGGAAGGTGGCTGCAACATAAGCACGAGCTTGAATACCATCTGGTGGCTGCACTTGGCTCTGGTCGGAGTATCCGCGCGAACGGCTAGAGAATGCAACGAATTCTGCAGCAACTGTTTGCTCGGTTAGCTGCTCAACAATGTGTGGGCTCTGTACGCCAAATGGGTTGAAGAAGCGCGATACAAATGGTGACTCTGGGTAGATGGAGTACTCGCTGTTTTCATCACCACAGAACGGCTTGATCTGCGGGTGAGTTGCGATGACGTGGTAACCCTCACTGAAGGCCTCCATGACAACTTTCCAGTTCGCTGGAACTTCTTTCACTGCGTGGAAAGCCTTGTAACGCTTTGAGAGAGGGAAGTCTTTGAAGTGTTCAATGAGAGTTGAAGCAACCTTCTCGAAAGGCTCGCAATTGGGATCCATATTGACGAACACGAGACCGTCCCACAAGGCAATTTTTGCTTGAGGGAGACATGTCGGCTTACTGCCGTGCGTGAATTGTGGGAAGTCCCATTCTCCAGGAACATTCTTCAAGTCGCCCTGAACATCCCATTCCCATCCGTGGAATGGACACACGAACGAAGCAACGGTGCCGTCATCATCTTTGAGACGTGTTCCGCGGTGCATACAGGCATTGTGTAGCGCACGTACTACTCCGTCGTTACCGCGAGTAACGATGAGTGATTCATCGGCTACGTCGTAAACAACGTGGGAACCTGGTTCGGCGATTTCTGCTTCCAAGCAGGCGAATTGCCATGTCTTTGACCACATGAATTCTTTTTCGAGATCAGCAAAGGCTTGTGAGGTGTAGCGAGCCTTTTTGACGTCTTCTGAACCAACGTACGGGCTGGCAAATTCGGTAAGTGCCTTGGGAACTGGACGCGTGTCGGTCTTCAAAATTTCCTGAACTTTGGGACCACGTGAGTGTGATACGCCTGGGTCGTTATCAAGTGTTGTCATGACTGCCTCCCGTTTGGATCGTGACGAATCACGACACCGATTTCTCTATATCTCTAGGGTAAAGCATAGGGCTTGCACTCATACGAGGCGGAATATGCGTGTGAGGCCAAAAAGGTATTTTTTGGTACTGATACGGTGGTGTGAGAGGTATTGATATGCGCAAAAAATGGAGCAACTGGGCGGGGAATCAGCAAGCAACTCCTCAGTCTTGGGTGAAACCACAAAATCTCCACGAAATCTCTGCCGCCGTCAGAGATGCAAATGCACAAGGTAGGCGAGTCAAGGCTGTTGGTTCGGGGCACAGCTTTACAGGGGCGGCTGTAGCGCAAGACGTTCTCATCGACATGTCCCGCATGTCGCGGGTGCTGGCAGGGCCCGACGAGAACGGCATTGTCGAGTTAGAAGCGGGCATCACACTCAGCGCTCTCAACGAATTCCTGTTTCTTCATGGGAGAGCGTTAGAGAACCTCGGAGACATTTCCTATCAAACAATCTCTGGAGCGATTTCGACGGGCACCCACGGAACAGGCCAAAAGATCGGTGGTCTCGCACAGCAAGTGGTGGGGCTTACGTTGATTGACGGTCTCGGAAATATTGTGGTTGTTGATGAGGGCGATCCACTTCTGCAGTTTGTCCGCGTTGGTGTGGGCGCAGTGGGAATCATTGCTCACGTCAAAATTCGCACAGTAAATAAATTTGCATTGCACGTAGAAGAAAAACCGATGCGTCTGTCGTACGTACTAGAGAATCTCGAAGATCTCGCTGCTCGTAACGACCATTTCGAGTTTTTTTGGATCCCACACACAAAATGGACATTGACAAAGCAGAACAACCGAACCGATTTACCTGTGCAGCCGCTTCCCCCGTTCAAGAAGTGGTGGCAGAAGTCGTTCATGGAAAACACTGCATTTGGTGTGGTATGTCGAGTGGGAAAACTATTTCCAGCGTTGATTCCCCGATTGGCCACAGCGCTTCCTGGCTCGGGCAGCACAAGCTATATAGACGAAAGTTTCCGGGTATTTGCTTCGGAACGACGAGTGAAATTTGTTGAAATGGAGTACGCGATACCGCGGGAGCATTGTCGGGCTGCCCTAGAAGACATCGAGCGCATGATTGACGAGAAGAGCTGCAAGGTGAGTTTTCCTGTTGAGGTTCGTTTAACGGCAGCAGACAACAATGTGCTTTCCACTGCACATGCCCGACAAAGTGCATATATCGCAGTACACATGTTCAAAGGCTGTGACTATCTGCCGTACTTCGCCTCAGTCGCAGAGATCATGGCTCGCTATTCAGGTCGGCCCCATTGGGGGAAGATGCACTTCCTCACACATGAGCAGTTGAGTGTTCTGTAT
>WLST01000080.1 GCA_009711295.1 Actinomycetota bacterium | reverse complement strand
TTGCGCAACGATTGTTTGTCACGTTACGTCCTCACGTCTGAGTTGCATATAGCGTCAACTCTCGATGATTCTCGCCGAATTAGAAATCTGGCACTCGCGGCCAATCACTCCTACCCGGCGCGTGTCGTTAGGGCATTTGATGTTGCCGGCCGACCCTGCACCTGGTTTTGGTGGCATTTTGCTCGGTGCTGTCGTCGCGCGACATTTGTTTGATGTTGATGAGGAAATGCACCCCGATATTCACCGCCTCACATTGCAGGTAGAACGCGGTGAACGCATTGTGCAACCGCGCTTGCGCCATCGTTTTCAAACCGACCGCCATGGCCTGGCACTCAGCCGGCATCAACTCATTGCGGTCGAAAACTCAGCCGAGTTCGCCTTTGCCGAAGGTGGTTCGCCACTGCAACAAGTGTTGGGTTCCATTTATGCCCTCGAGCGTTTGAATGCAGAAACACGGCGTGCGCTGGGGCCCATGATGCGCCGAGCAATGACTTGGCGTGGCCCCATTGGGGCATCATTTATTTCATACTTAGCGGGCAGCAATGCATCGTCTATTTCCGCAATTTCCGACCCGCGGGCGTGGGCGCTAGAAATTTTGTGCTTCCCACCGGGCACGCTGAAGCCCAGTAAAAAAGAAGTGACCTCACGCTTTCGCGAAATGTTGCGCAACGTACACCCCGACCATGGTGCAAGTGAACGCGATGCAAGCAGAGCCATTGCCGACCTCAGTGAAGCACGGCGTATTTTGAGCCAACAGTCGTGAGTGCAGCAAAAGGGCTGGTGTTGTTCCCTGGCGCGGGAAGCAGTGCAGACCATTCATCACTCATTGCACTTGAAGAAGCGATGCAGCCTTTGCCAGTTGCGCGTGTTGACTTTCCGTATCGACGTGCGGGCAAGCGTGCTCCCGATCGTGCGCCAGTGTTGTTGCAGTGCGTGCGCGAAGAGGTGCAGGCATTTGCCAAAGCAAGTGGTGTGCGTACGTCGTCACTTGTGATTGGCGGGCGATCTATGGGTGGGCGGATGTGTTCAATGGCTGTTGCTGGCGACACTGGCTTAGCGAAAAAAGGTGAGCCGCCACTTTTTGGTGACCCATTAAAAGTATGCGGGCTGGTGCTCATTTCCTACCCGTTGCACCCGCCAGCACACCCTGAAAAGTTGCGCATTGCACACTTGTCGCGCATTTCTGTTCCTGTGTTGTTTGTACACGGAACCAACGACCCCTTTGGCACGCCTGCGGAATTAAAAAAACATGTGAAGAAAATTCCTAGCGAGGTGTCGATGCACTTCATTGAAAAAGGCCGACACGACCTCAAGGGAAAAGATGCTGAAATTGCCGAGGTTGTTCGCGAGTGGTGCCGCTCTCTGCGCTAGTTGTTGCTAGCGCTCGAAACGAGCATGTGCATCTTGCGGATTTAAATCTTCAAGGTCTTTGTTCGCGGTTTCGGGGTAGAACGCCAAAACCAAAACAGATACCACCAGTGAAATGGCAGCAAAACTCAGCATCACTGTTCCATACGACCAACCAGAGTCAACGAGCATGCCGCCAGCAACAAGACCAATGCTTCCGCCTAAGAGCGCTGCAACGGTAATGAGAAATGAAGACGTTGCGCGGTTGCCCGTGGGGAAGAGTTCACCGCGGTACACAGCAAGTGCGGGATAGGCAATGGCGCCCACAATGCCACCAGCAATAGCGGCCACCCACATACCCACCGACGACAACACAAACGACAAGCCAATGAGTGCTGCACCAAGGGGAATGCACAGTGCAGCCACGCGGCGACGACCATTGATGTCGGCAATTTTGCCGCCAATGATGAGGCCGAGTGCGCCCGGGGTCGAAGTAGACAACGTAAAGAGCGCAACCATGGTGGCTGAGTAGTCGCGCACATCTTTGAGATAGCGATTCTGAAATATTGACGCTGTGGCGACGAAAATATTGACGAGAAACGCCACCGCCCCCACCATCAAGAGTGTTCTCGGCGCAGTACTACCCGTTTTTCGCGACGTATCGCGCCGAGAACCCTTGGGGTCTGTGCGATGAGCAATGAAACGAGGAGTTTCGGTGAGTCGCCGGCGCAAACTGAGTGCAACCACAATCCATATGAGCGCCAACACGTACACCAAGCGCCATGCAGAAGTGCCGAGGTCGGCAATAGGAAGTGCAGCAACAGCAAAGCCTGCTCCGAAACCACTCGCAAGTGCGAGCACGCTTAACCCGTAGGCACGCCCGTGCTTGGGCATCTCTTCAATCAATATGACAAGAACAGCAACGTCGAGTGCAAGACCAACGGGGCGCGCAATGGTTTGTGTTCCCACGAGCACGGCAAAGTTCGGTGCAAGCGCACCGAGTGATGCGAGAACAGGTGCAATGAATGCAAGCGCAATCACAATGCGTTGTCGCCCGATGCGGTCGCCCAATATGGCAAGTGGAATAGCAAGCACAATGCCTAAGCGAACAATTGCTGCAGCAACACCTTGACCCGTTGTTGACACACCAAATTCATCGGCGGCAAAAGCAACAGTTTGTGTGAAGAGTGTGTTGATGAATGCAGCGACCATCGATGCCGCAGCAAGAAGCGCGAGCACCAAGGTTTCATGCGCGGTAAAAGTTAGCGGTGGAGCCCACCAGGGGTGACGCTTTTTATGCTGACGATGTTTGATGTGACGCGAGATGAGCGGACGAAAGATCCATCCAAACCAGGGAATGTCGAGTGACCACTGTGTTTCTTCTGTGACCTCAGCACTGGTGTCGATGGGTATTTCAACGTGCCGTTTGTATTCCACACACGGGCCTGTTTTTTGCAAAAAGACGTGGTGGGTGCTCGACGAGTCAGTCGAGTCATCTAGGCGAATTTCTTCCACCACAGTGCTGTATGGCGCGGATATTTTCCCGAATTCAGTGCTATTTCTGGCGATTTTGCGCTGAAACGAGTAGTGCCGGGGCTGTGACTTGTGGGAAAAGTTCGGCGTGCGTTCCACGGCGGGAGCATACTGAGAGAGTGAGTTCAAACGGTGCGCGTACTTTTGCTGTGGCGCCAGGTGCACGCATCAAGGTGGCACCCAGTGCGCCGTTGAGCGGCACGGTCAATGTCCCAGGGGCTAAAAACTCCGTACTCAAGCTCATGGCGGCGTGCCTCATGGCCGACGGCAACTTTGTGTTGTCAAATGTGCCCGATATTGAAGACGTCGTCACCATGAGCGAACTCTTGTCGTCAATTGGCCTCGTCATCGAGCATCACCGCGACGCCAAAGAGTTACACATTACAAACAATGGCAATTTGCAACTCTTTGCCCCATATGAACTTGTGGAACGTATTCGTGCAAGTGTCAACGTACTCGGCCCACTCTTGGGCAGGTTCGGAGAAGTGCGTATTGCGCTCCCAGGTGGAGACGACTTTGGTTCACGCCCCATCGATATGCACTTGCGTGGTCTGACAGAACTCGGCGCACAATTCGAAATGCGCCACGGCGATATTTATGCACGCGCAGAACGTTTGCATGGCACCAACATCACGCTCGACTTTCCCAGCGTTGGCGCAACTGAAAACCTGCTCACCGCTGCGGTGTTCGCTAAAGGTTCAACATCTATTGAAAACGCAGCACGCGAACCAGAAATTGGCGACTTGTGCAACATGCTCGTCGCAATGGGCGCCGACATTGAAGGCATTGGCAGCTCCACACTCATCGTGCATGGCGTTGAGCGCAACGCATTGCGTGCAGTGCACCACAACGTGGTTGCCGATCGCGTGCAAGCAGCCACATACATTGCAGCAGCAGCAATTACTGGTGGGGAAGTAGTAGTGCAAGGCGCTATTGCAGGGCATATGGAAATGCTCCTCACGCGTTTCACCGACATGGGTGTTGTTCTTGTTGAGCAAACCGATGGCATTTTGGTCATTGGGCCAGAACGTTTGAAGAGCATCGACGTGGTCACGCTTCCGTACCCCGGCATTGCCACCGACTACAAGCCACTTGTTGTTGCCATGTTGTCGGTTGCCGACGGCGTGGGCATTGTCACCGAAAACTTGTACCCCGGTCGTTTCCGTTATGTCGATGAACTGCAGCGCTTAGGCGCCAACATTCGCACCGACGGCCATCACGCAGTCGTGCGTGGTGAAGCAAAACTTTCCGGTGCGCCCGTGCGCGCTCCCGACATTCGTGCAGGTGCCGCACTGGTTGTTGCGGGCCTTGTTGCTGAAGGTGAAACCATCATTTCCGATGTGCACCATATTGACCGTGGTTACGACGACCTAGTGGGTCGACTCTGTACCCTCGGCGCCAACATCACCCGACTCTGAGGTCTTCTTGCCCGCGTTGCGCACGCGCTGCGAGGCCACGCGCAACAGCCCCACCATCACGCTGATGGGGAGCAGCACCCACAAAATCTCGTCCCAGCCACCTTGGTGGGCAAGAAGGGCGCAAATGAGGCTGAACATGACACGCAACCTTGCCACTTCTCGGTATAAATCGGCAACTCGCGGCTGTTCCTGATTAGATAGCACCGTGACTACTGCAACGAGTGCCCCCGGCTCCATGCGCCAACAGGTGGAAGAGACCATCGAGGTCATCAGACCCGCTCTCCAAGCCGATGGTGGCGACATGGTTTTGCGTGAAGTAAATGAAGAGACCGGCGTTGTGTCGGTCACTTTGGTGGGCGCATGTGGCACCTGCCCTGCATCAACACAAACGCTCAAAGCAGGAATTGAACGCATCATGCGCGACCGTGTTGACGGCGTGACTGAAGTGATTGCAGTTGAGTAATGGCCTTACGCAGTACAGATCCTCAAGAACTTTTTACTGCTGCATGTGCCGGTGACCGTGCATCACTCGCGCGCTTGCTCTCTCTCATTGAACGCGGTGGCGACCCTGCTCGTGTAGTTGGTCGTTTGAGCTACCCCAAGAGCGGCAACTCGTACACCGTTGGTTTCACTGGTGCACCTGGCGCGGGTAAGAGCACGCTCACCAGTGCGGTTATTGGTCATTTGCGCAAACAAGACCTTGAAGTAGCCGTCATTGCTATCGACCCGTCATCGCCATTTACCGGCGGTGCCATTTTGGGCGACCGCGTGCGCATGCAAGACCATGCAACCGACCCCGGTGTATTTATTCGTTCCATGGCAACACGTGGTCACCTCGGTGGCTTGTCACTCGCTACTCCAGAAGCAATTCGTCTGCTCGATGCTGTGGGTCGCCGTTGGGTCATTGTTGAAACAGTGGGCGTTGGTCAGGTAGAAGTAGAAATTGCGGGCAAGGCCGACACCACCGTGGTGGTGTTGAACCCAGGCTGGGGCGACTCTGTGCAGGCCAACAAAGCTGGCCTCATGGAAATTGCCGACGTTTTTGTTATTAACAAAGCCGACCGCAAAGGCGTTGAAGAAACGCGCCGCGATATTGAACAAATGCTCGAACTGTCCGACCTGTCGCACGATGCATGGCACCCCGCCATTGTTCCAACAGTGGGTTCCACAGGCGAGGGTGTTCCTGAACTCTGGGATGCCGTATTGGCGCATCGTGCGTATGCCGAAGCATCGGGCCAATTGCGCGATCGCAGGGCCTTTCGCTTACGTGAAGAGCTGCGTGAAATTGTTGCCCGCCGCTTAGAGCAAAAGGCTCGTGAACTGTGCGTGGGCGACGAATGGGAAACCCTGCAGGGCGAAGTGCTGAATCGCACCACCGACCCATGGGCAGCGGCCGACCAGATGTTGCGTGGTGTCGAGGCCTAACGGCTACCGTCATAAGGTGACTTCAAACAATCTTGTCCTGCTCGAACGCCGCGCCGATGGCGTTGCCGTTATTACGTTGAACAACCCCAAGGTCAACGCTCTATCGCAAGCCGTGTTAGCTGAACTGCGCGACATTGCACACGACCTCACCAATAACCGCCCGGGTGCTGTTGTGGTGACCGGTGGCGAGCGCATCTTTGCTGCTGGGGCCGATATTTCAGAATTCGGTGGAGCGAGTGAAGCGCGTCGCATTGGCCAAGGTTTCCACGATGCCTTAAATGCAGTTGCAGGAATTCCTGCATTCACCATTGCTGCAGTGAGTGGTTTTGCACTTGGTGGCGGGTGCGAGCTTGCATTGTCGTGCGACTATCGCATTGGTGCACCCAAGGCCACCTTTGGTCAGCCAGAAATTCTCTTGGGCATCATTCCTGGTGGTGGTGGCACACAACGCTTGCCACGCCTTGTTGGCCCGAGCCGTGCCAAGGAAATCATGGTCACTGGCCGTCAGGTGCAGTCGGAAGAAGCATTGCGCATTGGTTTGCTCGATGAAATTGTTCCTGCCGAAGAACTCCATGTGCGCGCGTTAGCACTTGCTGCTCAAGTTGCAGCTGGTGCCACTGTTGCTGGTGCACTCATTAAGCATGCGGTCGATGCTGGTTTGTCGATGACCTTGTCTGACGGGCTCTCATTAGAGAAGCAATCGTTTGAAGATGTATTCCATAGCAAAGACAGCCAAACCGGTGTGAAGAGCTTCCTAGAAAACGGACCAGGTAAGGCCACTTTCGAAGGAAAGTAAATATGGATGCTCAACACGAGCACGCCCATGAAGGTGTGAATTACGACGGCATAGTGGGCCCTGCCTTGGCTTTAGGTTTTGCTGTGTTCATCTTCGCCATTTCATTTGGCGTGTTGTGTGTGAACGCAGGTGGAAGCGTGCCAAAAGCAATGGCCATGTCGCTCTTGGTGTTCACTGGCGCATCGCAGTTTTCTGCAGTGAGCGTTATTGCTGCCGGTGGTACTGCGGTGAGTGCAGTTGTTGGTGCACTATTGCTCGGTTC
>WLST01000008.1 GCA_009711295.1 Actinomycetota bacterium | reverse complement strand
GCGCACTTGCTTATTTCATAAGGATTTGGCAGAATGACAGCAATGTAATTACAGCCCTGCCATCACTGCATGCCATTTCTGGATGTTCGTGATCTGCAGAGCGGGAGGCAAGCGAATGCAATTCCCAGAAACGGATGAATTGAGTACAGAACGTGGTTGGCAAGATCAGGCCAACTGTCTTGGTGTTGACCCCGATCTCTTTTTCCCCGAACGGGGTGCTTCTACTCGTGAAGCAAAAGAAGTGTGTCGTGGTTGTGTCGTGCGAGGTGAATGCCTTGAGTACGCATTAGTCAACGGTGAAAAATTTGGTATTTGGGGTGGGCTGTCTGAGCGTGAGCGTCGTCGCTTGCGCCGTGCTCGCGCTCAAGCAAATCGCCAAGCGATCTAATAACGTTTACTGCACTTTCAACAATGTGTCGAAGCGCGCTTCGATTGTTTTGTCAACTCCAATATCGAGTTCGCTCCAACGGCTTGGTTCTATTTTTGTCAATGCACTTAATGGCATGAGTCCGACGAGCTCTGCACGCGCAATATTGCCGTATTGAGCAACGATGTCGTAGGCAGTGTCCACATTGATGGCATCAATATCAGTCAAATTCATGCTGATTTGTGCATGCCCATCTACTAAAAAACTCAATGCACGCAGGCCTGGTTGACGGATGTTCACCACAATCTCGCGTGCGGTTTCCATAGTGGCATCGGTGAGAAAAATATTGTAGGCAACTAAAACTTCTCTGATGCCTACGCACATCGCTCCAGCTGTTGGATGTGCAATGCGTGGCCCAACATCGGGAAAAAGTGATGTCCATGCTGTGCGGCGAATGTCAGGAAGCGTGCGTTCTGGTCCGTAATAAAAACTGGGAACACCAAGTTCTTTGGCAGCCCATTGCGCAAATGCATCACGCTCGTGAGTTGCTTCTTCAAAGGTGGTGTTGCCCAAAGGAACAAAGGGAACAACATCAACCACTCCGAAGCGCGGATGTACACCTGCGTGTTCATGAATATTGAGAAGGTCGACGGCACGCGCGGCGAGGAGTCGGGGGGCGTGTGCGCCGCACAGGGTAAACACGCTGCGGTGATGGTCGTGGTCGGCATGGATGTCGAGGAGATGGGTAGCTACAACTGCGCTCAATTTGGCAAGTGTTTCGGGGTTTTGACCCTCACTGATATTGATGACGCACTCGATCACAGGGTTATTTTTATCTCATCTCCCAGCTGAGCGGTGGTAGGTTAAAGGCATGTTCGCATTTCTCGAAGGCCCAGAACTCATCATCGTTGCTGTTGTTGTACTTGTTCTTTTTGGCGGCACTCAATTGCCGAAGTTTGCAAAAAACCTTGGCCAGGCGCAAAAAGAATTTAAAAAAGGTCTTGCAGACGGCCAATCCGATAAGTCTGGCGATTCCGACTCCAAGTAATTCACTGTCGCGTTGTTATGCAGCGCGGCGTTGAGACTTCAAGCGGCGCCGGGCACGCTCACTCATGCCGCCCCACACACCGTGTTCAATGTGTTCCGACAGTGCGTATTCCAAGCAGTGGTCGCGAACAGGGCACGTCGAACAAATTTTGCGCGCCTTGTCGACCCCGGCACCATCAGAGGGAAAGAAGATGTCGGGCTCAACAAGGCGGCAATTGCCGAGCGACATCCATTCAGTTGAACGATAAGAGCCGAAGTTGCGCTGGTTCTCATAGTGCTGGATGTCGGTTGTGGTCATGGCGAGCCTTTTCTGGGAGGAGAACTTCGGTCGTACAAGGTTTCTGACGGTGCAGGCCCGGATTAAGTTCCCGAGAGGTCATATGGCGACTCTGCGGTATCCTGATCGCTCCTAGGAGGTTCCCGTGTCCGATATCAATGCCACCCCAGAAGCGCCACGCGCACATGCCCGCATCGTGTATCTCGGCCCTGTTGCTCCCCATTGGGAGGTCTATGGCGACTATGGCGATCAGGCCCTGATCGACGAGTTCCGTACCCGAGTACTGGCCCGTTTAGTGCTCCTCACCCGCGACGACCCACAATTCCGCCGCAATAGCGAGCGCATTGCCCGCGATGCTGAGCGCGAGCTCATCACCATCGAGTGGGACCTTGGCGATTCCGCCAAGAACTAAACACTCATAGTGTGCAAATTATCCCAGTAGTCATTTTTCGTTCATTGAGCGTTCAGGTAAATGACCTATGACGAAACGGGAAAGAACATACTCTGCGAAGATCGACGAACGAGTTTTTAACCGTGATCTCAGCTGGCTCGCATTCAATGAGCGGGTTTTGGCAATGGCACGAGAAGAAGGAATCCCACTTCTCGAACGGGTCAAGTTCCTTGCTATTTTTTCTTCAAATCTCGATGAGTTTTTTCAAGTTCGCGTTGCGGCACTGAAAAACCAAATTGATGCAGGAACATCTCATCGCAGTGCCGATGGCCGTCGCCCACATGAACTCGATCTTGATATCAGCGACAAGGTGCATCAGTTAGTTGCCGAACAAGAATCGCTTTTGCGCGAAGAAATTTTGCCGGAACTCAAAAATAACGACATTATTTTGCAACGTTGGGAAGATGTCTCTGCTGAAGAAAAAGCAAATCTATCGAGAGAGTTTGATCAGCGGATATTCCCCATTCTCACCCCGCTCGTCGTAGACCCAGCACACCCATTTCCCTATGTATCGGGATTGGCGCTGAGTATTGCGGTGATGTTGCGTGACCCGGAAAGTGGCGAAGAACGTTTTGCCCGTCTCAAAGTTCCGCCTCTTTTGCCACGGTTACTCAAGCTAGAAAACACTCAACATTTCATCCCTGTCGAAGATGTCATCATTGCGCATCTTCCTTCGTTATTTGAAGGAATGGAAGTGCAAAGCGCAACCACCTTCCGTGTTTCACGCGATGCAGACCTCGATGTAGACGATGAAGAGGCTGAAGATCTTCTTGAAGCTGTAGAGGCTGAATTGCGCCGCCGGCGTTTTGGCAGAGCAGTACGTCTCGAAGTTCGTGACTCAATTGATGAAACAGTTTTACAACTATTAATTGATGAATTTGAAGTGGAAGAACACGACGTTTACCAGTTCAATCTTCCTCTTGACCTCACCAGTTTGTTCACCATTAGTGCATTGCCGGTTCCCGCATTGCGCGACACTCCTTGGCCGGCAGTAACCGCAGGTCGCCTAGCGGCCGCGAAAGAACAAGATCGCTCTATATTCAGCGTGATTCGTGAGCGCGATCTTTTAGTGCACCATCCGTATGAAAGCTTCGTTACCTCAACGCAGGCTTTTATTGAAGAAGCAGCAAATGACCCACGCGTACAGTCAATAAAAATGACGTTGTATCGCACGTCGGGCGATAGTCCCATTGCGCAGAGTCTTATTCGCGCAGCTGAACGCGGCGTACAAGTAGTGGCACTCATCGAATTGAAAGCTCGTTTCGATGAAGCAGTGAACGTTACGTGGGCTAAGCAACTTGAACGTGCCGGAGTGCACGTCATGTACGGAATTGTTGGTTTAAAGACACATGTGAAGTGCGCGCTAGTGGTGCGCGAAGACGGCGATGGGCTGCGCCGTTATGTCCATTTTGGAACGGGCAACTACAACTCAAAAACTGCTGGCCTTTATGAAGACCTCGCAATCTTTACATGCAATCCTGAACTTGCCTCCGATGCGTCGCGTCTTTTCAATCACCTCACTGGGTTCAGCAGAAGCGACCATTATCAACATTTACTTGTTGCTCCGAATTATTTGAAACCTGGTCTGATTGAACTCATTCGTCAAGAAGCACGTGCAGGAGATCAGGGTTTTATTCGTTTGAAACTCAATTCGCTCGCTGATTCTCAAATGATTGAGGCGTTGTACGAGGCAAGTGAAGCAGGCGTCAAAATTGACATTACTGTGCGTGGAATATGCGGCATACGTCCAGGTGTACCTGGAATGTCGAGCAACATTACGGTGCGTTCGGTTTTGGGAAGATACCTTGAACATTCGCGCATTTATATGTTCGGAAATGGAAATGGACCAGGAGTGCCACGTTGGTATATCGGTTCAGCTGATCTCATGTCACGCAACCTCGACCGCCGAGTAGAGGCACTGGTGCCCGTACTGCAAGAAAAGCATCAACAATGGTGTGAAAAAGTGCTGTCTGATCTCAGTAGCCCCACTGCGCCACATTTTGTTCTCGATGCCAGAGGTAATTGGGGTCGTTCAGGTGACTCTTTTGCTGTGCGAAATGCGCAAGAAGACCTCTACAAATGGGCCAAAAATCAACAAGAGCGCCGAAACTCATAAGCAGGGTATTCTGTGAGCGACGGGAAATAGAGGAGACACAGCAATGGAAGAACTTCGCAAAGGTTTTCACCACGAACTAGATGAAGTTCGGCTCTCACTTGCACGCCTGGCAGCCTCGGTGATCGAAGCCATTCCTCGTGCAACAAACGTGTTGTTGTCAGGTGATCTTGAAGGTGCTGAGTACCTCATTTTGGCCGATGATGAAATTGACTCACGGTCTATTGCGCTTGAAGATCGTTGCTATCAGTTGTTGGCACTACAGGCCCCGGTGGCTGGCGACCTGCGTCAGCTCATTTCTATTCTGAAAATGGTGGGCGAAATTGAACGCTCTGCCGACCTCACGGTGAATATTGCAAAGGCGGCTCGCCGCATTTATGGCCATTCACTCGATCCAAAGTTGCGCGGCATCATTACCAAAATGGGCGAACAGGCGCAGCAACTGTTTACTTCTGCTTTGCAATCATTTGAAGAGAACGATGTGGCTATTGCAGGGGCCATCGACGACATGGACTCATATCTCGACAGTTTGCAACGGCAATTTGTACAAGCAATTTTCGAAAGTCATGCCGCCGGAAGTATCGACTTGCAAGTAGCTATTCAATTAGCGGTAGTAGCGCGCTTCTACGAACGCATTGGTGACCACGCGGTCAACATTGGTGAACGTGTTCTCTTTATCGTGAGTGGATGGCGACCAGAAAACAAAGGTGCTGCGCGTCATGCTGCAAAAACGACCCACGACGACACCTATGGCATTCCTCTTCCCAACATCAACGCCCCAGAAGACTAGGTCGTTGTGCTCGTCGGCGGAATCATCATTGGCATCATTGTTAGTGCTTTTCCATTTGTATTTTTTCTCCGTCGTAGCACTGTTAAGGCCAATAATGAATCAGTTGTTGGGTCGGTAGAACTTTTATCCTCAGAGGCAGAGGTTCATGTTGCGGAACTCGATTCTGTATTGAATGCAATTCCACTTGGTGTCGTTGTCACAGATGAGCAGGGCAATATTATTTTGGGTAATCACATTGCTGCAGGCGTAGGTATTTTGCGGCATATCGACGTGTTAGTCGACGAAGCTGCAGAGCGCATTATAAAAAAATCACGCGAGACCGGTTCGGTGGTGCGGGAAACTCTTGAATTGTTCGGGCCACCTCCACGCACTTTGGTCATCGAGGCAATGCCACTTGAGGGGTCGAAGTCGATTGCCATTATTGAAGATATTTCGGAGCGGACTCGCATCGATGCTGTACGCACAGACTTTGTGGCCAATATCAGCCATGAATTAAAAACTCCTGTTGGAGCTTTATCCATTCTCGCCGACACCATTCGTGATGAAGACGACCTGAAAGTCATCCATCGCCTCTCATCAAAAATGGTGAAAGAAGCTAACCGCATGGCTCAAACCATTGACGACTTGCTCGAGTTATCACGCATTGAGCTTGATGGCTCAGTAGTTCCAGAACCAGTGAGCGTTTACTCAGTGATTGCAGAGTCCATCGACCGCATGGCGTACTTTGCGGCGCAGGCGGGTATCGGTGTTGTTTCACAACTTCCCGAAGACGATTGTGTGGTGAAAGGCGATCGACTTCAGTTGGTTTCTGCAGTCTCGAATCTCATCGATAACGCGGTGAAGTACAGCGAAAAGGGCGACAAGGTCACTGTTCGTGTCACTTCGCTCGACACAACTATTGAGATATCGGTGAGCGACGAAGGTATTGGAATACCCCAAAGTGATATCGACCGTATATTTGAGCGTTTTTATCGGGTCGATCGTGCCCGTAGCCGGGGGACTGGTGGAACAGGGCTCGGCCTGTCTATTGTGCGTCATGTGATGAACAATCATGGCGGTTCGGTGAACGTAACCTCACAAGAAGGTGAAGGTTCAACCTTCGTGCTCACTCTTTTACGTCCTAGCGGTAATACTGCAGTGAACAACATATGAACGCCGCCACTACCTCCCATACTGTTCTCGTCGTTGAAGACGAAGAATCCTTTGTAGATGCTTTGCTCGTTGGCCTCAAAAAAGAAGGCTTTCGCGTTGAAGTTGCTCGTGATGGCTTAGAAGCGCTCGATATGTTCGATCGTGTTCAGCCCGACATCATTCTTCTCGATGTGATGTTGCCGAAAGTGTCGGGCATCGATGTGTGTCGGCAATTGCGCAAGAAATCACAAGTGCCCATCATTATGGTGACTGCTAAAGCTGCAGAAATCGACACGGTGGTTGGTCTTGAAGTGGGGGCAGACGATTACATCACTAAGCCCTACCGCCTTCGCGAATTAGTTGCACGTATGCGCGCCGTCATGCGCCGAGCCCCACTCGACCGGGCTGGAGAACTGACCGAAGGCGCATTACAAGTGGGTGACATTACTCTCGACCCAGAACAACATGAAGTAGTGATTCGTGGTGAAAAGACAGCACTTCCACTCAAGGAATTTGAATTGCTCCATTTGTTGCTCGCAAATGCAGGCCGTGTGTTGCCGCGTGAAACACTCATCGACCGCGTGTGGGGAAATGACTACGTGGGCGATACCAAAACACTCGATGTCCATATCAAGCGTCTGCGAGCAAAAATAGAGTCAGACCCTGCAAACCCCGACAAAATCATCACCATTCGTGGTCTTGGTTACAAGTTCGAACGCAGTCGTAACTAACTCCTTGTTGCATCGCAATGCGCCTAACATGGCGTTGTGAGCAGAGGCCGTCCATCTCAAAGCGCGGGCTCAATTGGTCTTCCTGCACGTCCGCTGTTTTTCTCACTCGCGCGAACGCATGTTTTGATGACTGCTGGCGAAGCTGCCATGACGGTGGCACTTGCCAATTCTCTTTTCTTGTCGATGAGCCCCGATGCGGCGCGTGGGAAAGTTGTTCTCTTCCTCGCCCTCAGTTTGGCGCCATTTGCGGTGGTGTCGCCGCTCATCGGGCCCGTCATTGACCGCATGAAAGGTGGCAGGCGGCTCGTTGTATGTCTCGCTGCTGCTGGCCGAGCAATCGTGACACTTCTCATGATTGGGCGTATTGATTCGCTCACACTTTTCCCTCTTGCTTTTGCTGCAATGGTGCTGTCGAAGACCTATTCGGTTTCCAAGTCGGCACTTGTTCCTACTGTGGTGAAATCAGAATCTGATCTGGTGGAAGCAAATAGCAGGTTGGGACTTTTGGCCGGCGTGGTGGGCTTTGCCGTTGCTCTTCCTGCTGGTTTATTGCAACTGATTTCCGATAACGCACCATTGTTCCTTGCCGTAGTGCTGTTTCTTGGAGCCTTAGTATCGGCAACACAATTACCCCGAGGCGAGCGAGTATCTCAAGCCCCACCTACACAAGCTGAGCGAGATGAACTGCATTCTCCGCGTTTGCTTCGCGCTTCGCGCACCATGTGGCTCATGCGTGGCCTTGTTGGCTTCATGTTTTTCCATCTTGCTTTTTGGTTGCGCGACCAGAAAGCGGGGACTGTGTGGTTTGGACTTGCGGTTGCGCTATCGACGCTTGCAACGATGGCAGGTAATGCATTGTCGCCAATGATGCGTCGTAAGTTGCACGAAGAAACCATGATGTTGTCGGCGTTACTGGCGCTCACCATTTTTGGTTTCATCACCACATATGTTGGGGGAGTAACAGGAGGAGTCATATTGGCTGCGACGGTCAATTGTGCAGCGGCCATTTGTCGCCTGGCCTTTGAATCGGTTGTGCAAAGCGATGCTCCCGATGCAAACCGGGCGCGAGCCTTTGCGGTGTTTGAAACACAAAATCAAATGGCATGGGTCCTCGCTGGCTTGGTGCCGGTGCTATTTCACATATCTGGTGACACAGGTTTTGCGCTTGTTGGAATAGCAACAGCACTAGGAATGCTGATTTTTGTGATGTGGGGACGCTTTTCTATTCGCATTCAAGGCGGGCAAGCCATAGGCCTGGGGCGTCGACCTCGGCGGGGGTAGGAAGTGCCGATGCGCTCGCAAGAACGCCAAGGAGTACTTCAGGCGAACTGCGTTCAATAACCCCAGCAACAAAACTCTTGCCCCGCGATACCACTGCTCGGGTATAACGCACGCCGAGCAAATGCTCTACAAAAACATCGGCAGGTGATTCTTCAATGCGGCGCCGTCGAACGGCTTCTGCAATGGCTCCGGCTCCACCCAAAATACGTTGAGCAACAGTGTCAACCGTCCAGTCGATGACGCCGACAAGAGTGGCAAGAAGTGCATCGAGCGCAGGCATCATGGCTTCTTGCTCGGGTGAAATAACAGCTCCGAGCATAATTTCAGGTTGTGAAAAAGCTTGTTGAAGTGCAGCCATGGGGTTGTCGGCATCAACTTCAAGATGTGTCATTCGCTCAAAGGCTGCTGATGGGTCGGGGCGAAATGCTTTGACGTGTTGTTCGACCGATTGTAAAAGCGCAAGGCGAATATGTGGAACTTGCAAAACAGCATGAGCAGCAAGTTCATGAATAAGTACCCACATCCGCATGTCGGCATGAGGCAAACTCCAGCTCTCTGCGAAGCCGTCAATGGTGCCAGGCACAAGCAAAATAGTGTGCTCTGGGCTGCGCGGCAACAGCAGGTCGTATTGACCAAATGCTTTTTGTGCAAGTTGCCCAATCATGGAGCCAACGGTCATGCCAAGAAGTGAAGGGGCCATCATGCTTGTGAGGTTGCGCATCATCTGTGACATGGGGTCAGAGTTTTCTGAGTCGATGTCGGTGCCCGTACCGGTGCTGGTAGATGACGGCTGGCCGAGGGCTACAGCGAGCTCATTGAAAAGTGGCTTATAGGCGTTGAGCGTTGAGTGGCACCATTGGGCAGGAGTGCAATATTCATATTTTGCCTGGCTCAAAGAGAGTTGTGCTTGGTCGCCAAGAACATCGCCAACATGCATGATGGCAATGGGGATGAGTTGTTCCATTGCAATGCGAGCAGCAGGGTCGACGTTGGATTGCCCACCTTCAGTTGACGTACCCATGAAGGCAAACTGCTGTGCGATATCCCAATTGAGGGGGCCTTGACCGGCCATTGCTTTCATCATGTCGCCAAAAAATGGCAACCCGCCAAAGGGGTTATCACCCATTCCGTTTTCGCCCATAGAGCGATGTTATGCCTCGTTGAAGTGAAACACATGACGCAGAGATGATTGGGTGAAAGAGGTACGCTGAAGTTGTGCATGGCCCTGCTGACTCCTCACTTTGGATCGCGGTGACACATGAAGACTTGCCTGTAGCCACTGCATACGAATGGAGTATTTTGCCCAACTGCGGCGCGGTTGTTCTCTTTTCGGGCACGATGCGCAACCATGCCGATGGGCGCGACGAGGTGAAAAAGTTAACGTATGAAGCCTACGAAGAACAGGCGGTTGTTCGCATGCGCGCCATTGCGGAGGAAGCGCAAAAATCGTGGACAGGAATTGGTCGAATTGCCATGATCCACCGACTCGGCGACCTCGAGCTCGGCGATAGTGCTGTCATCGTATGCGTCTCGTCGGGTCATCGCCCCGAGGCTTTCGAAGCGGCGCGGTTTTGTATCGATGCATTGAAAGCTTCAGTTCCTATTTGGAAGAAGGAAGAATGGGCAGGCGGTTCCGATTGGGGAACACGTAGTCAAGACATCGGAAAAGTTTCGTCGCCCACAACAGGAAGTGTGCACTAAGAACATGCAAGCAGCAATGTATATTTTCACCTTCCTGGCAGTGCTGTGTGCAGCTGCACTTGGCACCATACTTTTGCGAGAAAATCGCAAGACAGGAATTTACGATGGCATCGATAATTTCCGTCGCCATATCGATGCGTTATCACCCGATGCTCGGCGAAATGTTGTAGCCCGTCAAATCAAAAATGACGATTCTGGGCAGAGTCGCTCACCGCGCCTGTAATAGGGCGTACACTAAAAATACCCATGGCACGCGACCTTGCAATAGACCTTGGCACCGCCAACACCCTTGTGTATATGAAGGGCAAAGGCATTGTGCTGAACGAGCCTTCAGTTATTGCGGTGAACCGTAAAACAGGTGAAGTGTTGGCAACTGGTCATGAAGCATGGAACATGATTGGCCGTACACCTGGGTACATCGTGGCAGTTCGCCCGTTACGCGGCGGCGCCATTACCGACTTCGATATCACCGAGCGGATGATTCGGTTGTTGCTGCAGCGTGTAGGCGTTTCACGTTTCACCCGACCCAAAGTGGTCATATGTGTGCCATCAGCAATTACGGAAGTGGAACGTCGCGCAGTAACCGATGCCACGCGTCGTGCAGGAGCCTCCGATGCGCAGCTCATTGAACAACCAATGGCGGCAGCAATTGGCGCTGAGTTGCCCATTGACGAGCCTGTAGGCAACATGATCATCGATATTGGTGGTGGAACCAGCGAGACCGCAGTCATCTCTCTTGGTGGTGTAGTGACCCTTGAAGCAATTCGCGTCGGCAGTTTCGATATTGATGCTGCAATCCAAACCTATGTGCGTCGCGAACATGGTATTGCCATCGGTGAGCGCACCGCAGAAGACATCAAAATCCAAATTGGAACCGCCACGCCAATGCCTAATGAACGTGGTGCTCAGGTGCGCGGACGTGACCTTGTTACAGGTCTGCCAAAAAACATTATGTTGACCCCAGAAGAAGTGCGTTTTGCTATCGACGAAGTGGTGTCTCAAATTGTGAACTCAGTAACGCGTTGCTTGTCGAAGGTTCCACCAGAAATGGCCCAAGACTTTCTACAGCGTGGAATGTATCTTGTTGGTGGCGGCGGATTATTGCGCGGTCTTGCACAACGTATTGAAAAAGAAACCGACGTTCCGGTGAGGATGTCGCCAATGCCGTTGGAAGCTGTAGTGCTCGGTGCCGGGCACTGTGTAGAGAACTATCAAGTGCTGCGCAGCATGTTCATGGGTGCGCGCCGCTAATACTCAACGCTGAACAAGTTGAAAAACTTTGCCTTCAAGGGTGAGGACGAAAACTTTTCCTTGTGTTGAGCTGCGTACAGCAGTAATTGGGCCAACATTGCGTTGCAAGATGGTTTGCTTCTGCATCGTTTGTCTAGATACCCATATTGCAGTGATGCGACCACTGCAATAGTCACCAAAAACAAACCAGTCATTCCAAGCAGGCAGCTGTGGGTCACGAACTCTTGTGCCACCTGAAATAGAGCAGCCAGCATCTCCATGTTTGTAGGTGAAAACTGGCTTTTGGTGGGGCTGTGCTGGCTCGTCGGTGTTGTAGCGGGTGTTACCTTCCCAGGCACTCCAACCGAAGCTGATGTCTTTGCCGGCGCCTTGTGCGGCCCAGGCAACATTCACTTCTTCCCACATATTTTGCCCAACATCTGCAATCCACAAATTGTTCGACGCGTCGAATTCGAAGCGCCATGGGTTACGCAGTCCGCGCGACCACACAGCGAGGTCGTTCGTTTTTTCATTTTTTGCAGTAGGCGAGAGCGAAAGAATTTTTCCTAACGGAGAAGCAATATCAAGTGCCACCCGCTCGGGGTCTCCGCCGGATCCGCCGTCGCCGGTACCAACGTAGAGTCGACCGCCTGGGCCAAAGGCAAGTCCGCCTCCGTTGTGGTTTGAATACAGTTGCTTCACCGTGAGTAACAGAGTTCGCGTGGAAACATTTGCAGTATTTGTTGCAGTCATTGCATAGCGAACTACCTCAGTGTTTCCTTGCTGATTGGTGTAGTTCACATACATGTATTTTCCATTGGGGTGAAACACAATGCCAAGGAGTCCACGTTCTCCGCTTGCCGATGTGCGCTTCCTGAGGTCGAGAGCAATTGTTTTCTTGCCATTGACAAATCGCTGAACAAGGCCATCTTGCTCGGCAATGAATATGGCTGAATCGTTCAGGCGCGAAGCTATGTCAACAGGCAATTTTGCGCGAGTAACAAGAACAAGTTTGGTGCTGTTTGTACTCGCCGCAACCGGCAACACATGAAGCAAGCATGTTGCGCTCAGCAGTGCGCTGAGGAAGAGCAGTTTTTTAGGCATCGTGATTGATGCGTGTGAGTCCTTCTTGGATCACAGTCACCGCGAGTTCGCCACTTGCGGTGTAAATAGATCCACCGGCGAGTCCTCGCGCATTTGATGTTGAAATGGAGTACTGGTCGTAGAGCATCCATTCATCGGCACGGAAAGGGCGGTGGAACCACATGGCATGGTCAAGGCTTGCCATCTGCACACCCTTGGAGTTCCACGAAAGTCCGTGTGGCAACAAAGTGGTGTCGAGTAGCGTGAAATCGCTTGCATATGTTGCGATGCATGTGTGCAACACGGGGTCGTCGGGAAGTCGTCCGTCGGCGCGCATCCATACCCGTTGCCCGAGCGAGGGGTTTCCTTCTCGAGCGAAAGGGTCGGAGTCGACATAGCGCAGGTCGATAGGTCGCGGACGGTCGTACCACTCACCAATGATGTCTTTATAAGGGGCCATGCGCTCTTTGAAGTCGGGGAGTGTTTCTGGGTCTGGAACACCCGATGGCCCTTTAATTTGGTGGTCAGGACCAGGCTCAACAGTGTGAAACGAGGCCTGCAAGTTGAAGATGACCTTTCCATGCTGAATGGCCACCACGCGGCGGGTGGTGAAACTACGGCCATCGCGGAGGCGGTCTACTTCGTACAAAATGGGTTTACCAGGGTCGCCTGGGCGCAAGAAGTATGCGTGAAGCGAATGAACCTGACGGTCGGTCTCATCAACGGTGCGGGCAGCAGCAACAAGGGCCTGACCAGCAACTTGACCACCAAACACACGTTGGCGATTTTCGTCGGGAGATTTACCACGAAAGATATTGACCTCGATGGGCTCTAGATCTAAGAGGTCAACAAGGTCATTAAGTGAGGAAGTCATGTTCCTCTATGTTGCCACTTTTTGAGGCATAAAACTCTGCTTATTTCTGAGAATTTACCTCTTGCGGTGCTGATCTACAGTAGGCAGTTATGGAAAACACTCAAACTTCATTTCCCAAAGGGTTTCTGTGGGGCACCGCCACGGCAGCTCATCAAGTGGAGGGAAATAACACCAACAACGATTGGTGGGAATGGGAACACCGTGCCGATACGCCATGTAAAGAACCAAGCGGCGACTGTTGCGATCAGTATCACTTGTATCCAAATGACATCAAGCTCATCGCAGATCTTGGTTTGCAGGCGTATCGCTTCAGCATTGAGTGGTCGCGTGTAGAGCCAGCTGAAGGCGAGTTTTCGCAAGCTGCTTTGCAACATTACAAACGTGTCATTGCTTCGTGTTGGGAAAATGGGGTGCAGCCCATTGTGACTTTGCATCACTTCACAACACCGCTTTGGGTTGCAGCTCTTGGCGGGTGGGAAAACCCTCGCACCGCAGATCTTTTTGCGCGCTACTGCGCAAAAGTTGCACAATTTATGGGCAGTGATGTTGCACGTTGGTGCACGATCAACGAACCAAACATGGTGTCCACTATCGGGTACCTCATTGGTCAATTTCCCCCAGGTAAACGCAGCAGATCATCAAGAGATGCTGTCAATACAGTTTTTTGTGATGCCCATATTAAGTCGCGTGATGCAGTGAAATCTATTTCTTCTGCGCCCATTGGTCTCACGCTCGCAATGGTGGAATTTCAAGTTGATACTCAATCTGAGAACTCAGATGAAATTGCAATGGCGTATGAGAAACGTCAAAAAGGTTTCGATGGTCTCGAGACATGTTTCCTTGAAGCCGCTATTGGTGATGATTTTTTCGGAGTCCAAACCTACACACGTGAAAGGTTCAACGCGCAGGGCCGGATGAAACCAGACCCCGATGCCCGACTCACCATCATGGGCTATGAGTACTATCCGCAAGCTTTAGAGGCCACCATTCGTCGTGCCTATGCCGAAACACGAGGGGTGCCCATCATGGTTACCGAAAATGGTATTGCGGTCGTGAACGACCAAGAACGTGTTGAATATGTCGATGAGGCATTGCGCTGTGTTTTGCGCTGTATCGCCGACGGCATCCCGGTAGAGGGCTACATGTATTGGAGTTTGCTAGATAATTTTGAATGGGCCTATGGATACGGGCCAACCTTTGGCCTCGTTGGGGTGAATCGGGATACTCAAGAGCGGCACATCAAACCAAGTGCTCGCTGGCTGGGCAATGTTGCCCGAGCAAATGCACTTTTGCCTCTCGCGTAGCGCGAAAAACGGGCTACCATTTCGTCTGTGTCATTACTTCCTTTAAACCCAGATGAGCTCTTGTCCACCACGCGCGCAGTACGTAAGCGTCTCGATTTCTCGAAGCCAGTTCCCGACGATGTCATTCGCGAGTGTGCAACTGCAGCGATGCAGTCACCTTCGGGGAGCAACATGATGACCATGGGGTTCATTGTGGTGAAAGATGCTGCCAAGCGAAAAGCAGTGGGTGATGTTTATCAACAGTGTTATTCCATGTACAAGTCAATGGACGGCGTGTACATCGGTTCCATCGACAAGGGTGAAGCTGGCGCAAATGAGCAGCAAAAGCGTTCTGCAGACTCTGCCGACTTCTTAGGTGAGCACATGGGCGATGCGCCTGCACTCATTATTGGCTGCACACAAGGAGCTCGCCTCGACGGTGCACCAGCAATGATGTCGGCATCAATGCTCGGAAACATTTTGCCCGGCATGTGGTCATTCATGTTGGCAGCACGTGCGCGTGGCCTTGGCACCGCGTGGACCACTGTGCACCTCATGATGGAGCAGCAAGTCGCTGAAATTTTAGACATTCCTTTCGACACCGTGCAGCAAGTGTGCTTGTCGCCGCTGGCCTACACCAAGGGAACCGATTTCAAAGCAGCTGCTCGTCCACCAGTCGACAGCATCTTGCACTGGGACCGTTGGTAATTCACGCCAATTTGCGTCGCCATGCAGTGGCGGCAAAAGGGTTCATGCCAGAAGAAGAAGGCGATGCGTTATACGACGCTGCTATTTCGCTTCACTCTGATATCTCACAGTCGCCCATGCTTGAAGTGGGGTCATACTGCGGCAGGTCAACCATTTGGTTAGGTGCTGCTGCTCGCGAAAACAGCAGTGTTCTTTTTGCGGTTGACCATCATCAAGGAAGTGAAGAGAATCAGCCAGGTTGGGAGTCGCACGATGTCACATTGGTTGATGCGCACACAGGCAGGCTCAACACTTTGCCAACATTTCAGCGCACCATTACCGATGCAGAACTGAACGATGTTGTTATTGCAGTTGTCGGGCACTCACCTACGGTTGCCCAGCAGTGGACAACGCCGTTGAGTTTTTTATTCATCGATGGTGGACACGGTGTTGAACCCGCACGTGCTGACTATGCGTATTGGACTCCGCACGTGATGCCGGGTGGTTTGCTGGCAATTCACGATGTGTTTCCCAACCCAGCCGATGGTGGCCGCCCGCCGTATGAAGACATTTACCTGCCTGCGCTCGCAAGTGGAAAATTTATCGAAATCAGTGCAACGGGAAGTTTGCGAGTTTTACAGCGACAGTAAATTCTGGTGTTCTAATCGGAAAAACCGTCGTGCATAAAAAGTCGAGAACCAGGCGAGGTGCCAGCAATGGCGTCGGCGGCCAAAATAATTGCGGCACCCGTATACGCAGTGCATTCATCTTCAGGAAATGAGACGAGTTGTGGGTGCACAATACCTGTGAGGTAAGACCCGTCGGTCGTGCGATGTGGACGGGTCCACTGCAAAAGTTTTTTTGCGGTGTCGAGATCGCCAATTGCAGCATATGAAAGTGAACATTCTGCGGTTTCTGCTGCAGTGACCCACGGTTCGTCGCTGACACAGCGCACTCCAAGACCTTCCATGACGAAAGTGTCGTAGAACGTTGCAAGTCGATCTTTTGCTTGTACAGATTCTTTTGCACCTGTGAGAACGGGGTAGTACCAGTCCATTGCAAAACGTTCTTTTGGTTCAAAAGCATTCAGATTGGTACGCACTACATCGTCGATAGTGTCGGCAGCGCGCAGATAAATATCGGCGTGGTCATCGAGAAGTGCTGCGACCATCGCGCCACAACGTAACGAATGTCGAATAGAGCACGAGCCAGTGAGAAGTGCGTAGTCCCAAGGAGACTCATCAACTTCTTTTGCCCACAGAATGGTTCCGTCAGGGCGCCGCATGGAGAGCACCCACTGCAGCGCTGCTTTTGCTGTTGGCCACAATGAGTGCAAAGTTTTTTTGTCGCCAGTGCATAGCCAGTGATGCCAGAGTCCGGCAGCCATATATGCGCACACGTTGGTATCGAGCTTTGCTTCTTTCACACTTCCATCGGAGTGGTAGTAGTTGTGCCACGAACCATCGCTACGTTGTACATCGGCAAGCCATTCATACGCACGGCGCGCCTCGTGATGCAGCCCGAGGGTGTCGAGTGCCATTGCGGTTTCCACATGATTCCAGGGGTCGCAGTGTCCGCCAGTATTCCATGGGATCATTCCGCTGGGGAGCTGAAGTTGTGCAATTGATGCCGCAGTTTGTGCAAGCTCATCATGCGAAATAACGCCGGGAATGTTGATGGCGTGATTCATATTGCCCGCGCATGGTCATGTGACTTTTGCGAGTACACCACGTAGCTTTTCCCCAGGATGGGGCTCAGAATGCGCTCTGCATACTTGGTAGATGTGGGCCGTTTCATGATGTCCCACTCGAGAAATTTCTTATAGGCCTGAACGGCTTTGTGCTCTTCGTTGCGTGGCCCAACAGCACAGCGCAACCACCAATAGGGGCTATGCAGTGCGTGTGCATGATGTTGACTCTTTATGGTGAGTCCGGCTGTGCGAAGTTTCGCTTTCAATTCTGTAGCGCTGTAAATGCGAACATGGCCACCCACCGATTTTGGTGCGTAGTACTCGTCGGAAAGCATCCAGTTAATTTTTTCTGGCCACCAAGTAGGAACGGTGACACCGAGTATTCCGCCTGGTTTCAGCACGCGGTACAACTCGGCAATTGCCGCCGTATCGGCATGAATGTGTTCAAGTACTTCCGATGTAACAATGCGATCGAATGTGTTGTCGGCAAAGGGAAGTCGTGTTGCATCGCCACGGAGGCTTGCAACAAATTGGTCGGCTGAAATTTCGCCAGCCTCTGCCATTGCGGCAAAGGTGTTGCGAGTGGTCACCACTTCGTCGGATGCGTAGTCGAGAGCAACTACCTTTGCACCCAGGCGAGCAGCTTCAAATGCGTGCCGACCAAAACCTGCCCCTGCATCGAGAAACAGGTGTCCAGGTTGCAACTGAAGCTCAGAAAATTTCAAAGTAAGCATTTTTATTTACCACTTCGTCGTCTGATGCGGTTGTGTGGCATGTCGAGCACTTCGCGATATTGCTCAACGGTGAGTTGTGCGCAATGCTTCCAACTCCATCTACTGGCAACGCGTTCACGACCTGCAAGGCCAATGCGCTCACGCAAGGTTGCGTCGTCGAGGCCGCGTCGAATTGCTGCAGCCAAAGCGTCTGCGTCGCCTGCAGGGCACTGCAGTACGGTCTCGCCGTCTGTTCCTGTGACTTCAGGGAGCGCGCCACCGTCGGTAGCAACAAGGCAAATTCCGGTGCTCATTGCTTCAATAGCGGGGAGGCTAAAGCCTTCATAAAGGCTCGGAACAACAGCCAATTGTGCCTCTGCATATAGCTCTACGATGCGCTCGTCGCTGACGCCAGAGACAAAGTCGATTGCATCGGTGAGGCCAAGAGACGCGATGAGGTCGGCGCTGTGGCCTGCCTTTGGTTTTCCAATAATGGTGAGACGCACATCGCGTTCGGTGCGGAGTTTTGCGAGTGCTTCCAACAAGTAGGAAAGACCTTTCAGTGCCACGTCGGCAGATGCAGTGGTAATGAGTTGTCCGGGTTTGCGTTGCACTTCAGGCAGCGGACGGAATAATTCAGGGTCAACGCCCACGGGCACAAGGCGCATGCGGTCTTTGCTGACACCCATATCGGTGTGGATGTCGTTGATGGAGTTCTCGCTCACCACAACAATGCGTGGCATTTTGGAAGCAACTTTTCCCTGCATTTCCACAAATGAATACCAACGACCAATGCCGAATCGTTTGTACCGACTCTTGGTGTGGCTCATCTCGAGTTTGCGATCTTTGGTGATGGGGTGATGCAAAGTGACGATGGTGGGAATGATTTTTTCTATTTTGAGAATGTCGGTACCCAAGCACTGGTTGTCGTGCACCAAGTCGAAATCGTTCACTCGTTTTTTCAGTTCGCGGTATGCACGCATGCTGAAAGCCTTGGGCTCTCCAAAAGTGCCTTTGAGGAATTGGGCGGCCTCAACAATGTTGGGAAGGTTGTTGAGCTCCCAGTACGCCGGGAAACGACCGGGATACTGATCGTTAAAAATATCGAGGCTGGGCAACTGATGAAGAGCAACGCGGGGGTCGAGAATGGGGTAGGGCTGCCCACCAAATACCTCAACATGATGACCTAAGTCGACCAATGCCTTGGTGAGGTGACGGGTGTATACGCCTTGTCCACCAACGTGGGGCTTGCCACGGTAAGTGAGGTACGCAATACGCAGCGGGCCATGGGGGTCGGCCGAAGGTTTCATAGGCGGCTCATGCTACCGCCTGGTAGGTGCCCTCAGCCTGAGGTATGAATTCGGCTTTTGCGCTGATGGCGCATGAGGAGAAAAGCGAAGCCAATTAAGAGTGAAATGATGATGGGGGAATCGCCTAAAAAGGAGTACCAGGTGCGTCCGGTACGTAATTCAATATCGGCTATTTCAATACGACGCTCACTGACCTTTGACCGCTGTGAAACTTCTCCACTCGGGGAAATGAATGCAGAAAAACCAGTGGGGGCAACTTGCACAACAGTGCGCCCAAATTCGATAGCACGTAATTGCGATGATGCAATTTGTTGAGATTGCAAAAGTGTTCCGCGATATGAAGAACCGTTGGTGGGGTTTTTAATGATTGAAGCCCCGCGCTCGACTCCTTCGTTCACGCGACCCCCAAAAAATATTTCCCAAGAAACAGGAGTTGCGAAAGAAACAAACGGCAATGTTTCACCACTAATGGTGGGATGAGAAAGTGGAATGACGCTAATTGCTGGCGTCTTTCCTTTAATTGCATCGTGGCGTACTTGATGAACGGGTGCGCCAATGGATTTCAAAAAACCTCGCATTGGTATGAATTCACCGAAGGGAACGCGTCGTACTTTTTCGTAACGGTCGATGATGTCGCCTGCAGGGGTAACAACAACTTGCGCATTGGCAAAATTGTCAGGTGGCACATCATCGGTGACGCCAACTGAAATCGGAGCATTAATGCGCTTCGCCTCTTGAGCAATTTCTTTGGCTTCACGCGAGTTGGCGAATGTAGGTACGTCAACAACATTTTCTGGCCATATCACCACATCAATTTTCTGATCGGGAGACAGCGACTTCGTGGCTGTGAGATGGCGCAACACAACGTCGCGGGGGCTGGTGTTTGAAGCACGTGTTCCTTGTGGACCGCCCCCTTGTACATAGGCAATACGTACTTGAATTTTACTAGCAAAATTGTTTCCCGTGGGAGCAATTGCCAAAAGGAGCACTCCCGCGGCAATGCAGGGCAATACAAGTCGAAATCGAGAGAAAAGAATGACAGCAAATTGCCACAGGAGATACGACACAAGGAGCGCTCCGCCAATGCGACCAAAACTGGCGAACCACGTATTCGATTGAGTCATTGCAAGAGTTGCGATAGGCGCGCCGCCAAATGGCCAAGAAAAACGCAGGGCCTCAACGAGCATGTGTGCAATGGGTTGCAAATAACGTCGTGGTTCTCTGCTGAATATCAATAGTTCAGCGATGCCATGGAGACAGGAAAAAAAGACCACTGTCAAGAAGTATCCAGGAATAGAGATGTACCACATCCAGGCCAGAGTGGGAAGAAACCAGCCCAGACCAAGTGAAAAGCCTGAGGAAAATGCTTGCTGCGCTGATGTTCTTTTGCCTGAAACTGTGTAGAAAATTCCAAGCCCAATGAAAGCAAAGGGCCACCAACCCCAGGGTGGCATGGCGAATGCAATACACAAGCCGGCTATCACACTTCCGGAGTGCACAAATCGTCTGGGTAATTTCATTGTTTCTTCTTTGCTGTGAATTTCACCAGTGAGGCTGTCACCACATAGCGGTTCGTTACCGAGTGCGGAGGGCTGCAAGCAAACAGCGTTGCAGTTGCTGTACGCGTTTGTCGTGTGATCCAGACATCATTAGGTTTTACAATTTGTCGCCTCATCACTACATATTTTGCGGTTCCCACTGGTGTGTAAAAGTAGATGATGTCGCCGAGTGCGATTTTGTCAATATTGAGAAGAGGATGGGTATGACTTGTTCGGTGCCCGGCAATAACGGTGTTGCCTTTATTGCCAGGGAGCGCTGTATTGGGCCACAGACCAAAACCCTTTGCCAACGACGATTTGCCGATGCCCATATGCAACGGAGCAGTTACCCCAATTGCAGGGATGGAAATACTGCCAAAACTTTCAAGCTGTGAAACAACAGCAGCTTGTGATGGTTGGGGAGAAAAAAAAGAGAACAACGAGATGAAGAGGGCTCCGGTGGTTAAGAGACGTAGAAACTTCTTCACTGAATGCTCGAAATGATCTTCTGGGCCGTTGCGACGCCTTGTTGTATGCATGAGGGCACACCAATTCCCCTGAAGCTTGCTCCTGCTAAATGTACTTGCGGCATTTTCGTGGCTAGGTGATTTTCTAAATGCTCAACATGAGCTACGTGGTGTGGCCGATACTGGGGAAAACTTTCTTTCCATCGGGTAATTCGCAGTGCTGTTGGTTCAAGGTCTACAAGAAGATGGCGCTTGATGTCGGCAAGAACAAATGAAGTTAATTCTTCGTCAGAATGTTCGTGTAGGGGCATTCCATCTCTACCAAGTGACACACGCAGAATTGCTGAATCGGTGGTGTTCAAATGTGCCCATTTTTGCGATGCAAAAGAAACAGCTGTAATAAACCTCTGTTCAGGTTTCGGTACCAAGTAGCCACTGCCGCTGGCTTTTTGCGGAAGAGATTCTTTAGGTATAGCCAGAGCAACCATCACTACAGAAGCATGTGAACTTTGTGCAAGGAGTTGCGATACTTGAGGTGCTGACTCGGAAAAAAAGCCGGCTGAATGTTTGGCCGGAGAGCACACAACAACGTGGTTCGCAGTGAGAGTCTCACTCACACCATTTGCTGTGAAGTGAACGAAGTATTTCCCGTCGCTGGAAGCGGGCTCTACCGATGAAACGTGCGAGTTCAAGCGAATAGTGCCACCAAGTTTTTCAACAGCTTGTTGAGTTGCCGTAATTAAAGCACCCATGCCGGTGAGCGGAGCTCCAAAAATGGGTGATGCGGCAATGTTGGCCGCAGGCTGAGGCATGCGACGAGCAGTGAGCAAAACGCTACGGCTTTTTGATGCGAGAGCACTCAACTGCGGAACCATTTCGAGAGAGAAGTGATCGGTATCGGCTGCGTAGATACTGCCTACGAGGGGGTCGATGAGCATGTTGTGTACTTCATTGCCGAATCGCCGGCGCATGTAGGTGCCAATGGAGTCGCTTGCAACAGAGGTTCGCGGTAATACGAGGTCGAGAGCGGCGCGTAATTTTCCTAAAGGTGAAATGAGACGCGAGGTAGCGAGTGAGGAGAGTTGTGTGGGCACACCGAGAAGAAGACCAGCGGGTAGCCGATGTAAACCATTGCGCCATACAGAAGCGTGCGCAGAGACCGGAGAAGTGAGTTGTTCACCTAACCCGACCTCGTTTGCTAGTTGAGCGGCAAAGGGAACTCGCAGTAAAAATGCATCGGCAGCTTCATCGACGTGAGGCAGACCTGCAAAAGGGGATGTGCGAATAACGCCACCAGTTGTGGGCCGAGATTCAAGGATCGTGACTCGCAGATGTGGTGCAGCAGTGAGAAGGGAACGAGCGCACGACAGACCGGTAATGCCGGCGCCAATAATGACAACGTGAAGTTCTGTAGAGATCGATTCTTCTGGCATAGCGCCTTAATTCATTGGTTGGCTGCGTGCACGCGGTGAGCAAGTGCATTCATTATTGCTCCATTGTCATTCACGCATGCTGTTCGCGCAAATGCGAGCCCATGTTGCTGGGCACGATGCAGGGCCTCAATATCGAGGTCAAAAAGTACTTCAAGGTGATCTGCCACAAAGCCACATGCGCTGACGAGTACGCCTCTAGCAGGAGTTGCTTGCGTGGCTAATTCATCGATGACATCCAGAATGTCGGGGCCAATCCAAGGTTCTGGAGTGCGACCCGCAGACTGCCAAGCAATTGACCACTGAGTATTTTCCTGGAGTCCTACTTTTGCAGCAACGGCTACTGCTGTTGACCGCAGTTCGGTGGGGTATGGGTCGCCTGCATCAATAATGCGTTGCGGGAGCGAATGGGCGGTAAAGAGCACATGTGTTTCTTCGGGCATCATTGCTAATTTCGCAGACATATCGGCGGCAAGAAATGCAATGAAAGCTTCTTCTGTTGCCCAGCTCGTAATGCCCACCACAGAAATGCCGTGAGGTGCGGCTGCTGTTGTTGCGCGGTCGATGTATTGACCAATGCTGAAAGAAGAGAAGTGTGGAGCCAAAACAAGAGCAACAATTTTTGTGAAGCCTTCCTCTGCTAGTTGCTGCACTGCGTCTTCAATCATTGGCGCTGCATGTTTCAGCCCTAAAGCAACGTGGTAGGTATTTGGTGCAATGTTGTTGAGAGCTGTTTGCAATGCATCGCGTTGAGCTTCAGTGAGAGCAGCAAGTGGCGACAAACCACCAATGGCTTCGTATCTTGCAGTGAGGTCGCTGAGTTGCTCTTCGGTAGGCGGGCGACCTCGACGAATATCGGTGTAATACGGCAATATTTCCTCGCGACTACGTGGCGTTCCATATGCCATGAGAAGTACTGCTGTTTTTAGATTGCTCATTGAGCTGTCCTTTCATGAACATGTTGCACGATGGCGTGAAGAACGTCGGGGTTGCACTGCGGTGTCACACCATGGCCAAGGTTAAAAATATGGCCTGGGTGCTGTGCGTTACTCGCAAGAACCTCATCTGCTGCTGCAAGAGCTGGTTCCACGCCTTCAAGGACGCGGTCGGTATTCAAGTTCCCTTGAAGCACGACATTTGCACCAAGTCGATCACGCACGGCCTGCAAAGAAATAGTGGCGTCGATCCCCATGATCGAAGCACCGGCTTCATGCATGGCCTCAAGTAAATGAGCACAGTTCACTCCAAAATGGATGCCAGCAACTTCTGGGTGTAACCGAGACAACTCGGCAAATACATTCTTAGTGTGTGGAAGTACATATTTTCTATAGTCGTCAACTGTTAACGCACCTACCCAACTATCAAAAATTTGAAATGCTTGAGCACCATGTTGAATTTGCGCCGAGACAAGGGCAATGGCATGTTGAGTGAGTCTTTCCATCACGCTGTGCCACAACACATCGTTGTTGCGCATCATGGCAAATGAATTTTCGTAAGTTCTGCTCGGTCTTCCCTCAATGAGATAGCTCGCAACGGTAAATGGAGCGCCAGCAAAGCCAAGAAGTGGTACTTCTAGTTCTTTCACCAACATGTCGATTGTTTGCATCACGTAATGCATGTCGGTTTCAGGTTCAAGGGTGCGCAGTCGAGCGAGGTCGTCATTAGTACGTAGTGGAACAGGTGCTACTGGCCCGGTTCCTGGCGCAACATCGATACCAAAACCAACAGCATGTGAAGAAACCACAATGTCGCTATAAAGAACTGCAGCATCAACTCCGTATCGCCGCACGGGCTGCAAAGTAAATTCTGCCGCAAGTTCAGGTTTTTTGATTGCATCTAAAATGCTGCCTTCACCACGTAAGGCTCGGTATTCAGGAAGGCTGCGACCCGCTTGACGCATAAACCACACAGGGGTGTGTGTGGCGCGTTCGCCGCGGGCGGCTGTGAGAAACGGAGAAGTAGGTAGTGCTGTCATGATTGAGCGCAAATGGATTGACCAGTAATGAGGTGCACCTAGACAGGTTACCTGCGTTGTTGTTGTGTACGAAGTTGAGCTTCAATTCGAGCAATACGGGTACGGGCCTCTGGATGAGACGAAAAGATCTTTTCGTGCCATTCTTTTTTTGCCAAGTGGTGCGAGCGGTGTTCGCGTTGCGAATTTTCATGATTAAAAGTGAATCGGGAAAGTGCAGCAGATAACTGTTTTCCAAAGCCAAGTGTCACGGCACGAGCGTCGGCTTGGAACTCGGCATTTTTCCCCACGATATTGTTCAAAATATGGGCACTCAGAAGTGATGCTTGAAAAATCCACGCAGTTGCAGTGAACAAAGAAGTAATCACTTTGCTCGGGATGCGGAAGTACCGATGACGTTGTACGAGATATTTTTCAATACGTAGTGACGCACCTTGTAGAACAAACCCAAGACGTGCGCATGCAATGACGGGCAAACTCAGCCACTGTCCTATCGACAAAGCAACAGTGTGTGCGCCAAGGTGGTGACTCATTTCATGGGCTACCACACCAGCGAGCTCATCATCGCTGAGAAGTTGCACTGCAGATGAACTCACCACAAGTATGTGCCCTCCGCATGCGAAGGCGTTGATGTCGTTGCTCTCATCAATTGCAACGACAAAACGTGGAGTATGCAAGCGCGCACTTTGAGCCACCGTTTTGATAAGTGGGTTAAGTCGTTTCAACTCCTCTGAATTTGGTAAACGAGTTCCCAAAAGACGCACTACGAAGAGGCGCTGTGCGGGAAGAAAAAACATGAGGCCAGCGCCGAGCGCAACGACACTGTGAAAAATAAAGAAATTCACCGAAAAAATGAGTGAGAAACACCACCAGAAAATTGACGTAGAAACAAACCAAGCGGGAAGCAGCGCAATGACGGGGATAACGGCACTGAAGGCAGATGATTCCACCGATTTCCTCTGTTGCCGCATAGATCTAGGCTAGACGCGAAGACAAGCCAATCAGTGAGACGATCTACACTGTGCAGATGGCAAATCATGAGGTAATGGCTGGTGCAGAAGCGTGGTCTCATCAAGGAACTCTCACCACAGGTGTTTTGGTAGTTCACGGTTTTACGGGTAACCCTGGTTCCATGCGTGGCCTCGCTGAGGCCTGTGCATCGGCAGGCTTCCATGTAGAAATGCCGCGACTTGCCGGGCACGGAACTGATGTGGAAGACATGTTGCCGACGACGTGGAGTGATTGGTTGCGCGACGCCGATACCGCTTACGTCATGTTGGCTTCGCGTGTGGAAAAAGTAGTGGTCATGGGTTTATCCATGGGTGGAACAATTACTTTGTGGCTTGCTGCCCAACATCCTGAGATCGCAGGAATTGTTTGTGTCAACCCTGCTACCCAGCCGATGCCTACAGAAATAGTGAGTGCAATTGAAGGCATGTTGAAAGACGGGACAGAAGTCATTCCCGGAATAGGAAGTGATATTGCCGACCCTGACACAACGGAAAATGCGTATCCCGGCACCCCCGTGCGTCCGCTCCTTTCTTTTATCGCCGATGGGCTCACACCATTGCCTCAACGGCTGCCGGAAGTAAAAGTGCCGCTGTTGCTTTTTTCGTCAACCCAAGACCACGTAGTGAGTCCGGCCGATAGCGATTTCATTGTTGCAACGTACGGTGGAGCAGTAGAACAGGTGAAATTAGAACGTAGCTATCACGTAGCTACGCAAGACTTTGACAAGCAAATCATTTTTGACGGCGCGGTCAATTTCGCTTTTGCTGTGGCAGAAAGTTAACTCAGTGTTTTCACCATATATATTGGCGAGCATCCCGAGCCCTTCCACGGGAACATTGAATCTTGGGCCATTACGCATGAACGCTTATGGCCTCATGATTGCTCTTGGCGTAGTAGTTGCTGTGTGGTTGTTGGGCAAGCGCGTTGAAGCTCGCGGAGTTGCCACAAGTGAAGATATTGGTTCCATTGTCATGTGGGCAGTTCCTGCGGGCATTGTTGGCGCTCGTCTGTATCACGTGGTTACCGATTGGTCACGCTTCTCCAATAACTATGGAGACATCGTCAAGGTGTGGCAAGGCGGCCTTGGTATTTGGGGTGGCATCGCGCTTGGTGTTGTTGCGGGCATGTGGGCAACTCGCCGTAAAGGTTTAGATGTATTGCTCGTTGTTACTTGCGCAGCTCCTGCGTTAGCTATTGCCCAATCGATTGGTCGTTGGGGAAATTGGTTCAATCAGGAACTCTTTGGAAAAGCCACCACGTTGCCGTGGGGTCTTGAAATCAGTGCCGACAAAACGATGAGCGCTGGGTTTCCTGTGGGTACTACTTTTCACCCAACATTTCTTTACGAGTCACTCGGCTGTGCCCTCTTGTGCTTGGTATTGCTCGTGGTCGATCAGAGAGTCCCACTACGACCTGGGCGACTCTTTTTTGTGTATAGCGCGGGGTACACCTTGATGCGATTTTTCATTGAAGGTCTGCGTATTGACGACGCCCATCAAGCGGGTGGATTGCGGCTGAATCAGTGGGTTTCTCTCGCAGTCTTTGTTGTATCTATTGGCTTTTTGGTACGTGAGGCGCTCTGGTATCGGCGTAGTGAGCCTGACCCGTCTAACGTTCTTCCTTATGGCGACCTCCAATAACTCAGCAGCAAACGACACAGTTCTTCTTTCACACCCTGCCCCAGGTGTAGCGCTTCTTACCCTGAATCGCCCCGATCGACTCAATGCTTGGAACGGTGAACTCTCCGAGCGTTATTTCACATTGATGGATGAATGTGTTGCAAACGACGAAGTACGCGTACTTGTTGTAACGGGTGCTGGAAAAGGTTTCTGTGCAGGCGCCGATATGGATGCATTGCAATCAATTGGCCGATCATCTTCGGGTGGGTCAAATGCAGGTGCAGAATCAGCAGCAGGTGGCCGCTTGCAGTCGTACACAACAACTATTCCTAAGCCAGTCATTGCTGCAATCAACGGTGCATGTGCAGGAATTGGCATGGTGCAAGCGCTGATGTGCGATGTGCGCTTTGCAGCAGCTGGGGCAAAGTTCACTACAGCATTTGCACGTCGCGGCCTCATTGCGGAATATGGCATGAGTTGGTTATTGCCACGTCTTGTTGGCACAGCAAACGCGCTCGATGTGTTACTCAGCGGGCGAGTGTTTCTCGCCGAAGAAGCACATCAGATGGGAATGGTCAATGGTGTAGTGCCCGCAGACCAGTTGCTTGCTTACGCAGTTGCCTACGCCAGCGACTTGGCAGCAAATGTCTCACCGACCTCAATGAAGGTAATGAAACAACAGGTCTATGCCGACACCACTCAGGCCATCACGGAATCGGAACAGCGTGCGCTTGTACTCATGAAGGAATCGCTCACCCGCGCCGATTTTAAAGAGGGAGTCGCTAGTTTCATGGAGAAGCGACCTCCTCAATTTGCTCCCGTTACTCGGTAGCATTCACTCTTGTGTCTGAACGTCTCTCTGCCGCCGATGTAGCCAAAGTTGCACGCATGGCGCGTCTCAATATTTCAGCCGCCGATGTGGAGCGCTATACGCAACAACTCGACGGCATGCTCGATCATTTCGCCGACATCGACAACTTGCAACTTGCCGATGTCCAGCCCATGACCCAGCCTTTCCCCCTCGTCAACGTTTTGCGTGCCGATGTTGAACAGCCTTGCCTCGACCGCGAAGAAGTGCTGAGCGCGGCGCCTGCAGCAGAACAAGGTCGCTTCCGCGTTCCACCATCTGGAGGCGAAGATGAGTAACTTCAGCACAGCTACTTCTATTGCTCACAATGTTGCAAGTGGTGCACAGTCGGCTGTCTCTGTTGTTGAAGAGCATCTGCAACGCATTGGCCAACGCGAAGAAGAAGTGCATGCGTTCAACTTGGTGACAAGTGCAGAAGCTCGCGAGCGCGCTGCCGACCTCGACGCACGCATTGCCCGTGGTGAAAATGTTGGGCTACTCGCTGGTGTTCCTATTGCGCTCAAAGACAACATGTGTACCCGTGGTGTTCCCACCACATGCTCGTCGAAAATTCTTGAAGGCTGGAAGCCTCCATATAACGCCACTGTTGTCGACAAACTTTTTGCAGCTGGTGCAGTGTTCGTTGGTAAAACAAACCTCGACGAATTCGCAATGGGTTCCAGTACAGAAAACTCTGCATTCGGTCCTACGCGTAACCCACTCGACACTTCGCGTGTTCCGGGCGGCAGCAGCGGCGGTAGTGCAGCAGCAGTAGCTGCAGGTTTCGCTGCGGTTTCACTAGGTAGCGACACCGGCGGAAGCATTCGTCAACCAGCTGCACTATGTGGAGTTGTTGGCGTCAAGCCAACGTACGGTTTAGTGAGTCGTTATGGCTTGGTTGCTTTTGCCAGCAGCCTCGACCAAATTGGTCCGTTCTCGCACAGCGTTGCCGATGCTGCATTGCTCACAGAAGTCATTGCTGGTCATGACCCCATGGATTCCACAAGCATTCCCAAGCCTGCACCTTCTTTGGTCTCGGTTCTTGGCCGTGGGGTAGAAGGTATGCGCATTGGTCGCGTAGCCGACTTGCCTGAAGGTGCCGATGCCGATGTACTTGCTCGCCTCGACGCTGCATTTATTGCACTCGAAAAAGCCGGTGCCACCATTGTCGATGTCAAGCTTCCTTCGTTGTCATACGCACTCACTGCGTACTATCTCATTGCTCCTGCAGAAGCGAGCAGCAACCTTGCTCGTTACGACGGCGTGCGTTACGGCAATCGCGTTGCAGCAAACGATATGAACAACATGTATGCCGATACGCGTGCAGCAGGTTTTGGCGATGAAGTAAAGCGCCGCATCATGCTCGGAACGTATGCGTTGTCGGCTGGTTATTACGACGCGTATTACGGCAAAGCATTAAAAGTGCGTCGTCTCATTTCCAACGACTTTGCGGCGGCCTACGCAAACGCCGATGTTATTTTGACCCCTACATCACCCACGGTTGCCTTCCCATTTGGCGCAAAAACCGACGATCCTCTCACCATGTATCTGTGTGATATTTTCACCATCCCCACCAACTTGGCGGGGCACCCTGCAATGAGCGTGCCATTTGGTACTGGCCAGGCAAACATGCCAGTGGGCGTGCAAATTTTGGCACCCACATTGGGTGAAGAAGCAATGTTCAAAGTAGCCGCAGTGTTAGAGAGTGCAGCATGATTGACAATGGCTTGCCCGAAGGTTGGGAACTTGTTGTTGGGCTCGAGGTTCACGTAGAACTTGCCACCAAAACAAAACTCTTTAGTGGTTCACCAAACCGTTTTGGTGATGAACCAAACACCAATATCGACCCAGTAACGCTTGGTTTGCCAGGTGCATTGCCAGTGCTCAACCAACACGCAGTTGAACTAGCAATGCGTATTGGCCTTGCGCTCAATTGCACTGTGAAGCCAAGCACGTTTCACCGTAAAAACTATTTCTACCCCGACTTGTCGAAGGCGTATCAAATTACGCAATACGACGAGCCACTCAACGTCGATGGATTTCTCATGTTGCCAGGCGGTGTGCGCATTGGCGTAGAGCGCGCGCACATGGAAGAAGACACTGGCAAGTCAACACACTTCGGCGGTGCTGGTGGTCGTATTCACGGAAGTGATTACTCGCTCATCGACTTCAACCGCGCTGGTGTGCCACTTGTAGAAATTGTGTCGCACCCCGATGTGCGTACTGCAGAACAAGCACGCCAGTACGTCAATGAACTGCGCGCCATTCTTGTTGCGGTGGGTGCAAGCGATGCCAAGATGGAAGAGGGCTCCATGCGTTGCGATGCCAACGTCTCGGTACGGAAGTACGGGGCCGAACTCGGTACGCGCTGTGAAATCAAAAACGTCAACTCGGTGCGATCACTTGGCAAAGCAATTGAGTACGAAGCTCGCCGGCAAATTGATGTATTGGAAACCGGTGGCACCATTCGTCAAGAAACGCGCCACTGGGATGAAACCGATGGCCGTACTCACACGTTGCGCGCCAAAGTAGACGCCAACGATTATCGTTACTTCCTCGAGCCCGACTTAGTGATGCTTGCCCCCGATGCAGAGTGGGTAGAACGTGTTCGCGCTGCATTGCCAGTGTTGCCGGCTGCTCGTCGTACCAACTTGGCAATACTTACTGGTGCCGATGAAGATAGTGAAGCAATTGCGGTTGTCGTAGAGCGTGGGCAAGACACCTATATAGAAGAGGTAAAGAACTCCGGTGGCGACGCCGGCCGTGCTTTGGTGTGGGTGCAACAATCTTTCGCTGAAGAAGGCAATGCACCACGTTTGCCCGCCAAAGATCTTGCTGCTCTCACCGTTCTTGAACGCGATGGCAAGCTCACGGCAACTCAAGCAAAAACTGTTCTTGGCGACATGCTCGAAGCTGGCGGGGGAGACCCTGCAGCTATTGCTGCTTCAAAAGGTTTCGAAGCACTCGACACCAGCGTCATTGAAGGTTTTGTAAATGAAGGTATTGCCGCACAACCCGATGCATGGGCGAAATATTGCGCGGGCGAAGAAAAGGCAATGGGTGCACTTGTTGGCACCATTATGAAACTCAGCAAAGGCAAAGCCGACGGCAAAGTAGTTACCGCTATCTTGCAGCAACGACGAAACGGCTAACCATGATCCGCCGTCTCTCGCTTGCAGCGCTTCTCGCGGTGGCATTAGCAAGTTGCGGTGGTTCAACGCCCGGTGCATCAAGCCCATCAACCCCTTCGCCAACGGAAGTGATGGAAAGCAGCAGCACAAGCGCCGCGCCCAAAGATTTCGGTACCTCTTATATAGGTACGCCAACAGCCTTTTGGTTTTGGGCGCCATATTGAGGCACCTGCAACATGGAAGCCCCCTCGGTCGAGGAGGTCAGTAAGAAATGGGCCGGCAAGGTCAATGTTGTGGGTATTGCTTGGAACGGTTCACAAGGTGAAATTGATGAGTTCATTTCACGTCATGGTTTAACCTTCCCCAATGTTCGCGATGAAGACGGCGAGATCTTCGCGAGCTTCTCGGTGGCGTCACAGCCAGCATGGGTGTTTCAAAGTGCCACCGGTGAGCGGGTTGTAGAGTCACGAGCTCTCGGTGAAGACGACATTAATTCGCGTTTAAATGCAATTTCATCGGGCGACTGAAGTCAGGCGACAGGTGAACGCCAGAAGAAATCGCCTGGCCCTGACTTGGAAAGGCACTGACTGTCAACTAGGTTGCGGGTATGAATGTCACTAGCCAACGGTTACTTTCCATGCGAAGCACTATCAAACGAAGCTTGCCACTGGTGGCATTGCTTGTATTAGGGGCCTGCGGGGGAAGCGACTCATCGACGCAAGATACGTCGAACGCCTCCGAGAACACCACTGTAACTGGCGAGGTTTCTTACACAGAATTTTGTACATCCGCTAGCGCGAATGATTCAAAGCTTCCACAAATTGAATCAACAGATGATGCTGCAGCAATCACAACAAAGATCAATGCACTCGCCGCAGCGTTGAGCGATACCGCAGGTAAAGCTCCTGCTGAAATTAAATCGGCTGCCGACAAAGTTGCCGCAGCTGCCCAGGCAATGGCCGACTCGCTGAAGAGCGACCCATCGCTGAACTCATTCGATGCAGTAGTTGCAAAATATGCAACACCCGATATTGACGCTGCAACTGAATCTATAAACAAATTCGTTTCTGAAAAATGTGGAGCAACCAAATGAAATCTCGTGTTACGAAATGTGCCATCTTGGCAATTGCTTTGATAGCAGTTGCTTCGTGTGGAAGCTCTAGTTCCGATTCATCAGGTTCCGATACAACACGCGTGAAGAATGCAGCATTGGTAACAACCACTCTTGCCTCAGGAACACTGCCGTCGAAAGGTTCTGCTGGCGACACCGCCACAACAACAGCCCCTGCCACTACAGCGGCACCTGCAACAACACTTGTATCAATTCCAGCCGCAGCAGTAATTGCTGATCCTGGCAACTACCAAGCAACGTACTTGGCAAGCACCGATCCACTTGGTGCTCCGCATCCAGCACTCCCACAGGAAGCTTCATTAACCACAAATGCTGCACGTGCGGTCAGTGCTGCTTGGAGTACCGATTCGGCAACAGTGTTAACAGTGACAAAAGCAGAGTGGGTAGGAACAACTACTCCTATGACATTACGCTGGACCATTTCCACTGCAGCCGGTGCGTTGCAGTGTGACAACTGCGCATTTGTTACCACAAAGGCAAAGCGCATTATTAAAGAGGTAACAGCTCAGAAACTGAAGGGCTCAGGAATTACTTCAATTCGTGGACTCGATCCCACATACTCTGAAGTAGGCGCTTTCATCGGAAACGGCTGGGGAGTGGAATTCCTCGTCGGCGACCAGGGCAATGATTCTGCCGCTACCGGAAATGCTATTCGCGATCTCTTGCTCTCATGCTCAGGTGACACCGCCTCATCGTGCAAGAACGTTTCTCTCGGAGTTGCCGAATTGAAGTGGAAAAACATCATTTGGTCAACAAGCGATTGCGTTTCTGCTCTCCGTAACGGCGGGCCACGTCAATTCCTCGATGATCTCACAACCTCGCTCACGGGCGCATCTGCCGAAACTGCAGCGCTTGTGAAACAAAGAGGTGCTCTCGATCGCGTCGCTGTTGCAACGCCTGCATACCGACCCGTCTTCACTACTACAGGTACCACCCGAACTATTACCGGTTTCGCTTCAACAGGATGTGCATCATGAAAAACAACGTTCGCCATTTCACACGTAATGGAGTAGTGCTGCTTGCAGCTTTCACCATGGTTGCAACCTCGGCTCTGCAGGCTTCTGCATCGAGCCCTACTGATTCAACCTCTACTACAGAGGCAGAAGCACCCACCACAACAATGGGCGATGGAGAAACAACCACCACATCGCCATTAACTGGTGTTACAACAACACTTGCTGATGGAACGGTAGTGGAGCTGCAAAATGTTCCCGGACCAGATGGAGCCGATGGAGCTGTTAACCAGCCGCCAACTGATGCACCGCAAGATCCAAATGCAGTAAAGATGCCTGAAGGTAAAATTGTCGACGAAAAAACAGGTGTCGACCTGTCAATTTCATCAAACTTGGTTGGCGCTGCTTACCCAGGTTTTGTTTTCATGGGAATCGTCTACGTCAGCAATATCGGAAATACAAGTGCAGGAGAAAAGTCTCCCGTTTCGTTCACCCTTTCCGACATCCCTGATTTCGCCACACTGAAAGAAGCCAATCCAGTACTCGATGAGAAATCGTCAGAGGGAGACATTGGCTGGTCGTGTAAATCTAATACTTGTACATATGTAGAAAAGACTGCCACAGGTACAAAGAACGCACTGTTGGAGGCGGGCACTATGGCCCAAGCCGACCTGCAATTCAACATTGCAGTCGACGCACAAATTCCACAGCCTGAAGACAGCTACTTCGATGAGTCTGCTGCAAAAGCAAAAAATGGCGATATCGCCGGCTATCAAGCAATGATCAAAACTGTTACCCACGTAACCGTGACTGTTGCTAAGGGTGAAGATATTGAACCGAATAACAACGAAACAGTCATCCAATTACTCGGTGAAAAGCGAGAAGGCGGAGCTTCTGTTGGTTCAGCTGGTGGCGTTGAGACACACGCAATTGCTGGTGTATTTATTGATTCAAAAGTTCGTGGTCCTGTATATCCAGGTGGCCCATTCCACATGGAGCTGCGTTATTTGCCAACAGGTACCGAAACACAGTCGGGAAAAATCAAGTTTTCCGAAGTGCTTCCAGCAGGTCTCGCACTAACCAAAATTAAAGTGAGTGGAACAAACTGGACTTGCGACAGCCTCACCGCATTGAAATCCTGTCAAACAACGGGTCCCGACCTCAAGCCTGGCGATTTCTCTGAAACCCTCATTATTGATGGTCAAGTAGGCAAGGCCGCACCGGTTAATGACAAACCATTCACATGGGTAGTGAGTTCAACTACAACAACAGCACTCGATGAGTCTCCTGTGCAATGGAATAGCACCTTGTCTATTCGAGTTGTAAAAACTCCAGAGCCAGACCTCGCAATTCGTCTGGTTCCCCGCGATGGAAAGAGCAGTATTGCTCCTCCAGGAACAGTCACTATCGATGCACTCGTGCGTTCCGTTTATGGGCCTGCGCAATCGGTCTTTATCATCGTGAACCTACCCAAGGGAATTACCTTCAAGAGTCTCGATACTGAAGCTGAAAATTGGGAATGCGCACCTTCTGCAAAGGGAACCCCCTCATTTGAAGGTGGAAGCACCATCATGTGCGGAAAGCAAGAGCTCGATGCCGAAACCCCAGAAACCTTAGGTCTCGTAGTTGGCGCATCTGAATCTACTGAAGCTGGCGCAGTGCAAATTGTTGCGCAAATTTTGGCAGAGAACGAAGCAGAAAAATACAAAGCCGGAAATAGCGTTTCACAAGACTTGGTAGTTCAGCCACAAGCTGCTCCAATGCCAGGTGTTGAACTCAGTCGTGCCGATGAAAAGGGTGGCCTCAAAGTCATCTCCGATGGTTCTGCAACAAAAGTGCGCATTGGCGCAAGCAAGGACTATTCATTCAGCGCAAAAAACCTTGGTAGCAAGGCGCTTGCTGCAGGAGAAGTTGTTCGTTTTGAACAGTTTGTAGATAGCACTGCAATTTTCAGTGGCGCTTCGTTCGCCAAATTTGCAGGATATTCAGCAAGCCTCGATAGTCAAAAAATCAATACAGCATCAGCTGGCAAATGGGTATGTGTTTCAGGTACAGGCAATGTTCCACAAATTGCTTCTCCTCTTGACCCTTCCAAAGCTGCAACCTCAACATCGGTTGCACCAGTCACCACAGTTGCTACAAAGAAATCTGGACCCGCTGTACGTTGCGAAATCAAACTCGCATCATCAGTTGAGCCTGGTAAAGCAACTCCAGCGTTGAATCTCACAGTTCGTATGTCGAACTCGGCAAAAGTCGGAAAGCCTGAGTGGCCTGTATATGTCACCATGTTGGGTATTCCCGAGGCACCTATTGCGCGCTTCGGTATGACCGTAGACATTTCTGAAGATAAAACCGATTTGGTTCCTTCATTCTTGGCACCTGCTGGCCCACGTCCAGGTGGTAAAGCTGTAGCAACATTGACGTTGCGCAACAGTGGCGACACCGATGCCAAATCACAATTCGTTGTTGTGCCTGGCGTGAAAGATGGCCGTATCACAGGCGTCACGGGTGACTCATGGAAGTGTGCTCGTTTAGGTACCGCACTTTCTTCTGGTTTCACGGTTTGCTCTCGTACCCCTGCACTGAAGGTTGGTACAGAAACTCCAGCTCTCAGCGTGAGCTACGAATCAACGAACAAATCATCGAAGTCGCTCAATTTGCAGGCAGCATCGTTGTATGGAACTGCACGCAATGTTGCTGCAGGACGTGGATCAAATCTCTCGGTCGATCTTCGCCCGATGTTGTCGTTCACAGTTGCTGGTCCTGGCTCAGTCATCGATCAGATTGTTGATGCTCAAGGTAAGCGTGTAGCTTCAACCGTTTTGTTAACAACTGAAGGCAACGGCGATGGCGCTGCATATGCATGGAAACAACTTTGCACCACTGCTGAAGACGTTAAAAATTCGGGTGGAGACTGTAAGGCAATTAGTCCTGCAGTGAAATGGTCAGACAACAAGGTACCTAATGGTCCTTCTGCAACTTTTGCAGCACCTGCCGTAACAACAGACACCACATTGCTATTCGAAGTAACAGCTACCGACTCCGGATCCTCTTCGACGGTGCGTGCTTCGGTCACCATCATTCCTATTCCTACAGTGAGCGGACCAACCGGTAAATCTGCAAGCGGAAGTGGCTCATCAGTTTCCCATCGCGTACCAAAACAAAGTGTTTCGGCAAACCAGGTAGTTCGTGCAACTGCTCCAACTTCTGGAACTGGCGATGCTTCGTATAGTCCTGTCACCTCTACTGGTGTCACAGTGAACGGAAACATCTTCGGCGCAAGTTCAGTAACTGTTGCCCAAAGTGCAGCAGTGTCTCTTACTGCAGCAGCCACAGGTGTTGGTGCGATCTCTTACTCTTGGTCACAAGCATCAGGACCAACCCCATCTGTGATTGCAGCAGCGACAACAAACACCGCTGCATTGAGCTTTACCGCTCCTGCTGCAAACGTGACCGTACAGCTGCGCGTGGAAGCAACAGACTCACGTGGTCTGAAGTCATCTGACTTGGTCACGGTTGTTATTGGCTCTGGTGGCACACCAGTGGTATCGGCTTCAATTACAGGTGCAGATGGCCCTGTAGTAGTCGACACCTCGCAGGCATTCGCCTTGACAGCTGTTGGCTCGGGTAGTGGCACATTGAGCTACGCCTGGACACAAGTCTCAGGTACACCTCTTACATTGAACAATGCTGGAGCTGCAGCAGTCACTATTGCTGCAACAGGCGCAATGGGCGATGCTGTATTGCAGGTTGTGGTTACTGACGCAACAGGTGCAAAAGCTTCTGCTGAAGTTGCACTTGAACTCAAACCAGCGGGCACACCTCGTGCATTGTGCAATTTCGTAGAAGCTGCGTCGAAGAAAACTTTGAGCAGTGTGCAGTCAACAATCGATGCCATTGGCATTGGTGGTCTTGATCTCACCCAATTCGCTGTGAGTTCAGATACTTGCCTTGAGAGCTCAAAGGTCACCTTCGCTGGTGCCGGCTTCTCACTGGGCAACTACCTCACAGTTTCTGATGCTTCAGGTTCTGTGTCTGCTTACGGTCTCACCATTCGTACCGCACGTTTCACTGGCCCAGCCGACTGGGGTTCGCCACAGTTCGCCATTGCTGCAACCGATGCAGTTGGCCTCTTCATCCCATTCACTGGTGCCGCAGTTTCGGTTGGTGCATTTGAAGGTGAAGTAGTTACTTCATCAATGCCATTCCTCAAGTTGCCAGATGGTTACACCGCTAGCGCTGCACTGCGTTTCAGTGTCGATGCTGCAGGTGTCAAAGCAGTTTCACTTGATGCAAACGCAACAGGTACGGCAGTTAATGGCAAAACACCAACAGTGCGCGTATTCGGAGCCATTGCTTCAAATGGAACTTTCACACTCGATGGTTCTATGACCGATGCAGTGAATCTCTTTGGCACGGTGGTGAACTTTGCTGGAAAAGTCACAAAGACTTCACCAACAACTGCCACAAAGGTTTCTCTCTCAGGTTCGCTTGAAGGCCCAGTAACACTGACAACCGGAGTCGTACTTACGTCTTTGTCGGCTTCGCGCGATGCCGGTGGCGTTATTACTGGTTCAGGAAAAGTAACTGTTGGTACTGCGCCATCTGCCTTGGAGCTTTCAGCAGACTTGTCTTACACCGATGCAAAGAACCATTCATTTGCTGTTACTGCAACCACGCCTAACGGCACCTGGACTGCAGCAAAAGATGTAGTGATTCCGCTGTCAAGCGCATCTGGTACTTATGCCAATGTCAATGGTGCTCGCGATATCTCCATCACGGTTGTCGGTAGCAACTTGACACCAGTGACGGGTCTTGCCTTGAAGACTCCAACAATTGCAGCAACCGCAAAATGTGCTGCCGATGCACCATGTGCAGTGAACTTGAAGTTGTCTGCCGATGCAGAAATCACTTTGGGTTCAACAGCAACGACCGGAAAACTCGAAGGCAACTTCGACAGCGTGACAAAGGCAGCTTCATTTAAAGCTTCTATTGATTCGCTCCCCATCGTTGCTGGCCTTGAGCTCAAGTCAGCGTCACTGTCCATTGATGCAACAAAAGTGGGCGCAACCGATCAGACCACAACTATTACTTTGAGCGGTTCCGCATCGGTCTTTGGTGCAACAGTCACAGCATCAGCAGTGTTCAGCAAGACAAACATCTTGCTCACCGCCGATCTGCCCGAAATCAAAATTTTCGGCGACAGTGGCCCCGTGTTCAAGCCTGGTCAACTGGCTTGGTCTTCAGGGCCGCTCACCGGATTCACTCCAAAAGTTCCTTCGTTGCCAAACTTTAAGGCAGTGAGCCTCACTCCGAAGGTGCCACGTATTGACCTTGCAATTGCAGTTCCTAGCCAAATCTCTGGTTTCGCAGGTTCTTTGGTTGCGTCTGTTGGTGACATCGCCCTCGATGGTGAAGTGAACTTCTCAACAGGTGCATTCTCACTTGCAGCATCAATGTCGAATGACACCCTCGATGCCTCTGGAGCAATTAGTCGCGACAAGACCGGTGACCCATACAAGTACAACCTCACCGGAAAAATCAAAAAAGCAATTGCAATGAACAGTTCAGTGAAACTCACTGGTCTCGACTTCGCATTTGGTAACGCAACTGCTGGTGCGGCCGTCACATTCACAGGAACCGGTGGGGTAGAAGTAACTCTTCCCGACTCCACTGTTCTTGCTGTCAATGGTTCACTCACCTATAACTCAGCTACCGACTACAGCGTGGCGATGTCAATAGGTGCAACAGGAGCTTCGTTCCCTGTGAACGGTGGAGATGCACTCAGCCTCGGAACCGCTAGTGGTTCCTTGGTGCGAAATGCAACCGGCACCGTGTTGAGCCTTGCAATGTCGACCGCTGGTCCGTGGAAGCCAGTATCTGGCTTGTCGGTCAGCAATGTCACCGCAACAGCTGCACTGACGTGTGCTGTAGGTGCAACATGCGTTCCAACATTCAATGTGGCCGGAACACTTGGTTTTGACCTAGGCATTAGTGCTTTGAGCTCTGCCAACGTCACCGGAAGTTTGACTGCTGCAGGTTTCTCCTTCTCTGCAACATTCAATGACCTCATCTTCTCTACAACAGGTGACATCAAATTGACTGCGCCTACCTTGGCGCTTTCCATCCCTGCCAAGACGAGCACAGATAAAGCTTCAGCAACATTGTCGGGTAACTTCTCGATGTTCGGCGCAACAATTGCTGGTTCAATGAAGTTCAGTTCTGCTGGCGTCTTGCTGGTCGGAACAGTTCCTAGGTTCACCTTCTCTGGAACCGACATTGGTTTCGATGGTGGTCAGTTCGCTTGGTTGTTGAAGGCTCCTGCAAATGTGAGCTGGACCCCAACGGTTCCTAACCTCACCATTCCAGCAGTGTCACTTCCTGTTGGCACTCCGAAACTCTTGCTCTCGATGCCAATACCCGATGCCGTGAAGCAACTCACAGCAACTGGTGGCGCAGCGTTCGGTGCAATCTCGGTTGGTGGCGACATGACACTGGCAACAGGTGCGTTCTCGATGAACGCTGCTTACACATCATCAAATATTGATGTGTCAGGATCTGTGTCGCGTGCCGACAAAGCAGCCGGGCTCATCTACAGCCTGACTGTTGCGGTGAAAGCACCAACGACCATTGTTGATGGTGTCACAGTGAAGTCGCTGAGCATGAAGATCGGTAACACAACTGGTAGCACGGTCATTAATGGTGATGGTGAAATCACCATTGGTACTACGACCGATGCGCTCACTGTTGGTTTCGGCTTGAACTACACGAGCTCAACTCAGTACTCATTCAACATTGCATTCAAAACAGGGAATAGCCCCACATGGACACCGTTCCCTGGTTTGTCATTGCCAATGGCTGGTATCACCGGTTCAATGGCCCGCAATGGCAACACCAAGACGTTTGCGGCGTCGTTCAAAAACTCTTCCGATTGGCTGCCATTCCCAGGTGTAAAAATTGCTGAGGCTGGAGCGAGCATCAATGCAACCTGCACCGTCGGGTCTCCTTGCGCATTGGCTTTCACTGCAACCGGAAAAGTTTCGGTTGACGTAGGCGCTGGTTTCCAAGGCCCTGCAACCTTGACAGGAACATTCACAAGAACAACGTCAACATTGACTGCAACGTTCCCCGATATCACCGTGACAAGTGGAGTGGTTATTAAAGCTCCTTCACTCTCGTTGCAATATGCAAATGGTGCAATATCGGCAACAATTGCTGGTGCCTCAGACATTCTGGGTACCACGTTGTCGATGAGTGCAACATTTAGTGCACAAGGTGTGCTGATTTCTGGTGGCATGAACGACTGGACCCCAGTCGCTGGTCTCACCTTGGCAAATGCCTCGTTTGCTTTCTCAACGTATGCAGCTGCAAACGTTGTGTTGCCAAGTTCGGTCAATCTCGGCAGGGTCACCGTGCCGAGGATGAACCCCACCTTGCTTGCTGGTTTCAGCGTGCCAAGTTGGTTGCGTGACTTGTTGAAGCAACCTTCACTCACCGTGGTCCCAGTAACTATTCCGTTGAAAGACCTCGCTGGTGGCAAGTTGCCCACGATTCAAATCATGTTGCCAACTCCAGATAACTGGTACATGTACAGGTCGGGCGGCTCTTCAATGCGCTTCACCGCCCTTGGCTTTGAAGTCAGCGGATCGCCATCTCCGTCAATGAGTTTGATTGGTCAAACAGAAATGTTGACCGGCGCTTCGAATGAAGTTCCCGTTCCGTTGGAAATTCGCGGAACTGTTTCAACAACACGTATCAGCATCAGCTTGAGTCTTGGAAAAGATAAGAACACTGGTGCGCCATTCGTTTGGAGGAACGCATTTGGAATCAACGACCTCACGCTCAGTGAAGCCGCAATTCAAATGGGAATCACACTCACGGCTCCGATGCCACTTCCAAGTTTGGGTATTGCTGCAACAGCAATCTTGCCTGCCAGCTGGCGCTCGCCACTGGGTATGGAAGCTGGGGTAGCTGTCCGTTTGGCAGCAAACATCGATATCAGTCAGCCATGCTTCTCATTCCAGGCAGGCACCTTGCAATCTGATGGCACCACCATCGCTGCGGGTACCGCGAAAGTGGCAAGTATTGCTGGTGGAGTTCTTACCTCTACCTACATGAACCTCACCATTGCTCCATTTGGTTGCCAAATCGGAAACGTGAAATACGATCCAGGCGTTGCTGCAGGTTTTGTAGGAACTGTGTTTGGTACCAGCGTGTCGGTGAATGCGAAAATTGGCACGAGCCCATTCTCGCTAGAAGCCGATATGGCAATTGGGGCCTTCAACGTTGGCCCTGTGAAACTCGATGAAACTCGGATGGGCATAAAGATCTCACCAACCGATAACTACGTTTCATTTGCCGGTGGAATCACCATTGGTTCAACCAAAGTTTCGGTGAGCGGTAAGGCGGGGGCTAACACCACCGATGGTCCGTACATCGATATGACTGGTTCTATTGCGAACCTTGTAATTGTTCCGTCGTATCTCGAAATACGTAATGCAACGGTGACAATGAACCTGAAGCCGGCAAAGGGATATGCAAATATCATCGCCGGCGGCAGTTTCAATGTTCTCGGTACCGATGCAACGGTTGCTTTGAACATGCAAATGTCGAACTACCAGTTGCAGTCGCTCAATGCAAGGTTGCAACTACAACGCACCATTGCGGGTGTAGTGACCTTGAACGGTGACTTTGCAATTGCTTATACAAAGGGCTCAGTGCCACGTATCGACTTCAGTGCTGCAGCTTCCTTGGGCGGTTATAACTTGGGTACGGCGTCAGGCTTCCTCGACGGCAACCAAGTGTCCATCACTGCAACAGCATCAATTGGTGGAGTGTTCTCTGCACAAGTGAGCGGTCAGTTTGTATGGCAGTCTGGTTCGGGCGTCAACATCGTCAACCGCGCGGGTCAAACCGTTGCTGCTGCTGCTGGTGACTTCCGTATCGCAGCCACCAACATTCCAATGAGCCTGGGAGGATTCCCTGGCTCTGGAAACGTCACCATAGGTCGTGCACAAAACGTTGTGTACGGCGACTTCAATGCCAACTGGGCAATGGGTGCTGGCAACATTGGCGGTCAGGTATACGTCAACGGGTCATTCGACACCACCGGTAACTTCTCCTTCAGCGGCTCTGGAAACCTCAACCTTGTCGCATTTAGTGCTGCGGTGAGCGTGAGCGGTTCAAAGAGCGGCAGCACATGGCAATTTGCAATGAGTGCAAATATCCGTGTGATGGGTGCAGTTGACGTAGCGTTCCGAGGGAACTTCTATAAGAGTGGTTCAGAAACTCGTTTCACTATGGCCGGCTCTGCAAGTTTGGGCGCTGCAGGTATTGGCGGAGCCAATGCAAACTTCCGTATTTCTAATGAGCCAGGACAAGCCGGACTTTACGCAAGTGTTTCTATTTCAATTGCGGGTATTAATGGCTCTGGTGCATTGTGGATTGGTGCCGACGGTACGTTCGATACCACCTTGTATGTTGGCGTGAACTTCCCTGGCGTGAGCGCTGGCGGAAACTTCAAGATGTCGAACATTGCCTATCAAGTCACTGGCTGGACGCAGCAATGTGGCCCAATATTTGGTTCATGGGGACCGAGCATATGTTGGAACGTGCCTATCTATGGCCCTGTTCGTGTCGCTACATATGCACAAATCGACGCATGGCTGACCTTTGCTGGCGTTGGATTCCGCATGTGGGGCAACATCAACGGTGACGGATCCTTCCGATTCACCGCTGCTGCTGGTCCATGGAGCTGGAGCTACTGCGTCAACCTCGGTGTTGTCGAAGTGTGCTTCGGTGCATCGTTTGCATCAACCATTACCATCACGAGTTGGTCACCATATATCTCGATCGCTGCAAGCGGTTCGGCATGGATGGATGGACACACACTCGATTGCTGGTGGGGTGGCTGGCACGATACTTGCCTCCGCTGTGGTTGGGGTGGTTGGGGTCGGTGGATCAACGCCGGACTCGGGTTCAACACCAACCCAGGAAATATCTGGATCAGTCTTTGGGGATGGAATTTCAGTCTCCGTTAGTCGTTAGATTGACTCAATGTCAAAGTTCGTAAAATCAGGGTTGTTGTTAGCGACAGTTTCGTTAGCAACAACCCTGATTTCATGTGGTGGGTCATCAAAGTCATACGTGGTGGCAGCGGCCCCAACCTTTGCCGATGAATCTCAAGCTGCAGGATTTGTAGTTTCACACGGCAAGCGTGCGGAAGAAAAAGACTGTTTATTCAATCCGACGGTCATCAAAGCGGCTTTCCCAAAGGTGACCCCACCAAATGTGGCGCGTGACTTGTCGCGACAATGCGACCCCGAAAGATCTGCAGGCGGCGCGGCTGCAGTAGATGTCAATGGAGACGGACTCGACGACATTGTTTTTACTCGTTTGTATAACCACCCGTTGTTGTATATCAACAAGAGCACCAAAAAGAAGGTCTTGTTTGTTGATGAAACCAAAGGCTCAGCGTTTGAGAAAATTTCTTCAAGCACTAACGGTGTAGCCGCAGCCGATATCGATAAAGATGGCGATCAAGATATTGTCGTTACCTCGCTTGCCGGAAAACAGTTGTTCCTTTTCATCAATGATGGCAAAGGAAAATTTACTGAGAAAGCAGTAGAGCGCGGCGTGGCAATGATCGACGGACGGCCACATTCTGGGATGGGAATTTCCTTTGGAGATTACGACAATGATGGTTGGATCGATTTTCATACCAATGAATGGCAAACCACCGATACTGCAGAATTTGTTACTCCTTCTCACTCACGTCTTTTCCGCAACCTCGGCGCATCAGGTAGACCTGGCTTTTTCGAAGACACCACTGAAAAAGCTGGTGTAAAACTAGAGTCGCGCATTGAACTGGTTTACTCATTTAGCTCTAGTTTCACCGACTTCGACGGAGATGGTTTTCTCGATCTGGCAATAGCGATGGACTTTGGGCAAAGCCGTTTTTATTGGAACAACGGAGATGGAACTTTTACCAACGGAACTGTTGATGCCGATCTTGGCAAAGAAGAAAACGGCATGGGAATGGCTATTGGCTTTTTCGGAAGACAACAGCAATTAGCGATGGTCGTGACGTCAATTCGTACTCGTACCGAGTGCAACGATGGGTCAAGTCTGCTCAGAACAGGAAACAGGCTCTACTTCTATTCCGGAAAGCGCAAATTTGCAGAGGTCACCGATGAAGCCGGTATCCGCAATAGCAACTGGGGTTGGGGTGTGAACTTAATCGATACCACCAATGCCGGTAAACGTGATGTGGTCACGGCGGCCGGAATGGCTATTCCATGGAAAGACAGCCCCGATTGTTGGAGACACGACCCCATCCGCTTATGGCTAGATGATGGTTCGGGTAGTTACTCAGAAAAAGCGAAACTTGCTGGACTCACCAACACAGAACCTTCAAAGGGGGTCATTGTTTTTGATGCCGACAATGATGGTCGTCAAGACCTTTTCATTACCCGCGATGCAAACACGCCGTTATTCCTCCACAACACCACTGCGAGTGTCGGAAAGTGGTTAGGAGTGAAAGTGTTGGGCAGTACATCTAATGCCGATGCTCTGGGGGCGAAAATTACCGTCACCCCAATTGAGGGAGCAGAAGTAATGAAAGCTTTCGTGGGAACAACCGGGTCATTCCTTACTCAAGACGGTCGGGTCACTCATTTTGGATTAAATAATTTCCGCGGGAAAGTAGCTTCTATCAAGGTGGAGTTCCCGGCGAGCAAAAAGAGTGTTGTGTTAACGGATGTAAAACCAAATCAGGTAGTCACCATTAGGGAACCTCAATGAGATTATTGAAGAGAACTGCATTAGCGGGGCTTGTGTTCTGTGCATTGGCAGGTTGCGGTGGTGCCAGCACATCTTCAACGCAAGACACAATTGCACCGGATGCACAGTGTGAAGCAGTAGCAGATGCTTCTTGTCAAGGTGCAGATCTTGAAGGCGCCAACTTCAGCGGAAAAGATCTTTCGGGCATCGATTTCCGACGAGCTCATCTGGTGGGTGCCAATTTCTCCAAAGCAAATCTCACCCAGGCAAACTTTTATGGGGCCGATGTTTCGGGTGCAAATTTCGCAGACGCCATCCTTGTGCGAGCCACCTTTGACGGGGCGAAATTGACTGGCGCAGATGTGCAGAACACCCGAATCACAGGCGCGAGTTTCAAAAAAGCCGATTTGGTTGGAGCACAGTTCGGTGGAGCATTTGCTACTGATGCAAATTTTTCGGGAGCAACTGGCAATGACGAATTAACTGGTGCGTTCTTGTGTAAAACAACAAAGCCAAATGGGGAAGTAGCGGGTGGATCATGCTGAAGCGCGTTGTTTCTTTTGGTCTTGCAGCAGCGGCGTTCACAAGCTTTTCTGTGAGTTCATCGGTTCGAGCAGAGTCTACCGATGCTCGTGTTACACCTGAAGTGAGTTCGTTGATGACTGAATTGACAGTCAGGGTTTCGCGCGACCACATCAGCCCAACTAAAGCCAGCCGGCTGTACGCATATGTTGCAAGCGCGATGTTTCTTGCTTCAACGTCACCAGACGATCTTTTGCGCAAACAAATGAATGCTGCCCCATCGGTTCCTCAAGCAGATAGCTCCATTAACCCGGTGATTGCCGCACTCGCTGCAGGCTCGTCGGTTGCACGGAACCTCTTCCCAGTTGCCGCGGCAAAGACAACTTTTGGTGAACGACGCGATCAAGTTCTGCAGAGTGCATCACGAGATTTGCCAGCAAAAGAAGTAGCTGCATCCATTGCTTATGGAATTGCGGTGTCAGATGCTGTTGTTGGCAGAGCCAAAACAGATGGTTTCGAAGAAGCAAAAACAATGATGCCCCCCGAGACAAAAGGCCCGGGTATTTGGACTACAACTCCTCCAGGGTTCCAGCCTGCAATTGACCCAGGGTGGGGCACGTTGAAAACGTTCTTTACACGTTCAGGAGATTGCACACTTCCGGCTCCACCTACCTCTGGTGATGCTCTTTCGCCGTTCCAGGGCGCAGCAGATGAAGTTGCCACTGTTGCAAAGAACCTCACTGAAGAGCAAAAAGACATCGCCAGGTTTTGGGACGATAGCCGTGGCCGTACGGGAACACCTGCAGGACATTGGTTGGTTATAGCTCTCGCAGCAACAGAAGAACTTCAGTCAACGGCACTTGAAACAATTCGTATTGTCGCTCACACCATGATGTCTATTGCCGATGCATTCATTGTGGGTTGGAAATATAAGTACCAATACATGGTGGAGAGACCGGTCACCGTTTTGCAACGCAGCGACACAATGTGGAGCTCTTATCTCACGACTCCTGCATTCCCCGAGTACCCGTCGGGACATTCCACTATTTCGCGTGCCGCTGCAGACACTCTCACTTCGTACCTGGGCGTGTGGAAATTCACCGACCCTGGCTATGGAATGACCGAAGAGTCATTGGGTTCATTCGATGTTGCACCTCGCACGTTTGCTTCGTTCGATGCCGCAGCAAAAGAGGCCAGCATCTCGCGCCTGTACGGCGGAATTCACTTCACCATTGGTCTTGAATCGGGCGTGACATTGGGCGCCTGTATCGCCAAAAAAACCCTCTAATCCCTAGGGTTCT
>WLST01000079.1 GCA_009711295.1 Actinomycetota bacterium | reverse complement strand
TTGCCACCCACAACAACACCACAAACAACGTGAAGAACAACAGCGACGAACCCAAATCTTTTTCGGCCACCATCACCACCACGCTCACACCCCACGCCAGCATCACAGGCAAAAATGTACGCATCTCGGGCAACTGCACGCCAGCAATGCGCTTGCCACCCGTGCTCAACACTTCGCGTTGTTCAGCTAAGTAACCCGCAAAGAAAATAGCCAAACACAACTTCGCAAATTCACCAGGCTGAAAGTTAATGGGCCCAATGCTCACCCAAATGCGCGCGCCGCCACTGGAAAACCCAATGCCGGGCACCAAGGGCAACAGCTGCAGCATCACACCAAAAAATAAAAACGTGTACTGGTAACGCAATAAGTCGGCCACACGTGGCACCAGAACAAGCACGGCAATGAAACATGCAACAGCAATGAGGCTCCATGTTGCTTGCAGCCCTGCCAGGCGGTCGCTCAACCGCGCGATCATGACATAGCCAATGCCGTGCAACAACGCGGCAAGTGGCAACAACAGTGGCGAAGCACCACGCGCAAACTTGCGCACACCAATATGCGCACACACCAACAGCACTAACAGCGAAACAAGAAAGGGCCCAATGCGCGCCGGCAGGCTGGCATTTTTCCCAAGCGACGCCAACACATAAGCAGCACCAGTAATGAATGCTGCTAATAACACCAACCCCAGTTCACTGCGCCTACGCGCAATGGCTAATGGAGAAACGGTGCTCGCCAACATGGCCTCACTTAACGAGGGTGGTAGAAGTACTCGACGTTGTTGATGTACTTGGCATTGTGGTGGTCACAATGGCCGGCAAAGTAGTGGTGGTGTTCGGCTGCACTTCATCGCGAATGCCATTCACATATGTTTGCGCCGCACTCGATTCGCTAAAGGTGGGCTCACCCGTAATTTCCAAAGCAAAAGCTTCGGTGAGGTCACTTCGAGTAAGAGTGGTGCGCGCTTCCACTGTGGGGTTAAACCACAACACGCCACCTGGGCGACCCTTCAACACCACAACATCGTCGCCTTGAAAACTCACGAAGTAACCCGTGCGACCATATGCAGCAAATACCACGAGCACAGCAAGAACAATGCCGCCAAGTGCACTCCAAAACAGCACCGGCCCAAAGCGGAATTTCTTTTTCGCGGGCGTGGGCGCCGGTGCAGCAGCTGGCGTTTCAACAACAGGAACTCCCGCAGGGTCGGTGTCGTCGGTACCAGAAGCACTTGGCACTTCTGCCGGCACAACAACTTCTGCATACGGTGAAGCGGTAGACACAACAATGACCGTGATGTTGTCGCGCCCGCCTGCAGCATTAGCTGCATCGACCAATGCTTGCGATGCTTCATGCGGAGTAGTGCAACGCTCAAGCACCTTGGCAATGTCGGCATCGGAAATTTCATCGACCAAACCGTCGCTGCACAACACGTACCACGCACCAACGGTGACAGGGAACGTGTTTGCTTCAATGTCGACCTCGGCATCGATACCCAACGCACGCGTCACAATGTTGCGCCGGGGGTGAGTGCGCGCTTCTTCTATAGAAACAATGCCCTCATCAACAAGTTCTTGTACGTAACTGTGGTCTTTCGACAAACGCGTCAGTGCCTTTTCATGCCACATGTACACGCGCGAATCGCCCACGTGAGCAACCACAATGTTGTTGTTGTCTAACACCACCATCGCAGCAAGCGTGGTTCCCATGCCGTGATGCAAGTGGTTGGTCATCGACTCGGCATAAATGACTTCGTTGGCATGCACAAGCGCTTGCACTAAATCGGTTTCGGCAATAATGCCACTCGCTGTTTCACGCAAATGCTCAACAGCCATCAGGCTTGCTATTTCACCTGCGTTGTGGCCACCCATGCCGTCGGCCACCATAAACACGTTGTTGTCGGCCAACAACGAGTCTTCGTTGCCCGTGCGCACTTGACCTACATGAGTAACCGCACCATAGGTAATGGTGAACTCTTCCATCACTGCACCTCAAATACAGCGCTGCCGGTTTGCACACGGTCGTCGCGCTTTAATTGCTGGGCTTCAGTTATAGGTTTCGCATTTACCAGTGTGCCATTGGTACTACCCAAGTCTTCAACCCACCACGCGCCATCGCGTTCAAAAAACCGTGCATGACGTGTACTGGTGTACGGGTCGTTCGGCATCACCACGGTGCACTCGGGCGCACGGCCCACCACCACTTCACTTTCGAGTGTGGTCACACTGCCGCGCATGTTCGCTGGCTCCACCATCAACAACTGTGCCGGCACACCTGGTGCAGCTTTTCCACCACCGCTCACTTTTGGTGCAATGCCCGCAGCAACAGGCACCCGCACTTCACTCCACACTGCCCACAACACCCGCGCGAAAAAAAGATAGAGCAAAGCCAACAAGGCCACTTTCAACGTGTTCAGTAGTTGGTCGCTCATGGCTGACGACCCCGATGGGTCATGCCACCTCGTAGCGCGCCTTGGTGGCGCCAAACACAATGGCGTCGTTCTTGCGCAACACTTGCTCGCCATTGACCTTCACACCATTAATAAGAGTGCCGTTGGTGCTGCCAAGGTCAACCAATACCCACACGGCATCGGCGCCCTCGCCACGCAAACGCAACTCGGCATGACGCCGGCTCACATTGGTGTCGTTCAACGGAATGGTGGACTCGGCCGAGCGGCCCACCGAAATAACCCCAGGGCGCAACGCAATGCGCGACCCATCGGCCATGGTGAGCGTGGCTTTCAGTGCAGGAACAGGCGCCGGTGCTGGAGCCGGGGCACTGGGCGTGGTGTTGAGCGTGGGAAGTGGCGGAATAGAAGGTGTGGCAATGGTGGGCGGGGTAATAACCGGTGGAACCACCACCGGCGGCACCACCATCGGAATCTCGACAGAGGGAACAGTGCTTGCCACAGGCGGTTCGGCACTGGGCTCGACTTTTGCAACAGCAGGCGCACTGGGCTCAGAAACCCCAGCTTTCACGCTGGCTTCCACCTCAAAACGCCCCGATTTCAAGGCCGCATCGGTGAACAAGCTGACCTGCACCTCGCCCAAGAACGAGTAGTTCTCGCTTTTCGCGTATTCCTCGGCGGCACCTACCAGCTCGGCAACCAATGGCTTTTCCAAGTCGCCAAAAGCAGCACGGTCTTTTTCGTTTAAATGCACCACAAAAACGTTGGGTGCCACGGCCTTGCCAGCAGCATCGACAGTGCGCTCGGCATCGATGGCACGAATGAGCTTGCGCCCAATGTGAATGGGGCGAACTGAACTTTTAAATGCACGTTGAAACACGCCACCGACCATACGCTCTACACCCTGCTCGAATGATTGCAATTGCATACCGACTTCCTGTGAATTCAGGCTACTTGCAGGGTGGCACGCAGTGTGGGCAATGCGCAGGGCTACAACCTGCCTAGGCTCGTTCCATGTTCCGTGGCGGCTCACTCACTTCTCTTCTCAAAAAGTGGTGGCTCCCATTACTTTTCTGTGTCGTTTTGCCGACAGCAGTAGCGGGCAGTGTCATTCAACGCCACTCGCAGTTTTCACCTATCGACGAAGGTGCCCACTTCGACTACGTCGAGCGCCTCTACTCGCACGGCATACCAGTACTGGGCGACCGTCTTTTGCCGTCATCCCTGAAAGAAATTGCGTGCCGCGGAACTGCACTTCCTCGCAGCGTCGCACCACCTTGCGATTCGTCAAGTTTTACGGGAAAAGGCTTCGCAGGCAAGGGCCACCAGTATGAAGCCCAACAGCCACCTTTGTATTACGCCGTCGCAGCACCTATTGCCAAAGTGGTGGAAAAGGTGGTGGGCCTTGGCCCCGTTGGTAGCGCGCGCATCGTAGGAGTTCTCTTACTCATTGCCGGGCTGCTTCTCTCATGGCACGTGGCAATGATGATGAAAATTTCACGACTTACTTCACTTGCGGGAATTGCTGTTATGGGCCTCTCACCGGGTGTGGTGTATTACTCAGCAATGGTCACCAACGATTCCGCGGGAATACTTTGTGGAGCTTTGGTGTGTTACGTGGCCGCGCTTACTCACACCAAACAGCGACCATACGTAAAACATGCAATAGCAGTCGGCGTGGTATGCGCATTAACAAAGGGCTTCACCGTGGTGCCCGCCGTTATTTTCGGAGGGGCCTTTATTCTGGTATCGCTGCATCACTCTGGCGGATTTTCTGTTCTGAAATCGAAACAATCGCTCCAGCAGTGGTGGCTTTCTGCTTCAGCAAAGACATATGCACGCACCGGGTTGGCACTCATTCTTTCTTCGGTCATCGTTACTGCATTATGGACGACCTACGTAGGTATGAGCGCGAGCATCTTGCCATCTACATTGCCAACGTTTACGGTGTTACGGTCCGATAACACAACCTTGTGGAGCCTTTTGCAGCAAGGAACAAACATGTTCAATCCACTCACTGGTGGATTTCATCCCTTTACTCTGTGGAACTACGAAGCGTTTAAACTTCTCAACTCTGTTGCTATATGCGCAGTAATTGCTGGTTGCTCCGCAGGAATATTCGCAGCAAAACGTCAGTGGTGGTCGGTGCTTGGCCCACTTGCGCTCGCAGGCATGTACGTAGGTGGTCTTGTAGAGGTTGCAGGGTTTTGGCGGATGTATCACATCATCTCCCCCACCGAATCGCGCTTCGCGCTTTCCATGGTGCCGGTGCTCGTACTCATCTTGTGTGCTGGCATTCAACGCGCAACTGCACAAAAAGTTTTTGCACTCGGCGCATTCGCGTTTTCTGCAATGAGCGTGTGGATGATTATCCAAACACCTTTGGTGTAACTACTTCGCATAGTCGCGCAAGCGTTGTGCTCGCCAAAATGGCCGCTCAGTATCGGGGTGTTGCTTGAGCGGTCCGTGAGCGCGATAGGGGTCATCTTGAAATACCGCAGCCCACTTTTCACGAAAGGCCCGTGGCACGCGTAACCGCAGACGTTCAGCAATACCACCAGGCACGCTGTATTCGTAAAACACTGCACGCGGGTTCACCACGTTGTGCAAGCCCTTTTCACGCAGCCGCAAGCTGAAATCGACCATGTCCCACGGGGCTGCAAGTGATTCGTCCAACCCGCCCACTTCGTTGAACAACTCGCGGCTCACCATGGCACACGTTGCATCAACAGCAGAAATTTCGTGCATTGTTTCCAAAATGGCGCGCTGCCCGCGGTTATATTTTGCAATGTTCGCATGTGAGCGTTGCAAGTAGCTGCCTCTCAGAATAAAACCTTCATGCATCAGGCATTCTGCCGACGAATATGCCATCGCGGTCACCACACCCACATCGGGTTCTTGCGCAAGGCGCAGTAATTCTTCACACCATTCAGGTGTTTCTACTTCCAATGCCTCCGAAGCAAAAAACAAATACTCACCTGTTGCCTTGCGCGCCAACTCATTCAACACCACTGCGCGAGAACGTGTATCGATAGGAGACTCCACATATTCAATGTGTGCATATGTAGAAGCACTGCGCAAGCTCTCAACACTTTCGGCAAAGTGTTCACGCACTAACCCGTAAACATTTCCCACTGCACCAACATGTGGCATGAGCACACTTACCGTTGGTGCACCACGTAACTCACGCACCACGTGATAGTTGCCGGGGTATTTCTCTAAACGTTGTACTTCGCCGCGGATGCCCACACGTTCACAGTGATCTTGAAGGGCAAGTACAGCAGCATCGTATGCATACGGCTTTGCAAAGGCGTCATTCGATACAGAACCTGTTGCCATGCGCCAGTGATACAACAACTTGCGCACGTGGCCTACCCTGCGTGCTTTTTCCGTGACACGCAAAATGAGGTCGTAGTCTTGCGAGCCGTCGTACCCTTTGCGAAAGCCACCCACCTCTTCCATTAGCGAACGGCGAATGACCGACAAGTGGCACACATACATCTGGCTGCGAAAACGTTCTGGCGACCAATCGGGTTTAAAGAACCGTTCAATAATTTTTCCGTCAGCCGTCATCAATGTTTCATCGGTGTACACGTAGTCAATGAGTGGGTCGCTCTCAAACTTCGCCACCACTTCAGCAAGTGCATCGGGCTCCAACACATCGTCGTTGTCGAGCAATGCCACAAACTCACCCGTGGCCATGGCCAACCCGTCGTTCGACGCCGCAACAATGCCACCATTTTCTGCGCGGTATGCCACACGAATGCGGTCGTCAATGGCAGCCGCACGTTCCATTACCTTGCGGGCATTCGCATCGGGTGACTTGTCGTCGACCAACAAGAGTTCCCAGTTGCTATAGGTCTGTGCCAACACCGAGGCAATGCATTCCTCAAGGTCACGCTGCTTCGGGTTGTACACCGGTGTGACCACCGAAATGAGAGGGCCCACGCCTTACATGCCCCGCCGGCGCAACTTCGCCATTGCCCACTGCGCTATATGAATAGGAAAGAGCACCACTCGCCCCACCCGCCAGGTATAGCTGCGGTACACGCGGTCGAGCCGACGCTTCATGATTGTGTGCTCACGCTCTAGAAACTTCACCTTCAAACGCAGGTCGGCAGCTTCAGCTGCTTGCTCACGCGCATACGCCCGCACCACATTGAGGTCTTCAGGCGAATCGTGCATACACCGAGTGTAGGAGGAGAGATATGGCCCAACGGGGCTAAAGTATGAGGTCTCTACTCGCGCGAGTGGCGAAATGGCAGACGCGCTGGCTTCAGGTGCCAGTGTTCGTAAGGACGTGGGGGTTCGAGTCCCCCCTCGCGCACTACTTATTGGCTACGGCAAGGCAATTGCCAGCGGGTCGTGCTCGAAATACCGGCCCCAGCGCCGCCAAATGAGCGCAGTTTCTTCTTCGCCCACCGTCGGGTCGCGTGAAATTGACTCGTAGTGCACAAATTGAATACTCGGCACATACATCA
>WLST01000078.1 GCA_009711295.1 Actinomycetota bacterium | reverse complement strand
TGTCACCGATCACGCCGCAGCAATTGCCGAAGCACGTGAACTTTTAGGCCTGTAAAACTCAGCCTTTTCCGCGAATTTTGAGCGCCATGGTTTCGTGGTAACGGTGAATCTTGCATTCACGCTCCGACAAAATGTGCTCTGTGTAACCGCTTGACTTCTTGGTACGTGCAAGCTGGTCGTAGATGGCAATGTCTTCACCAACAACAACCTTGAGACCATCCCAATGCTTTTGCATCTTTGCAAAGTATGCAGCGTATTCAGGATCGTTCATGTCACCTGGGTAGATGAGCTGCCAGCACAAAAAGCGAGTGTGGTCTACTCCTAGTGGGATGGGGTTGAACACCTGAATGTGCTCAGGGTTGCAGTTGAATACCGTGTTTGGGAAAACCGTGTAGTGGCAAATTGCATTTTTGTGGTGATCGTACGACTCGTTCCACTTGTCCATGTTTTCCGGACGAGGAACAAAGCACATGTAGTTGTCGCCAACGAAATGGAACGAAGCCTTACGGCATGCCTTCACGAACTCTGGTGGTGAGTGGTGCAATTGTGCAACGTGATAGATCTCGTTGAAGCCGTCGACAATTGCCTTGTAGCTCACGGGAACGTCCCACTCCACTACTTCGTACAAAATCATGTCTTCCATTTTGTATGCACCAAGGTCAGAAGAAATTTCTGGCCCAATGGACTCAATCAGTGAAGGTGCATCGTCGGGACCCAAGAGGTTGATCCAGACCCAACCACCCCATTCATCAGCAGCAACCTGCTTGGCGCGAACATCTTTCAAGTGTTCGTCGGAGAAGTCTTCGCGCTCAGGAACACCAACAAGCTTCCCGGTGGTGTCGTACACCCAGCCGTGGTAAGGGCAGGTGAAGCGACGGGCTCCACAACCGGAGAGTTCGGTCACAATTGCTGGGCCGCGATGTTGACATACGTTGTGAAACGCAGCGAGTGAGCCATCGGGCTGGCGCGAGATGACAATGGTCTCACCATGACCTTCAAAGGAAATCCAGTCGCCAGGTGCAACCACTTGCTCTGAACGTCCGGCAAGAATCCAATGCTTAGCAAGTACATGCTCGCGCTCGAGTTCGTATTGCACTGGGTCGGTGTACGGGTTACGGCTCATTGTGGTGGGGCCGTAGTCGGGCACATTGTCGATTTGCGGGCCAAGTCGTGCTGGCAAAGATCCTCGTGTAGGTACATGCACCATCTGGAAACTCCTCTTGTTTATTCCTCGCATCGCGATGGCGCCTGACGCACCATGTCTTCATTCTGTCAGGTTCTCGATATTTATTACGGATCAGGAATAGGCCTCTCTTACAGGAAAAGAACATTGCCGTGCAAATCCGCACCATGGGCGCTATCCTGTTTCCCGTCGCAGTTGTTCTGCGGTTCCATGGGTGCATTCCGGCGTCCGTGGCCTAGTCCCTCGGAGACCCCCCATGGCGTCGAACGCCTCTATTTCCTTTGCCCAACTTGGGCTTCATTCAGCATTAGTCGAATACCTCAACCACGCAGGCATTACGACCCCGTTCCCTATTCAAGTAGCCACAATCCCCGACGCAATCGCCGGCCGTGACGTACTTGGACGTGGTCGTACCGGTTCTGGAAAGACCCTTTCCTTTGCTTTGCCACTCCTCACCCGTTTGGCCGAAAGCAATCGCCGTCGCCAGCCCAACAAGCCTCGTGCCCTCATTTTGGTGCCGACTCGCGAACTTGCGAACCAGGTCAATGAAGTCATCATGCCTTTGGCCAAAGCCCTTGGCATGTTCACCACCACCATTTACGGTGGCGTTGGCTACGGCGGACAACTCACTGCTTTGCGCAAAGGCGTCGACATTGTTGTTGCTTGCCCAGGTCGCTTGGTTGACCACCTCAATTCACGCAACATCAACTTCTCTGAAGTTGAAGTAACCGTTCTCGACGAAGCCGACCACATGGCTGAACTTGGGTTCTTGCAGCACGTTGAAGAAATTCTGCGCCAGACCCCTGAAGATTCACAGCGTTTGTTGTTCTCGGCAACTCTCGACCGTGGCATCGACCGTTTGGTACGCAACTACTTGCACAACCCAGTAACCCACGAAGTCGACTCAGAGCAATCACCAGTTGATGCAATGGCTCACCACGTGTTGCACATTCGCAACGACGACCGCTTTGGAGTACTCAAGAGCCTGTGTGCAGCGCCTGGAAAGACACTTGTCTTTACACGCACCAAGCACGGTGCTGCTCGCCTTGCAGAACAACTCATGAAAGCTGGCGTTCCGAGCGTTGAATTGCACGGCAACTTGTCGCAGGCTGCTCGCGCTCGTAACTTGTCGGCATTCTCATCAGGTCGCGCCGACACTTTGGTAGCAACCGACATTGCCGCTCGCGGTATTCACGTTGACGACATTGCTTTGGTGATTCACGCAGACCCACCAGAAGAACACAAGGCGTACTTGCACCGCTCTGGCCGTACCGCACGTGCCGGCGCAACTGGCACAGTTGTAACCCTCATGACCGACAACCAACGTCGTAACGTGCGTGCACTCACCAAGAGCGCAGGCATTGAGCCAACAACAACTCGCGTCACACCAGAAGACGATTTCCTTGCTGAGCTCGCTCCTGGTGAGCGTGTATTCCGCGAATCAAGCAGCATCGTGTTGCATGAAGAGCGTCTCGACTCATCACGTGGCGGCGGACGCCGTGACGGTGGTGGCGGCGGACGTCGTGATGGCGGTTCACGTGGTGGACGTCGCGATGGCGGCTCACGCGGTGGCGATCGTGATCGTGCTCCTCGTTTTTCTGATCGTTCCGACGCACCACGTGCAGAACGTTCAGAGCGCACAGACCGCAATGACGGCCCTCGCCCAGAGCGCACCTTTACTCCTCGTAGTTCTGGCCCACGTGAAGGCGCACCGCGCGAAGGTGGATTCCGCGAAGGTGGATTCCGTGACCGTGGTCCTCGCACTTCAGAACGTTCATCAGCACCTCGTGAAGGTGGATTCCGTGACCGTGGACCACGCACATCGAGCCCACGTGAAGGCGCACCACGTGAAGGTGGATTCCGTGACCGTGGACCACGCACATCGAGCCCACGTGAAGGCGCACCACGCGAAGGTGGATTCCGTGACCGTGGACCACGCGCAGCAGGCCCACGCGATGGAGCACCACGCGAAGGTGGATTCCGTGACCGTGGACCACGCGCAGCAGGCCCACGCGATGGAGCACCACGCTCTTCAGCTGGCGGCTACCGCGGTGCACGTGACGGCGCAGCCCCTCGTTCAGGCGCACCGCGCACAGGTGGACCACGTGAAGGTGGTTTCCGCGGTGCACGTGATGGTGAGTCGGGTCGTCCAGCAGCTGCTGGTCGTAAGCCTTACGGCGCGTCAGCGGGCAAAAAGCGCTACTAATACCGGCGCAACAAAAAGCCCGGGAAGCAAGCTTCCTACGCGAATAGGTTTCACTTCCATAAACCGAAGTGCAATACCCAAAATCATGATTCCGCCTGTTGCACTCATCTCGTGCACCATACGATCAGTCAGAATTGCATCAAGGCCTGAGGCACCTAGTGTCATCAGGCCTTGATATATCCCCACAATGACTGCACTAATAGCAACTCCCCAACCCATGGTTGCCGCAAAGAGAATAGATACGAGTCCGTCAAGTGCCGCTTTCACAATGAGGATTTGTGCTCCCCTGCCCAAGCCATCGTCAATGGATCCCAAGATCGACATCGGCCCTATGGAGAACAACAGCGTTGCCGTTACAAACCCTTCAACGAAGCGTGGGTGCAAAGTTGTCAGCGAAGTTCGCGACAACCAACCTGTTTGAGTTTTCACTTCCACTTTGCGTCGTACCCAGTTACCTAACGATTCAAAACGGTCTTCAATGCGCAACGACTCGCCAATAATTCCGCCCAGTACAACACTCACGAGTGGAAATACAATGTTGTCTGTTTTCGCTGCTGTGGCAATGCCCAGAACCAACGTGGTCATTCCCACTGCCTGTTCGACGGTCAGGCGGATGCGCTCCGAGATATAACGGCCCACTATGAGCCCGAGCAAGGTCCCTCCAACAATGGTGAAGACGTTGGTAAGAGTTCCTATTCCGCGCATCGCAACAGCCTACGTCTGGTCATGGCCCTCTCCTAAGTGATCTAAGTTGGAGGCGAGCCGATGAGAGTCGACTCCGATAGGTCAAGGGGGAATATGAAGGTTTTAGTACGAGTCACGTGTGCAGCAGCATTGGTAATGAGCTTTGCCGGTTGCGCAGAAGATCCAAACGACACCATGAGTGCCACCTCGAGCGAGACAGCAGCCGATGGCTCGTCGCTCGTCATTGCAAGCGTGCAGGAGTGGAAGGTCATTGCAAATCGCAACACAGTTCCTGCCGGGCCCACCACTTTTCTCGTGTCCAATATGGGCACGATCAAACATGAGTTCCTCGTGACGAAAACCGACTTCGCCGACGGGAAAATTCCCATCGAGCCAAAAACAAATCGCTTCTCAGAAGAAGGCGAAGGAATTGAAGTTGTTAACGAGATTCCCGAATGGGAACAGAAAACAACCGAGTCACTGACGCTTACTTTGTTGCCAGGAAACTATGAGCTGCTCTGCAACATTGAAGCGCACTACGCAAACGGCATGCACACCGCATTCACTGTGAAGTAAGAAACTATTGGTTCAATCGCTGCACAAGGCGTGCGAGCGGAATACGAAAATCATCGAGCAAAGTGAAACCTGCTTGCGCTAGTGTTGCATTTTCTAAAACAGAGTTTGCCGGTCGCGGTGCAGGACGTGGCGGTTGCAGATCTGCTGTTAATACGGGCAATACACGCGATGGGTCGAGCCCAGCTGCACGCAGCACTTCTTGTGCAAAGCCATACCAACTCACCGCACCTTGGTTTGTGACGTGGAAGATTCCGCGCTGTTCGTGCTCCACCAAAGTGGCAATCATTCCGGCCGCGTCGTCGGCAAACGTGGGGTTGCCGATCTGGTCATTCACAAAGGTGAGTTCTGGTTGGGCAGCCGCAATACGCAAAATGGTCTTCACCATATTGGCACCATGAAAACCACACACCCATGAAATGCGAACAGTGAGGTCAATATCGCGCAGTGCCTGCTCGCCTGCCAGTTTTGATGCGCCGTATACCGACTGTGGGTTCACAGCATCAGTTTCCACATAAGCAGACTTCTTACTTCCATCAAACACATAGTCGGTGCTCACATAGGCAACACGCGCCCCTACTTTTTCAGCAGCGCTCACCAGGGAGGCTGTTGCAGTTCCATTCACCGCAAATGCTTTCTCAGCATCTGACTCACAGGCATCAACCGCGGTCCATGCTGCTGCGTGAACAATAAAGTTTGGCTTCACGCCAGCAACACACTCTGCCACTGCTGTTGGCTGCGAAATATCGAGTGTGGCGTGCGTGGTACCCACCACTTCATGACCACCGCGTTCAAAAACCGAAACGAGCTCGGTACCTAATTGACCAGCTGCGCCAGTAACAAGAATTTTCATAAGGGAATTACTTCTTGCCCTTTAACGGCTCCCACCACCAACGGTTGTCGCGATACCACTGCACAGTTTCCGCAAGTGCCTCATCGAGAGTGCGTTCTTTTTTCCAACCCAACTTGGTGATCTTGTCGATATTTACCGAATAGCGACGGTCGTGACCTTTGCGGTCTTCCACGTACTGCACCATTTCTTCACCCACACCGAAAGCTTCAAGCAATTTGTTCACCAGCACGCGGTTGGGCGTTTCGTTGCCGGCTCCGATGTTGTAGATCTCTCCAAGCGTTCCTTTGGTGAGCACCAAATACACACCAGAGCAATGGTCGTCAACAAACAGCCAATCGCGCTCATTCAAGCCATCGCCATACAGTGGAATTTTCTTACCATCGAGCAAGTTGGTAGTGAACAGCGGAATCGCTTTTTCTGGATATTGGTATGGCCCAAAGTTATTTGTACAACGCGTAACCACAACTGGAGTTCCGTGTGTGTGGTGATACGCGAGCGCGATGAGGTCGGACCCAGCTTTTGATGCCGAATATGGTGAACGGGGTTCAAGCGGATCGGTTTCAAGCGATGAACCCACTTCAACCGAGCCATACACCTCATCGGTGCCAATGTGGAGCACTCTGCTCACGTCTAACTTGCGAGCCGCATCGATAACGGTGTTGGTGCCAAAGCAGTTGGTATGAATGAAATCTTCAGAACCATCAATCGACCTATCGACATGACTCTCGGCTGCAAAGTGCACCACGGCATCGTGGCCTTTCATAGCATCGGCCACTGCTGCTGCATCGCAGATGTTTCCCTTAACGAACCTGTACCGCGAGTTATTTTCTACGTCGCGCATCGTGGACAGGTTTCCTGCATAGGTGAGCGCATCGAACACCGTGACTTCATCGTCGGTGTTGTTCAAGATGTAGCGCACGTAGTTGGAGCCAATAAAACCTGCTCCGCCGGTAATGAACTGCTTCATGTTTCTACCTACCTAAAAAGTGAATTAAGGGCGCAAAGCCATGTGCGGCTGCCACTGTGGTGAAATATCGCGGCGCAAAGGGTTTTGCTGATCGCGGTTCGACAAGATGGGGTTGGTGACTCCCCAATCGGCACCCACGTCGGGGTCGTTCCACGCCACACCCAGTTCGTCGGCGGGGTTGTAATAACCATCAACAAGATACGTAATGGTCATCTTCGACAGCGCCGAAAAACCATGTGCCACGCCTGGCGGAATGAAAATACCGCGGTGGTCGTGCGTACCATCGGCGCGCTCGCCAAGGTCGATGACCTGCGTTTTGCCATCGGTGGGTGAACCCTGCCTGAGGTCGTGCAACACCACACGGCATTTACCAAATGGCACGTACCAATAGTCGGCTTGATGCAAGTGATAGTGCAAACCAACGAGGCAGCCAGCTTGGCGATCGCCACGGTTTGCCTGAATCATTTCGCGACCTTGCGGAAACCATTCGCGACGATAGGTCTCGATGAAAAAACCACGCTCGTCGCCGTGCATA
>WLST01000077.1 GCA_009711295.1 Actinomycetota bacterium | reverse complement strand
TTCTACACCACCATCAATGCCGTTCACGCCATCTTCCAGCATGCGTGACGATGTCACTGCGTGCACGCACTGCTTCATGAGCCCCGCATCGGTTCCTGCTGAAATATCTGTACCCAGGCCAACGTGTACGCCCAAGCCCAAAACACGTCGCGCGGGGAAAACGCCATTAGCAAAATAAGAATTCGACATTGGGCAATGCGCAACGCCAGCATGAGCTTCTTTAATGAGGTTGTAATCGGTGTCGCCAATATGCACGCCGTGAGCAAGAACAGTTCCTTGTTTTAAGAGTCCGAAGTGCTTCAGCATTTCCGTATCGGTGCGTCCGTAACGTTCTAATACATACCCATGCTCCCAATGTGATTCAGAGCAATGAGTTTGCACCAACGTATTGGTGCGGCCTGCTAGTTCGCCAAGGCCAGTGAGCAATTCATCGGAACATGCGGGAATAAAACGCGGGGTCACAATGGGCGACACCAAACCTTCATTTCCCGCAAGTGCATGAATCTCTTCAATAGAACGCTGTGAATCGTCAATACCCTGTTGTGCTGTCTTATCGCGATACCACTCGGGAGTTCCCTCAGGGTGATCCATTGCGACACGACCCACATACGCACGTTGGCCATGCTCTACACATGTTTGTGCAAGGAGTGTGGTTGAGTCTGTATCGACCGTTGCGTAGTACACGGAGGTAGTAGTGCCATGACGCAAAAAGGTAGGAACCATGTGGCTCCACACCGACTGAGCAAATGCTGCATCGGCATATTTTGCTTCGAGGGGGAAGGTGTAGTCGAAAAGCCATTTCTCTAACGGTAAGTCGAGCCCGGTACCTAGTTGTGGCCACTGCGGTGCATGAACGTGAGTATCAATAAGCCCAGGCATTAAACGCTCGTGTTGCCCCAGTCTCACCACAGTTTTTGCTCGGCGCACTGCTTCGTCGGATGCAGGTGAATCTGCTGGCAAAACCGCAGAAATGACGCCCGCATGATTGACTACAACTGCAACATTGGCTAGCACTTCAAGTGCCTCGGGAGTTGGCACATGATGTACGGTGCCAATAACAACGAGTTCCGTATTTTCAGTGCTCACCACTTCATCGTACAATTTGTTTCAATACCTTTTCGTCAGAGAAAGAACCTCAACATGGCTGCTACTCCACTCATTTCTGTTGCCAAGCGCTTACTCGCCAACGTCGATGCTGACCATGCTGACTATTCAGAAACCATCGTCAATGTGGCCGTGCGCAATTACCGCGACACCGACCGCTTTGAACGCGAAGTAGAAAACATCTTTCATCGCAGCCCCCTCCTCGTGGCTCTTTCATGCGACCTACGCGAGCACGGCGACTTTGCTTCACTTGTCATTGCTGGGCGCCCCATTTTGGTGGTGCGCGGTAAAGACGGAATTGCTCGCGCCTTTCTCAATATTTGTCGCCACCGTGGCGCCCCTGTCACCGAAGAATGCTTTGGTCATTCGCGCCGCTTCACCTGCCCGTATCACTCATGGGTCTACGACACCGAAGGTGCACTTGTTGGCAACACCGATCGCGCGGCATTTGAAGGAATCGATGTTGACTCACTTGTTGAACTGCCTACCGCTGAAAAGTCGGGAGCCGTTTTTGCAATTCTCACTCCGGGTCTTGCGCTCGACATCGATGCATGGCTCGGTGACATGGCATCGGCACTCGATATTTTGAACCTCAACAACCTGTACCGCCATCGTGATGGCTTGCTCGCTGAAAGTGGCAACTGGAAAGCAACTGCCGATGGCTATGTTGACGGCTACCACCTTGGTTACTTACATGGCAAGAGCATCGGTACGAAGTCAATTACCAACCGCAACACGTACGACCTTTATGGGCCACATGTTCGTCTTGGCTTTGCCAACAAGCCATTGCCTGCAATGCGTGACCTTCCCGACGAGGAATGGGAACTGCCCAACGCCATGAGCTTGGTGCATTACATCTTCCCGAATATTTCTATTTCGGGTCAGCCCAATGGTGGCCTCATGATGAGTCGCATTTTGCCGGGCTCCACGCCCGACCGCTGCCAAGTAGAACAGTTTCAATATTTCCGCGAGCCCATGACCACACCCGAGCAAATTGCCGATGCCGACTACAAACGCGATCTGTATCTAGCCGTGACCCGCGATGAAGACTTTGCCACGGTCATCAAAATCACCGATGCAATGGCAGCTATTCCTGAAGATGTCATGCGCTATGGCCGTAACGAAAGCGGCAACCAAAACTTGCATCGCTGGGCTGCGGCACTTGCCGACGGCACCACGCCTTAAAACCAAGAGTACGATGCGTCGTTCGGGTCGCGATCACCACCGGTAAAACCACCTGCGCGACTCCATGGTGCTCCGGCAAGCTCTTCGCGTGTCCAATCAAATGTCACCTTCCGGGCGATGATTCCCCACCGACCATGGCGCTTTTCAAATTTATCCATATACCGGCCGCCCACAAATGCAAGAATGGGAACACCATCTGGCCCAGGGTGCGGATGCATCGCTAAGTAGTAACTCTCCACATGGGCAGTATTCGCAGTGCACAATTCAATGAGCACGTTTGTGATGTGATGTTGCCCATTTCCACCCACTGTGTTCATCACATCAACGATGTAATCAGCAAAATCAACGCCAAGCCCTACAAAACTTCCATGATCATCTGTTCCGCCTTCGTGATACACCGATTTCAAAAGTTCTCGATCCCCGCGGTCAACACCACGGGCATAGCGCATGAGCACTTGTTCAATCGCAACATGATCTGCCGCATCACTACTTGTGATCTCAGATGTAGATACTTGAAATGGTCGAGTCATTTTTCTTCCTTCATCGCAACAAAAGCTCCTGCACGATCGCGGGCAGAAGCACCCACTCCAGCGTTTTTGTGCTCAACATAGCTTGCTACCCATCGGCACATCTCAGGGTCAACAGACTGCTTTAATTCTCCAGAGATATATTCACCATTACGTGTGTATAACCCGCTCTTACCATCGCGTGTTACTTTCACTATTTCGTCCGTCTCCGCATCGTAAGTAGCGCGTGTGAGAGGATGAATCATTTGGTGCATTGGTTCCTCACTTGCTCATGTACTTATTGTAGATATCAAAAAAATGTCGCAATTTTGTCTCTTGATAACGCGATAAAGTGATTCCAGGTTTCACAAGTTGCAATGTATGCATTCCCTTTTGTACTTGGGGCATATTGAATGTGTCTTGATCAAATACACGAGCAAGAAAACCTAATTCGTGAGCTTCAAGAATGCTTTCATCGGCGCCAATCCAATGAACTTTCGCTGGTGGCGGTCTATCGCCCTTAAACGGCGACAAGTACAACGTTTCAAAAATTGACATTTCATGTTCGTCCCCAAAAGGCCGAAAACGATAGACGATGCGGTTGAAACCACCCCATGGATGAAAATTGGGGAAGAGTGTGTAGTAGATGCTATCAATCATTTCTGCATCGGAAAGCGACTCCACCCATTCTGGGTCGGCAACTTGTGCGACACGCATCCGCGATGCCATCGCAGCCATTTCACGAGCGGTCTTTCCTTCAGGAACTACACCCAAACGTTCTTCGTCTTGGCCACGATCGAGCATGGCGTCAAGCATTTCTTGTTCAGATGGATCCCAAGTGAGATGCGGACTGGGTGTACCGGTTGGCGTTACAGCGCGTGCGAAATTCCCAAATACATCATAGCGGGAATTGCAATCACCAGTACCAGTAATAATTGACGGGTGAGTTGTTGCCAGATGAAAAGCCTCCATAAAAGCCTCTTGTGCAGTTTTCCAATTGCACCGCATCACTTTTGCTACGTGAGCTTCAACGAAGCGCTCATCCATTCGGTAATTCTCAAAATGCAGTGAGAGTGTCCCTAAGAATTCTTCAAAAGGTTCAACATCAAGATCAAGGCTGATGAAAATGAATCCGCCCCACCTGCCGACAGGTAATTCAGTGAGTGCATATTCGTCTTTGTTCACTTGCGGGAAGTCCCATTCTGAAGGGACCACTTTCAATTCACCTCCGAGGCTCCAGGTGTATCCGTGATATGGACACCGCAATTCAGTTGCATGACCGGCACAATCACGCAACAACCTGCCTCTATGTAAACACGCATTGGGGTAAGCCTTAATTTCGTCTACACCTGTCCTCACAATGAGTACAGAAAACTTTCCGATGTCATAAACCTCTGTGTCACCAATTTCAGGAATATGTTCCTCGCGACAGGCGAACTGCCACACTTTGAGCCAAATCTTTTCCATTTCAAGATCATGGAAATGTCTAGAGGTATACACATCTGAGGGTTGATCTGCGGTACCAAAATCTGCTGGCGATTCGGTTCGCCAAATTTCTGAGACATGATGCGTATCGGTGTCTAAGATCTCGGCATAACTGAGGCCTGGAGATCGATCTTGTCGGTTCTTAATATTTTTTCCCATGTTCTCTCCTAAATGCTCCGTGCCAAATGCGTTGCTTGCGTTACTGCCTCAAGAATTGTTTTTGCACCAACTGCATCGCCAATGAGATGAACGGGGAAAGGGGACCCGGCGAGCTCATCAAAGAGTTCTCGGTTAGGTAAATTCATCCCCACCAAAACCACTGTGTCTGCTTCAATACGAATGCGCTTCACCGCGCCAAGCGCCTCAAGTTCTACATCTGTTTTTGTAATTTCTACAGCCGACATATTCGTGATGAATTCCACATCAGAAACAATGAGTCGTTCGCGTGCCGAATACACCGTCTGCGGTGGGAAGGGAACTTTTTGGCCCATAAAGTCACCTGAAGAAACAAAAGTGACGTGCGCACCAGCAGCAACTAGTTTATCCGCAACAGAAATTGCATCGAAGTCTCCTCCGTCATCAATAACTACTGCACGTTTTCCAATTACCGCACGACCGCCAAACCCAAAGACATCCCATGAACTAAAGACGTGCGGCAAGTCGTAGCCAACAATTGGCGTTGCTGGTCGCCACACCTGAAAACCATCTTTGCGCGGCGTTGAACCAGTAGCAATAATCACTTCATCGGGGTTTTCGGCTCGCACAAGATCAGGATCAACTGGCGTGCCTAAGTGCATACGTACACCGAGTCGTGCACATTCGGCCGCCAAAAATCGCGGCAATGCGCCAAGGTCAGCGCGAAACGGTGCACTAGCGGCAATAGCAACTTGGCCTCCTACCTCTTTGCGCATTTCAAAAAGATGAACTTCATGTCCGCGCAATGCCGCCGTGCGTGCCGATTCAAGACCAGCTGGGCCACCGCCAACAACGACAATTTTTTTCTTCTTCATTGCAGTCGTTGGAGTTTCCCATGGTGTTGTGACTTCTCGCCCAGCCGATGGGTTCACAATGCAAGCAAGTCGTCCCGTGGTCATCAATTGCCCAACACAACCCTGGCTTGTTCCCAGACAAGGTCGAATCTCTTCATTTCTTCCCGACCTCGCTTTAATGATGAGTTCCGGGTCGGCAATGAGCGCACGCACCATCGACACCATGTCTGCGATTCCCGATACCACAACTTGGTTCGCGTCTTCCAACGTCATAATTCTGCCTGTAACTAAAGTTGGCAATGATGTGAGCCGCGTGACTTGCGCACTGAAGGGCAACTCGTAACCAAGCGAGTCATCAAGAGTAGAGATGATTTTGTAGAAGCGGTAGTAACTACTAAAGGAAACGTCAACGAAATCAATATCGGGCTCAATTGATTGAACAATTTTTGCAGTATCTTCCGGATGCAATCCACCTTCAATTTGCTCATCGGAACTCAATCGCACACCAATAGGAAAGTCTTTCCCCACTTCTGCACGACATGCTCGTAACACATCGCTCAACAAACGGACGCGATTTTCTAATGAACCGCCGTACTCATCAGTGCGACGATTCGTTGCAGGTGAGAGGAACTGACCAAATAAGTAACCATGTGCAGCATGAATCTCTAATCCGTCGAGGCCACCTTCTTTCACGCGCCGCGCCGCCTGAGCAAATGCTTCAACAAGATCATCAATCATCATGCGGGTCATTGGTCGTGGAACGGTTTGACGAATAGGGTTCGGAACATCACTTGCCGACCATGGGGTAATTCCAGGTAATGCTCGAGCACTTCCACCATGCCAAAGTTGCTGGAAGACTTTCATTCCAGTTGGACGAATTTTGTCCATTAATTTTTGATAGTCGCCAACAATACGATCTTCATAAATAGGTATCGCCGTCGCTGTCATTGGCATCACTCCCGCAATTTCCAAAATTGACATTCCCACGCCACCTCGAGCGCGTGCGAGGTGATACTCAGCAAAGTCTTCACCCTTATCGACCCAAGGTGACCCCGTTGAATGCGCAGATCGCACAATTCTGTTGTCAATAGTTGTGCCAGCAATATCCAGCGGTTCGAACAATTTCTCGTACATAACCGAAACCCCCTTCGATAACTAGTGTCAAGTTAGTATAATGATCGTTCTATTACAATGTGGAGCTTCCCTGTCTGGTAGACCTATCCCTATGCCCTGGCAAACCCAACAAATGAAGCGTTCCAGCGGGCGGCCAAGCGTGGGGAAGAGTGCCGACACGAAGGCGAAGATTCTGCACCAAGCCCGAATAGCCTTCGCACAACTTGGCTATGTGGCGACCACCTATAGAGAATTACAAGCTCGCACTGGCTACACCTCGGCGACTCTCTATCACCATTTTCCCTCGAAGATTGAACTGTATACGGCAGTGCTCGATGACGTCACCCATGTCATGTACGACAATTGGATTCTGCCCGGAGTAGAGAACTGCATCACGCTATTTGACTATGTTGATGCGTTTTTCTCCACAGTAAAAAACATGCATGAAGCTGAAGCAAGTCTCACCTTGTTCGTTTTAGGAACCCGTGTTGATGCTCAACGTCATCCTGAAATTGCCGTACTACACAGCAGAAATAGCGGGTTGCGCTATGCGCTCATTCAACGCATTGCTGATGCAGGTGTGCGTGATGGCGTACTTAGCATTGAGAACCGTGATGTATTTATAGATACCTTTGACGCCATTACCGCTGGCCTCGTCATTGAAGCAGCCGATCCTGTGCGTTATGCAAATGCCCTCATCGGTTTTCGCTCATTGCTGCGGGCATCTTTGATTCAATAGCAGAACACGTAAAACAAGCTCAAAACAACTGGCGCGCTTGGAGAGACTCGAACTCCCAACCTTTTGATCCGTAGTCAAATGCTCTATCCATTGAGCTACAAGCGCTTAGGCGATGCATTCTAAGGGGAAAACGCCAAGGGCGAAACCTGCCCC
>WLST01000076.1 GCA_009711295.1 Actinomycetota bacterium | reverse complement strand
TCGATGCACAGACCATGAGCCAAGAACCTATTGCCAGCGTGCATTTGCCACGCGTACCATTTGGTTTCCATGGCAGCTGGGTCGACGCAAGCGTCGCCAACTAAACGCTACGCAAAGCCAAACACATGGCCCGCCGACAAATCATCGGCGGCACTAAATGCGCGACGTACAAGTGAGTCCATCAGAGCTGCTCCGCGTTCATTAGCGGGGTCAAAAGCAAGAATGCTGGCACCAAAAGATGTGCAATAAAAGAGCACACCTTCGGTGAGGCCGCGCACAATTTTGTCGACATTTGCCCACTCCTTTGGCACGCCCCCTTGCACTAGGCCATCTACATAGCGTTGAATCAACTCATCTTGCATCTCACGGCGCATGTCGGTTGGCAAGTTTGTCCCTATGAAATACACCAAATCTGTTGTACTTGGTGCTCGCATTGCCATTTGCCAATCGATGAGACCAAATGTTCCATCGGCACCAAAGAACATATTGTCGAGCCGATAGTCGCCATGACACAAGGTGACAGGCCACGCAGAGTATGAACTGATCCATTCAGAAATTTGTGGTGCAAACTCTTCACACCACCTCAATACGCGCGATGGCAAACTGCTTTCGTAGCGCTCTAAAAATATTGGCCAGCCAATTGCGAACATTTCACCCACAGTTGCCGTCATCGGGTCAGAGATATCGGGCATCCAAGTGAGATCATGAGTTTCTGGCGTATTAAACCAAGCACTGTGCAGACGAGCTGCTGCATCAACAGCATCGCGCGCCTGTTGTGCAGTGGGGCCAACAACCTGATCTCCCGACTGCGCTGGAGCCATGTCTTCTAAAATGAGGGCATACGGTTGAGCAGTGGAATAGAAACATTGCGGAATACGCATTGCAGTAATACGAGGAGCAACTTCTGTATAGAAACGATGCTCACGTTCCCACACCCCCATCATTTCTCCCATCATGTGTCCACCCGGGTCTGTTGTTGGCAACTTCACAATGAGTGTTTCGGGCAAGTGTGCCGAGGAGATATGGACACGTGACAGTTGTCCTAAAAACCCGACACCTGCTCCCACAGGTTCACTGCGAATCAGTGTGACATCGCTTCCCAAAACAGAACTTAACCACTCGCTCGAGACGTCGCTCATTGAAATTGGTGTCGTCATATTTAGCCCCCCGACTCAATATGTGTAAAAAAGTGTGAGAACCCTTTACGTCAGCAAGAATACTCCTGTGAGCAGCATCGTCGTTTCAGAGTTGGCCTATGCCCCACCCGGGGCCGATCAGTTGTTTTTCGATGTCAGCTTTGGTGTTGCTCCAGGCGAACACGCAGCAATTGTGGGTGCCAACGGAGTAGGGAAAAGCACCATATTGCGCATTCTCTCGCAGGTCATTGAGGCCGACGACGGCGAGTACACGGTGAATGGCAACATGCTCACCATGACCCAAGAAGTGGGCATGTCGAACCCCAACGACACCTTGCGCGAGATGCTTGTGGAAGTTGCGCCAAAGCATTTGCGCACTGCGGGCCGTGCGCTCATCGCTGCAGAAAAAGCATTAGCCGACGGAACCGACGATGGCATGGGGTACGCCACCGCACTTGGCGACTGGGGCGACCTCGGTGGATACGAATTGGAGTCAGACTGGCAAGCTGCAGCACAACGCAGCGTGAAAACTCCTGTTGACGATTTCTCACGTCGCTTGGTATCGGAGCTTTCAGGCGGCGAGCGCAAGCGCTTAGTGCTCGACTTGCTTCTCACTTCAGGTGCCGATGTGCTTCTTCTTGACGAACCCGACAACTACCTCGACATTCCTACACGTGGTTGGCTTGAGGAAGAAATTAAAAAATGTCGCTCCACCATTCTCATGGTGAGCCACGACCGCACATTGCTGGAACGTGTTGCTACAAAAATCATTGTTATTGAAGGTTCAGGGTGCTGGAGCCACGGTGGTTCATATGTCACCTTTCCCGATGCACGCGCCAAGCGTCAAGAACTCCTTGGCGACGACCTCAAGCGCTGGAACGACGAAGAGCGTCGTCTCTTTCATCACATGAAAATCATGAAACAACGCGCCGCACAAAACTTCAAGAATGCAACAAAAGCAAATGGCGCCGAAACACGTTGGGAAAAATTCGTTGCCGCTGGCCCTCCGCCTCCACCAGTGGCAGATCAACACATTCACGTTCGTTTCCGTGGTGCCGACTCTGCCCGACGTGTAGTGAAGTTTGAAGATGTTTCCATTGGAAACCTCTTTCTTCCCTTTTCTGAAGAAGTGCACTTTGGCGAACGCGTTGGGCTCATTGGGCCAAACGGAACAGGTAAAACTCATTTGCTTAATGCGCTGTTCGGCAAAAAGGAAGACCTCAGTGGCACCATTACTTTTGGCCCGCGCACTTCGGTGGGAATGTTTACTCAAATTAACGACAGGCCAGAATTTCGAGGGCGCACCTGTATCGACATCGTTCGCGACAAACTCGTTGAAGAAGAAAAGTCAATGCGCGCGCTTGCGCGCTACGGACTACGCAACAATGCACGCCAAGAGTTCCAAACACTGTCAGGTGGGCAAAAAGCACGCCTCGAAATTTTGTCGCTCGAACTCGCAGGTCACAATGTGTTGTTGCTTGACGAGCCCACCGACAACCTCGACATTGAATCGTCGGAAGCCCTTGAACGTGCGCTCGACGGGTTTGAAGGAACGGTCATTGCCGTGAGCCACGACCGTACTTTTCTTGCACAGTTCGACCGCTTCATCATGATTACCGATGATGGCGAAGTGTACGCATTGCCCGATTACGACGTTGCTATGACTGGCTTAGCCGCACCAGAACAACTTGCTCAAGTGCGATTAGCCAAACCGCTCACTGCGCAATAATTACGACCAAGTACCACCGCTACGAGTAAACACAGCAGCTTTACCCGCACCTTGGCTTGGCCCACCAGCAGCCAACGTGTTGCCGTCGGTAGAAAGTGAAACCGACCAACCGAAGTTGCCACTCGCTGCTCCGTTATCGAGTGTGATGACTTGTTGTTCTTTCCATGCAGCGCCTGTGCGTGCAAAGACCGACACAGAACCTTGGTCGACATTTGCATTCACATCGTCGCTAATGGCACCAACAGCAAGCGTGCTGCCATCGGCCGACAATGCCACGGCGTAACCAAAGAGGTCACCGGCATTACCACCCGAGATATTCAACGTTTTCTGCAATGCCCATGCACCACCGGTGCGGGCGAACACCGACACTGCGCCTTCGTCTTTATTGCCATTGACGTCGGCATACACCGCACCAACAGCAAGCGTGTTGCCATCGGCCGACAACGCCACTGAATAGCCAAACCAATCTTCGGCATTACCATTTTCGGCAACAAGAACTTTTTCTTCAGTCCACGACTTCCCTGAACGGCCATACACGGTGACCGAACCTTGGTCTTTGTTGCCACTCACATCGTCGTATAGTGCGCCAACGGCAAGAGTCTTACCATCGGCCGACAATGCAACGGCACCACCAAAGGAATCACCATCGGATGCATCAGTAGGTGAAATAACATTTTGGCTACTAGCCACTGCAGCTGCCGTTGTCGTTGTTTCGCCAGGAACAGTGGAGTCAGCGCTTCCGGGTTCAGTACTTTGCGTGGGATCGGTGGAATCGGGAGAACCTTCGCCCACAGTGGTGCTCGAACCTGCTTGCCAGTCGAACAACGTAGTGCTCGGAGCATTGCCATTTTCGTCGAGTGTGGTGGTCACTTCAGCGTTACGTGTGCGACCATCGCCGCCGCCACAAGCGGAGAGAACGGCACCCAGCGTCAGGGTCGCACAAGCGGCAACAATGAATGAGTTTCTGCGGTGCTGAATCATGGTATCCCCTATCAATAAATCTAAGTTCAGACTAGATCGTTAGGGGCCATGGTGCTAGTCACCCCCGCTCTTGGGCTCTAGCCCTTAGCCTGAGCCAGTGATTTTGATTGATGCCCAAGGATTAAAAGCCTCGCGGCCCAACCGACCCCTCTTTGCCGATGTTTCACTCACCTTGAACGATGGTGACCGCGTTGGCGTCGTGGGGCTCAATGGTTGCGGGAAGAGCACCTTGTTGCGCATCATCAGCGGCGAGCTTGAACCCGATGCCGGCGTGGTGCGCACTGGCCGTGGCGCGCGTATCGGCGTTCTTCCTCAGTTGCCCGTGTTGCCCAAAGGCTCTGTACGCGATGCAGTTGGCGAAGGGTGGAAGGGTGAAGCGGCACTACACCGCCTCGGCATGTCGGAACTTCTCGACTCACCCACCAATGAACTGTCTGGCGGACAACAAAAACGTGTTGCACTTGCGCAATTGCTCGTTGCTGAATGGGATGCACTCATTTTGGATGAGCCCACCAACCACCTCGACCTCGACGCCATTGCATATTTAGAAGAATGGCTGGCCAATTTTTCTGGCGGCCTTATTTTGGTGACACACGACCGCCACGTACTCGACCACGTCACCACAAAAGTTTTAGAAATTGATCGTGGCAAGGCGTACCTGCATGTTCCTGCCGGCAAGCATGGAGGCTCTGGTTATGCGGCGTATCTTGCAGCACGCATTGAACGAGAAGCACAAGCCGCCACCGACGAACAAGTACGTAAGAACTTGGCCACCAAAGAACTTGCATGGTTGCGCCGCGGTGCACCTGCACGTTCCACCAAACCCAAAGCGCGTGTTGATGCAGCAAAAGCAATTGTGAACCAACGCCCCGAGGCCGCAGCACGACAAGGTGAACTCGGATTGTCGTTGGGCAGCCAACGACTTGGTTCCAAAGGTGTTGAACTCGATGCGGTGGGTTTTTCTTGGCCCGCACAAAGCAATTCGCCAGAAGGCGTATTGGTACTTGCACCATTCACTCATGAATTAGAACCTGGCGACCGTTTAGGAATTGTTGGGCCGAACGGCGCAGGGAAAAGCACTTTGCTCGACCTCATTGCAGGTCGCCTCACTCCAACGAAAGGCCGCATCGAAATTGGCCGCACTGTCAAGGTTGGTTACTACGACCAACTTGGTCGCGACCTCAATGTCAACCAACGTGTACGCGATGCTGTTGCCGGCGACAAAGGCGCACCTTCCGTTGAAGACAACAACCTCATGCGCCAATTCTGGTTCGACGGCGATGCACAATTTGCACCCATTCACACATTGTCGGGTGGTGAACGCCGACGCCTGCAACTGCTTCTCACACTTGTTGAACAACCCAACGTGTTGTTGCTTGACGAACCCACCAACGACCTCGACCTCGACACATTGCGTGCACTAGAGGAATACCTCGACACATGGCCTGGCATTGTTGTTGTGGTGAGTCACGACCGTGTGTTTCTCGATCGCACCGTCATCGAAGTACTCGCACTCGACGGAGTTGGCGGAGCCGCGCTAGTACGTGGTGGCGTTGCAGGCTGGCTAGCAAACCGCGGCAAGGTGCCAGCCGCACCACAAAAATCACACAAAGTTGTTCAACAGTCTGCAGAAAAAGCAGCACCTGCTGCTCCAAAGAAGTCGACGAAAAGCCCGAGCACATTGCGGCGGCTTATTGGTGAAGCCGAACGCAAAATGGAACAAGCCACGGCCAAACAAGATGCCCTTACCATTGAACTCGCATCGGCAGGCAACGACGTACCACTGCTCACCAAGCTCAGCGAACAACTTGCGCAAACTCAAGTTGCCGTTCAACAAGCAGAAGAACAATGGATCTCACTAGCCGCTGAAGCCGAGAGCATCGGTTTGTCGCTCGAATAAAGAATGTTGCAATCTGCGACGTCTCTTTACTTTCTTCTTAAGTAATTCTCACATTCGCGCACGAATCTCTTCCAGACGCAAGGCACCCCCGCCGAGCGCAGAGAGGAAACCGTGAGAAAAAGATATGTATTCATAGCAAGTGCTGCACTTGCCAGCTCAGTCGCGAGCGCATTACCTGCAGTCGCCGCCACCCCACCTGCCACAACTTGCCCCACCCCTTCCACGGGTTATGGGCGCATGTTTCCCAACCTGGCAGCTGCCAGTTTTAGCGATTCAGCGTTAAGCGGTCTCGCCCAAGCGACCATCGCTGCACCGGAGGTGGACCCCACACCCGAGGGGACGCTTGACCCCGAAGAAAATACGGCAATCACCGCGGGCTATACCTACTTTGGTCAATTTGTCGATCACGACCTCACCGCAGACGACCGGCCGAATGATCTCACTACTCCTACTCCCGTTTCATCGCTTGTCAACTTGCGCACTCCGCAACTCGACCTCGACTCGCTCTACGGAAGTGGGCCAACAAATTCTGCACAGCTGTACGAGAGCGACGCAATGCATTTACGAGTTGGTGCGCTCCTCACGGGTAGCGCCGACACGGGCGCTCGCGACCTTCCACGCAGCAGTAATGGCCAAGCAATCATTGGAGACGGTCGCAACGATGAAAACCGCATCGTTGCCGGCATCCACTCCATGTTTATTCGATTCCATAACCAAATGGTTGACCAAGTAAAAAGCGAACGACCACTGTGGACCAATGCTCAGGTGTTCACTGAAGCCCGTCGCCGCGTGGTGAACCAATACCAGTTGCTCATCGTGAACGACTTCCTGCCACGCATTGTTGGTCAACGCACTATGAACGAAGTACTCCCCATTCAACGAGGGCGACTCACACCACGTTTGCGTATCTATAACAACTGTGCACAAATGCCAGTGGAGTTCAGCGTTGCTGCGTATCGCTTTGGGCACTCCATGGTGCGCGGTCTGTACCGTATTAACAACGAAGTCAACAGGCTTCCTGTTTTCAGCGGCACGTTTGGCACACCAGGAATTGACCTCGTGGGCTTTAGCCCATCGCCGAGTAATTTTGGAATCGATTGGGCGCAGTTCTTCAATGGTGGGAAACGTGCACCAACAACGGTTGCTCAACTTTCGTACAAAATGGATAGTTCACTCACACACTCACTGAGTTTGTTGCCACTCCCCGTCTCATCGGCTGGGCCAGCAGACTTGGCCAAACGCAACTTGTTACGTTCAGCTCAACTTGCCTTGCCATCGGGACAAGATGTTGCTCGAGCAATGGGCGTTCGACCACTCGCTGATGATCAGATACTCGTTGGTAAAGCAACGGGTGATGCAGCAGAAGCAACCGCAATTACAAATATTTCTGCGGAGTTCGCTGGCAAGTCGCCATTATGGACATACATTCTTGCCGAAGCCACTGCCGACGCCTATCAGGTGAGTGGTGGGAAAATTGTTGGCCAACAACGCGCTCCATTTCGCCTCGGCAAAGTCGGCGGGCGCATCGTTGCAGAAACTTTTGTAGGGCTGCTCGCCTCAGACCC
>WLST01000075.1 GCA_009711295.1 Actinomycetota bacterium | reverse complement strand
CAAGGAAACCCACTACATGGCTAGCTACAGGCGCATACGGGTACTCGCGTTTCCAATCTTCCGAGATATCTACACCTGGGTAGTCTTCCGAACGTTCTTTGAGGAAGAGTGCTGTTTGTTCCGACACGCCTTCCTTCAGGGGCAACGGTTGCAACGCGTCGTAGCGCTTGCTTTTATACCGACGTTCAAGTTCGGCAAATGGCGTTTGCAGCGGCCCAGAGATGCGCAAGAAAAGTTGAGCCCGGTCGCCAGCATCAACAATGACGTTGCGGTCGATAGTGACCGTGAGAACGCGTTCGTTATCGGCAACGATGCGCCCAGCAGAATCGAAGATACGCCCGCGCTCGGGCAGCAGCTGCACAGTACGTGTACGCACTTCTTGAACGCGTTCTTGCAAACCTTCTGCATCGACCACCTGCAAGAACCAAGTTCGTGTAGTAACTAAACACAACATGGCAACTGCAAGGCCACCCAAGATACGTAACCTTTTATTGAGAGCAACAACAGCCACTTGCTATTCCGCCCACAACATTTGTTTTTTCGATTTTACCAACGCCCAACGCATCAAAAATACCGTTGGTAACGCAAGCGCCGCATTGAACAACCCCACCGTGAGCGCCACACCGAGCACACGTGTCTGCAACAACCCGTCGACGCCCACTACAAGACTCGCTGCGGGGTAAATGAGCACTGCTGCTGCACTGGAAATACCAACGCTCAGCATTTTGAACCACCACCGTGGGCTATAGGCAAACGTGTTCACTCCGCCGGCTATATAACCCGCAAAGCCAAAAACAAGTGCCGACAAACCAAATGGTGAGGTGAGCACCATGTCGTACATAAAGCCAAACATGAATCCGGCAATTGCCCCCGATTCGCTGCCGGCAGCAACACCGCTTGCCGCAGAACACAACAGCATTACTTGCATCACCACGCTGAATGGGCGCAATGTGTTGAACAGCGTTGTTTGAAAAGACAAAACAATGATTCCAATGAGAAATACTCGAGTAAACGGCGATTCGATAATTGCGAAAAAGCGCTTCATTGTGGGATCTCTGTTGCTGGTTGATACAAAAGAACACGAACGAAGTTCAAGCTTCCCAAGTTGGCCGCAAGTTCCACTTCCAAGAGTGGCCCGCTGGTACCAGAACGCGTTACTATCCGCGACACGGTTCCCACAACAAGGTCGGCAGGAGCCAAACTTTGTGAGCCACCTGCGGTGACCACAGGGACACCTGCGCACAGATCACCCAAGCGAGAGGACGCTTGGATGAATCGAATGACAGGCAATCGATCGATGCCTTGACCTTCCATTGCCCCGGTTTCACGCGGGAGCAGAACGCCGCTCTCGGGAACAGTAATTTGTGTTGCGCCTCCACCGCCTGGAATGGGTGGGAGTGTTGTAGCAAAAGGTGTGAAACCCTTGATGGTCGTTGTTGTTGCGCGCTGCAAAACCGTGGTCGTTGTGGAAGTGGTTGAAGTTGTTGTGGTGGTAGACGGTGCAACAGTTGTGACAGGTGTAGTCCACCCGTCGCCCGGCACCATGGTGTCTGAGGTGGAAGAGCCATCAGTCGCCAGCGTTGTTGATGTTTGTAGAACTGCAGTGGTTGTGGTGTTCGCACGAGTACAAGCACCCACTTTCACCGACATTGCATATTCAGGGTCGGTGGCGAGCATCACCACAGAACGTTCCAGCGTTACCCCTGTAATTTTTCCCACTAGACCCGCGCCATTAGTAACCGTCATCCCAACACGAATACCGCTCGATTTTCCACGGTTCAACTCAAAGGTTTGCGTGAAGTTTGACGGCGACTGCCCCACTACCTGTGCAGTAACACTGTCGATTCCGGCCAATGTTGGCAGCCCATTCAACGCAAGCAACTCTTGTGCCTCACGAACGCTAGCGGTGGCTGCAATTGCTGCGCCTTCTTGCTTCACCAACAAATCTTTGAGAGCCAAATTCTCTTTGCGCATGTCGCTGTAATCAAGTACCCCTCGCCACACATTCGACAAAGGCCGTGAGACAACATTGGCAAAGCGTTCAACGGGCCGAAAGACGACACCAAAAGCATCTTTTACTCCACCCACCAGCCCGCTTTCGCTGCGGTCAAGAGTGAGCAGCAAAACCGATGTGAGAAGCAGCACCACAATGAGACGACGCCGGGTAAATGAATACACGGAAGAACTACCTACTAGTCGATTCCTGTTTGAGTGAGAAGCCCACGCATTGCATCGATGTTTTCAAGAGCTTGACCTGAACCAAAGACCACTGAATACAACGGGTCGGCGGCAACGATTGCTCGCATTCCCGTTTCATGTGACACCCGTTGCGCAAGGCCGGCAAGCAATGCTCCCCCGCCTGACAACATGATTCCGTTTTCCATAATGTCTGCAGCGAGTTCCGGTGGAGTTTTATCGAGTGTCGACTTGATTGCGTCGATAATTGCTGTAAGCGGCTCCTCGAGGGCTGCGCGAACATGTTCGGTTGTCAATTCAACTCGGCGAGGTAAACCAGAGATGGAATCGCGTCCACCGATATCGGCGGTGAACTCTTCTTCCAATTTCCACGCTGAACCCATTTGAATTTTGATTTCCTCACAGGTGTTTTCGCCAAGGTCGAGGGTGAACTCGCGCTTCACATAGTCACCAATGGCTTCTGTCAGTTCGTCTCCAGCAACTCGCAAACTTTGCGACACCACAATGCCACCTAATGAAATAACGGCAACTTCTGTGGTGCCACCACCAATATCGACAATCATGTTGCCTGCAGGTTCGTGCACTGCGATACCCGAGCCAATTGCCGCGGCCATGGGCTCTTCAATGATGTGCACAGGCTTACGCGCTCCTGCGTATTCGGCAGCGTCTTGTACAGCGCGCTGTTCAACACCAGTAATGCCGGCAGGTACACAAATAACCATGCGTGGCTTGCTCCATTTGCTGGTGTGAATTTGCTGAATGAAATAGCGCAACATTTTTTCGCATATTTCGAAGTCTGCAATGACACCATCTTTCAATGGCCGCACTGATTTGATATGCCCGGGCGTACGCCCCAGCATGCGTTTTGCTTCAAATCCAACAGCAACGGGTCTGCCATCACGAGTGTCGACGGCCACGATTGATGGCTCGTTGAGCACCACGCCCTGCCCGCGCACATAAACAAGAGTGTTAGCGGTGCCAAGGTCGATAGCAATATCGCGTCCGATGCCTAGTGGATTGCCACGAGCCATGTGTCGACCTCCCTTTCAAGGAACTCTCTTAAAAATGAATCACGTGCGAAATGCGAAGGTATTACAAACCTGGGAAGAAGATCTGAATTTCACGCGCAGCAGATTCTGCAGAGTCGCTGCCGTGTACAAGGTTCTCGGTGAAGAGAGTTCCGAGGTCACCACGAATGGTTCCGGGTGCTGCACTACGTGGGTTTGTTGCACCCATCATGGCGCGCACGATTTCCCATGTGTCTTCTGGGCCTTCCAGCACCAAGGCAACAACTGGGTTGCGACCCATGAATGCCACGAGGTCTGCATAGAAACCCTTGCCTACATGCTCTTCATAATGACGGGCCAATGTTGCGGCATCGAGAGTGCGCAATTGCATGGCCGCAATTTTCAGACCTTTAGTTTCAAATCGGGTGAGGATGTTTCCAACAAGACCGCGTTCTACAGCGTCTGGCTTCAAAAGGACAAGTGTTTTGGTGCTCATCTCCCCATTCTAGGGATGTTTCTAGGGCAAAACCCTCAACACATGACTTCTGGCAGCGCCTACAACGTACAGAGAACCCGTAATGAGCACGGCATCATCGGCCGAAGCGTTGAGTAGTGCCCGATTACACGCTTCCCCCACGTCATCAATAGCCACGACATCATCACATCCCATCTCTTTGGCGATGTCACGAAGTTCACGCGCCGGCATACCTCGTGGGCTTGGCGCAGTACAACACACCACTTGGTCGAACTCATCGACACGCAGTGCAGATAGCAGCTCATATGCATCTCGACTTTTCAGCATGCCCACCACCAAGCGCCGCGACCCCACTGGGTCGAAGTCGCTGAAAAATACTTCGGCACAAACATCGGCCCCTGCCGCATTGTGGGCTCCATCGATAATGACCAACGGCTGATGATGCAACACTTCGAATCGACCTGGCATCTCCACACTTGCCATGCCTTCTTCGAGCACGTCACGATCGATTGATTTTGCAAAGAACATTTCCACGGCCGCAATAGCAGCGCTCGCATTGTCACCTTGATGTCGACCATGAAGCGGAATAAAAATATCGCTGTACAACGCATAAGGCGTACGCACATCAACCAGGCGTCCGCCCAATGCTAAATGATTATCTTCACAAACAAAATGCTCGCCGCGTCGCGCAGCATGTGGGGCAACTTCGGAGAAATATTCTGCAAGTTCAGAAGTTTCATCGCCGATGACCACATCGGAGCCTTCTTTAATGATGCCCACTTTTTCACGCGCAATGTCGAACACTGTGGGGCCGGCATACTCGGTGTGATCAAGAGCGATGTTGGTAATGACTGCCACGTCTGCATGCACAACATTCGTTGCATCCCAACGACCCAACATGCCCACTTCCACCACCGCTACATCAACAGCAACATCAGCAAAGTAGCGAAGTGCAACTGCAGTAAGAATTTCAAAGAACGACGGACGCACTCCCGCGAGTACTTCAACTTCAGCAATTGCGGCTATTTGTTCTGCAAAATCATCATCTTTGATGGACTCGCCATCTACCAAGATGCGCTCGTTGATCCGTTCCAAATGGGGGCTTGCGAAGGTGCCCACTTTCAAACCATGAGCCATCAGCAACTTAGTGATGATTTGAGAGGTAGAGCCTTTGCCGTTCGTTCCCGTTACATGCACCACTTTGTAGGCGCTCTGCGGCTCACCTAACAGGTCGGTAATAGCTGCGATTTTTGCAAGAGAAGGGTCTTCCACTCGTCCGGAGCGTTCAAAGCTGGAATGCTCGTCAAGGTATGCGAGAGCTTCGATGTAATTCACAATTCACGCTGCCGATCTGACAATAGTTACGACGCAGCGCGACGCTGACGAGGAGCTTTACTGCTACCGCGCATCACTATGAGCGGTGCTGTCTTTTCAATGACCGAACTTTCGGTGACCACGACCTTGGCAACATCACCCATACCAGGAACTTCGTACATGGTGTTGAGCAGCACATCTTCCAAAATGGATCGGAGGCCGCGTGCACCGGTGCCGCGAGTAAGCGCTAAATCGGCAATGGCACGCAATGCAGTGGGTTCAATTTCTAATTCAACATCTTCAAACCCGAAGACCTTTGCATACTGCTTCACCAATGCATTTTTGGGTTCTGTCAAGATGCTCATCAGCGCTTCATGGTCGAGGCTGTGAACAGCGCCGATCATGGGCAAGCGGCCAATGAACTCAGGAATCATTCCGAACTTCAACAAGTCTTCTGGCAAGACTTGCGCAAAAAGTTCACCAGGGTCGCGCTCTGACTTCGACAACACCGTTGCGTGGAAGCCCATCCCCTTGTGGCCAATGCGTGACTCAATGATGGAGTCGAGGCCGGCAAAGGCACCGCCACAAATAAAGAGAACATTCGTTGTGTCGATTTGAATGAACTCTTGATGCGGATGTTTGCGGCCGCCTTGTGGAGGCACCGACGCAACAGTTCCTTCAAGAATTTTCAACAGTGCTTGCTGCACGCCTTCGCCCGATACGTCGCGAGTAATTGACGGGTTCTCGCTCTTGCGAGCAACCTTGTCGATTTCATCGATGTAGATGATGCCGGTTTCTGCTTTTTTAACATCGAAGTCGGCAGCCTGCAGAAGCTTGAGCAAAATATTTTCTACATCTTCACCGACGTAACCAGCCTCGGTGAGTGCGGTGGCATCGGCTATGGCGAAGGGAACATTGAGCATGCGTGCCAGAGTTTGCGCCAAGTGTGTTTTGCCGCAACCCGTTGGCCCGAGCATCAAAATATTGCTCTTTTGTAGTTCTACGTCGTCACGTCGCGTTGCGGCTGACGAGATTTGGTGCTGAATACGCCGATAGTGGTTGAACACGGCAACAGCGAGAACTTTTTTCGCCTGTTCTTGACCGACGACATATTCATCGAGGAAGGTGCGAATTTCACGCGGCGTGGGTAATTCTTCAAAGCGAACATCGCCTGTTTCAGCGAATTCCTCTTCAATAATTTCGTTGCAGAGTTCAATGCACTCGTCGCAAACGTAAACGCCTGGGCCGGCGATGAGCTTCTTCACTTGTTTTTGCGATTTACCGCAAAACGAGCACTTCAGCAATTCTCCTGAATCACCGAATTTTGCCACGAGGCCCTCCCAATACGTTGATCAGCGGATCGGGCCTGAGCGGTCGGTCAACTGACGGTTAGATATAACTCCATCGATAATGCCATACGCGAGTGCCTCTTGTGCTTCCATTACGAAGTCACGGTCGGTATCGGCATGAATTCTTTCAATGGGCTGCCCCGTGTGGCCGGCCAATATTTCTTCCAAAATGTCGCGCATCCTCATGATTTCACGGGCTGCGATCTCGAGATCGGTGACCTGTGAGTAGCCAACTTGAGCGTATGGCTGATGCAAAAGAACTCGAGCATGCGGCAAAGCCAGGCGCTTCCCCTTCGTTCCGGCGGCCAAAAGCACTGCAGCGGCCGACGCTGCTTGCCCGAGGCAAATGGTGGCGATGTCGTTCTTGATGAATTGCATGGTGTCGTAAATGGCAAAAAGGGCCGTGATATCGCCACCAGGACTATTGATATAGATGTTGATGTCTTTATCGGGGTTTTCGCTCTCGAGGTGAATGAGCTGCGCGCAAATGAGGTTGGCAATAGTGTCGTCGATGGGCGTGCCCAAGAAGATGATGTTCTCTTTGAGCAAACGACTGTAGAGGTCGTAAACACGTTCGCCACGGCTTGTAGTTTCCGTGACGTTGGGAACGTAATAGTTCGTAATGCTGTTCATCATGCCTCAGTGCCCTTTAAATGTCGTTGCTGGTTCAAAAACTAGTCGTGATCGTGGTCGTGATCATGATCATGGTCGTGATCGTGGTCAGAATGTCCGAGCACGGTGTCACGATCGAGAGCATTTCCATCGGGGTCGACCATTGTCACGTTGTGCAATAGCCAATCGAGGGCTTTTGATTTGGCAATTTGTGCCGACAAATCGGGGATTGCGTCGTTCTTCTCGTAAGCCTTGCGCACCTGGGTAACTTTTTGCCCCACTTGCATCGCTACGCGCTGAAACTCGAGGTCGAGATCGTCGGAAGTGACTTCAAGACCTTCTGCTACAGCAACAGCACGCAATGCGAGGTCGGCCTTGGCGGCTTTTTGTGACTGGCCACGCATTGATTCAATGAATGCATTGGTGTCTTGGCCCGTTGCCGACAACCACTGGTCGAGAGCAATACCTTGTGCTTGAAACTGCTGGATGGTGTTCTGCACGCGATTTTGCAAATCACTTGCCACCATCACTTCTGGCGCATCGATATCGACCAATTCAGCAAGCGCATCGGTGATGCGTTCTACCAACATATTGCGCGCTTG
>WLST01000074.1 GCA_009711295.1 Actinomycetota bacterium | reverse complement strand
TTGGGCGCTGTTCTTAGCGCAGGTGAAATCCCGGTCATTGCAACGGTGGGTGTCGACTCCAGCGGACAAACCTTCAATATCAATGCCGATTCAGTAGCTGCATTCGTGGCGGGCGAAATGAAAGCCGAGAAGCTTCTGTATCTCACCGATATTGAGGGGCTACGTCGTGATGTGTCTCGGGCCGACTCACTCATTAGCGCTCTCACGGCTAGTGAACTCAATGAACTTCTCAACGACGGAACAATTGCCGGCGGAATGATTCCGAAAGCAGAGAGCTGTATGGAAGCTGTTGGGTTGGGTGTTCCAGCTGTTCATATTCTCGACGGGCGCATTGCTCACGTGAGCATTATTGAGCTTTTTACAGACGCAGGTATTGGAACAATGGTGACAAAAAGTGATTCAACAAAGGTGGCAAAGTCATGACGAAGCACGCATTTCTCGAGAACAACGCTCAACCAGTGCCAGAGGCCGCAGGTATGGACCATTGTCCATTTCTTCCAGTCTTCGGACCACCTGCGGTGATGTTTGTTCGCGGACAAGGAACGGAACTCTGGGACTCACAAGGAAAGCGTTATCTCGATTTCCTCTGTGGTCTCGCGGTCACCTCATTGGGTCACTCTCATTCATGTGTCACCGATGCATTGACTCAGCAATCTGCTGAACTCATTCATGTGAGTAACTTTTTTGCTAACCCAGTTGCCACTGCAGCAGCTATCGATATCAACCAGCTTTTGGAAAGTGCCACAGGCAGTAGCGGTCAAGTGTTTTTCTGTAACTCAGGTGCAGAAGCCAATGAAGCAGCAATCAAGCTCGCTCGTAAACACGGCGGACGTGGTCGCCACACAATGGTGTCGGCCCTCGGTAGTTTTCATGGCCGTACTCTTGGTGCACTCGCAGCCACTGGCCAACCGGCAAAACATGAACCATTCCAGCCCATGCCCGAAGGTTTCAAGCACGTTGCCTATGGCGATATTGAGGCGCTGTCACAAGCCGTCGATTCATCGGTAGCGGCTGTATTGCTGGAGCCAATTCAAGGCGAAGGCGGAGTCATCCCAGCCCCCGCTGGTTACTTGAAAGCTGTCGAGTCGCTGTGTAAAGAACGCGGTGTGCTGCTCATTATCGATGAAGTGCAAACAGGTATGGGACGTACCGGAAAATGGTTTGGCTTTGAACATTCTGGTATCTCACCCGATGCTGTGCTCATGGCTAAAGCGCTCGGCAATGGCGTTCCTGTTGGCGCTATTTGGGTGAAGGAAGACGTTGCCAAGGTGCTTCAACCAGGAGACCATGGCAGTACCTATAGCGGCACAGCACTTGTTACCTCTGTAGTGCGTGCAGTCATTGCGGAAATGAAACGCATTAATGCTCCGCAACTTGCAGTTTCTGTTGGCGCGCAACTCACCAAGAAGCTGGTCGTTATTCCTGGCGTCATTGGCGTTCGGGGGGCTGGCCTTTTGCTCGGCATCGAGTTGGCGCCCGGATGTGACGCCACAAAGGTGTATCAGGCATGCCTCGCTCAGGGTTTGGTAACGAATGCGGTGAATGCTTCAACAATTCGTATGGCTCCACCATTGAACGTCAGTGCTGAACACATTGATGAAGCAGTTGACATATTCACCAATGTGATGGCTCGGGTCATGAAGGAAGTTGAGGCGGTGTCATGAGCGTTCGTCATATTCTCGATATTTCCGATCTTGCCGTGCAAGAGCTGCATGATGTTCTTGCACTCGCACAGGTGCCAGTGGCTCAGTTAGGCGCTCCGCTCAGTGGCCATTGCGCTGCTCTCATTTTTGAAAAGCCGTCGAACAGAACACGGCACTCAATGGAAGTAGCTGTGGCGCAACTTGGCGGTCACCCTGTTTATACCCGTGGCGAAGAAGTGGGTATCGATGTACGAGAAACCGCGGAGGATGTTGCCCAAGTGATGGCGGGGTACCACGCATTTCTTGGCGCTCGGGTATTCAAGCACGATGTCGTGCAGAGAATGGCTTCGGTGTCAACGGTTCCCGTTGTGAATATGTTGAGTGATGTTGCGCACCCATTGCAAGCACTTGCCGATGTCTTAACAATGCAGCAACAACATGGCGATGTGCAGGGAAAGAGGATTGCTTGGGTAGGTGACTTCAACAATGTTGCCAACTCGCTCGCTCAGGCTTGCGTCATGCTTGGTGCAGAGTTTGTTGTGTCCACACCGACTCAATATCGTCCCACCGAAAGTGAACTTGCAACTATTAATGCTTTAGGCAAGGGAAGCGCACAGTATGTAGCAGCACCCGCAGAAGCCGTAAATGGTGCAATAGCCGTACACACCGATGTCTGGATCTCGATGGGTGAAGAATCTGTGGCAGCAGAAAAGGCCGCCGCGTTTTCTGGCTTCATGGTGACTCAAGATCTGATGGCCAAGGCGCAACAAGGCGTATGTTTTTATCATTGCCTCCCAGCGCATCGTGGTTCCGAAGTGGAAGCTGCTGTCATCGATGGGCCCAACAGTCGAGTCTTTGAACAGGCCCATAACCGCTTGCACAGCGCTCGCGGTTTATTGGCTTGGATTTTTGAACAACAAGGTGCACTAGTGAAAGAAAGTGCGCAGTCATGAGTACAAAAGCACAACGGCAACAAGCACTCGTGCGCATCATCGAGACCAAAGAAGTATCAAGTCAAAATGAATTGCGCACCATGCTTGCAAAAGAAGGAATCACAGCCACGCAAGTCACGATTTCACGTGACTTAGAAGAAGTTGGCGCAGTGAAGGTGCGTTCATCGCAGGGCGACACTATTTACGCAATTGCAAGTTTCGAACCCGCTCGACGTGCGACCAACGACCAATTGCGTCGCGTGATGAGCGAATGGGTGGCTGAAGTGTCTTACAGCGGCAACATGGTCATCTTGCGTACACCACCAGGTTGTGCGCATGTCGTTGCATCGGCTCTCGATCGTGCGGCACCAAAAGGCTTGCTTGGCACGGTGGCAGGAGACGACACCATTATGTGTGTGGCAACTGAAGCAGTGGGTGGAAAGAAGTTATCTGTTGAATTACGGGCGTTAGCCGGGTTGAAAGGAAGTCCATCGTGACCGAGCAAGAATCATCACGGGGCCAGCTGTGGCATGGTCGTTTTTCCAGTGGACCTGCAGAAGAACTCATGGCTTTTACCGTCAGCTTGCCTTTCGACAAGGTGCTCTGGCACGACGACATCACTGGCTCACGTGCACATGTCAATGGTCTTGAACGGGCAAAATTGTTGAGCAGCGAAGAAGCAGAGTCGGTTCGAGTAGCACTGTCACAGGTGCATGATGAATTCTCATCAGGACAATTCAGCTTTGCTCCAAGCGATGAAGACATTCACACAGCAATTGAACGTCGTGTTACAGAGTTGGCGGGCAATGCGGGTGCCAAGCTGCACACTGCGCGTAGCCGTAACGACCAGGTGGCAACTGCTTTACGGTTGTGGACCAGGCGCGAACTCACGTTGGTTGCTGGGCGCGTACTCGACCTCATCGACGTGCTGGTTGCGTCTGCCGATGCTGCTGGCTGGGGCAAGGGCAGCATTTACATGCCGGGTTATACGCATCTGCAGCGAGCACAGCCCGTGCAGCTGTCGCATCACCTTGCTGCTCATGCATGGTCATTGCTGCGCGACACCGACAGAATCTTTTCTGCCATCGATAGAGGAAACATCTCTCCACTCGGCGCAGGTGCTCTTGCAGGGTCGTCTCTGCCCATTGATCCGTCCTTGACGGCAAAGGAAATGGGCTTTCGCTCTGCCTTTGCGAATTCACTCGATGCGGTTTCCGATCGCGATTTCGTGGCAGAGGCACTTTTCAATATTGCATTGCTTGGCGTCCATTTATCTCGCATCGGAGAAGAGTGGGTGTTGTGGACCACAGAAGAGTTTGGCTTTGCAAAATTAGACGACACGTATTCCACGGGCTCATCAATGCTTCCGCAGAAGAAAAATGCCGACATTGCAGAGCTCGCTCGCGGCAAGTCGGGTCGTTTCATTGGGAACCTCACTGGTTTGCTCACCACATTGAAGGGCTTGCCTCTGGCGTACAACCGTGACTTGCAGGAAGATAAAGAACCGTTGTTTGATTCGGTGAATCAGGTGAAGTTAGCGCTCAGTGCTTTGTCGGGAATGATCTCAACTGCCACGTTCAACAAAGAACGCATGCAACTTGCCGCCGACGACCAGCTCATGGCGGCAACCGACCTCGCCGAGTGGATGGTGCGTAAAGGAATTCCGTTCCGGCAGGCACACGCTCATGTAGGTGAATTAGTGCAGAAATCACTCCAGAGTGGAACACCCCTGCATGACCTTGCATTAGAGAGTGACCTCTTTGGCAAATTCGCAGCAGAACTCATTGCCCCTGGTGTTGGTGTATCCATGCGTACGTCGCCTGGCGGCGCGGGTCCGGTGCCCGGAGAGATACAACGACAACAACTAGAGCTAGCAATAGAAGTAGCGCGTGGCGAGTGGGAAGACCTTCTCGCGATCTAATGAGTGAGCGAGCGCGTGCCGATGCCGTGATACGAACTGTCGGCAAGCACTTGGTCGCTATGTGTTTTGCGTGCGCCTTGCCAAATGTCAATACGTAAATCGGCAACTGGCCCTGCTGGTTCCATGCGTAACCAACCCGTTGGAGCTTCCCGTTGGGCACAAAACTCGTCTACTTCAGCGCGAAACTGATCTTTCGTTTCTCTGCTGAGATATTGCCACACGATGGAATGAAATATCAGAACAGGTTCATTGCTAGGAATCTTGGCAAGCTGTTCATGGATCCATATAGCCGCGTCTTGTTGATCGGGTGGGGCATACGTTGGCGAAGCGCATGCATTATCTATTGCGTGTCGCAGTCGCTCAAAGCGTTCGAATTGATCTGGCCACACAAATGACAAAAGAGTCAACTGGTCATTCTCATTGTGGGCATTTAATGGCGCAACATCGCAGCCACGTCGAGAAAGAAGTGACGGGCACTGTGAAATGTTGGGAATAGGTGAGCCCCATGCATTGGCTGTGAATTGCACACGAGCATTTCTGTCTCCGTACTCGCAGTCATTGGTGTCAAAAAAATAGTTGTCGACTTGTAAGTTCAAACCGCATGATGAACCAATTTCGCGCAGATGTGTTTGTTGAATTCCTGCCGCCCGTGCAAAGAACGACATACCTGTGACGAGCATTGTGGTGCGTCCTACTTCGTTTGTCTGAACAGAACGCGCAAGGCCATCTTCAATCTCGTTGCGAAAGGTGGTGAGTGCGTTGAGGTAATCAACAATGAGAGTTGGTCCAGGTGTTCCTCTCGTTGAGGGAAAGTGACGAGCAATGTCGGGTGCTTTGCCTGTTAATGCGAGCCGATGAATTGCACCTGCAATGCGCAGTGGTGCCGCATCGCGTTGTGGACGAATCGTGAGATTGTCAGAAATGCGAGCGGTCACACCATTGCTTTCAATGTCCAGTGCCATCGCATGGAAAATTTCGGCATAGATGGGGGAGCCCAATTGGTTGCAACTAGCACTTTGCTGGAGAAGTGCATCGTGAAAGGTCAATTCCGGTGCTGCCACAGCGCAAACCTAGCCTCAAAAGATTTTGGAAAATAAAACCGTATTCACGGGTGGCACATGGCAACATAAATAGGTGAATATCTTTCCCGAACTGCAGGCCCGCGGGCTCGTCCACGACTCCACGCCGGCTGCAGCCCTGGAAGAGCGCCTGGCGAACCATTCGGTGGGTGTTTACGTTGGCTTCGATCCCACAGCTAATTCTTTGCATGTGGGGCACTTGCTTGGTCAGATATCTCTGCGGCGTCTGCAACTCGCTGGGCATCGCCCTTTCCCGCTCGCCGGGGGCGCAACAGGAATGGTGGGCGACCCATCAGGCCGCAGCGAAGAACGTAACTTGCTCGATGCCGAGACCTTGAACTACAACGTTTCGTGCATCTCAGAGCAACTCAGTCGATTACTCGACTTCACCCCCGGAAAATATGCAGCCACCCTAGTGAACAACGCCGATTGGACCGCTCAGGTCACCGCGCTCGACTTTTTGCGTGATGTGGGCAAACACATCACCATCAACCAGATGCTGGCCAAAGACTCCGTGAAATCACGTCTGACCTCGGAAAATGGACTGTCATTCACTGAATTCAGTTACATGCTCTTACAAGCAAACGATTTCCGTCATCTCAGTGCCGCCCACGATGTGGAATTGCAAATGGGGGGCAGCGACCAATGGGGCAACATCACCGCCGGTATCGACCTCATTCGTAAAACCCTTTCCCGCCAGGCTCACGGCATTACCTGGCCGCTCGTCACCCGCAGCGACGGCTCGAAGTTCGGCAAAACAGCCGATGGGGCAGTGTGGCTCGATGCAGAGCGCACCAGCCCCTATCAATTCCGTCAATTCTGGATGCAGCTCTCCGATGCAGAAATTGCTCGGTATTTGCCGCAATTCTCGCTGTCATCGCTTGAAGAATGTGCAGGGATCCTTGCCGAACATGCAACGGCTCCTGAAAAGCGCTCGGCGCAAAAGCACCTTGCCCAAGAACTCACCGCAATGGTGCACGGTGATGCTGCGGCTCTTGCTGCTGCACAGGTATCTGAGATCTTGTTTGGTGCCGATCCATCAGGAGCCAGCAAGGAAGCATTTGTGGCAGTGTCTCGCGAAGTTCCTTGCTCAAGTATTCAACAACTACCAGCAGACATCGTTTCGTTATTGAGCGATATCAAATTATGCAGTTCAAAAAGTGAAGCGCGACGCACAATAGAGCAAGGCGGCGTGCGTATTAATGGTCAAGTTGTCACACTGGAAACTGCAGTAAATGACCTCACCGAGCTCCATGGAAAGTACTTATTAGTACGCAGAGGAAAAACGGCATACCACCTCGTTGAGAAAAGTCATTAATTAAAAATATTTCTCTGATGCTGGTTGCTAATCCTGTGTTTCCCGATAATCTGCAGAGCCCAGCAATAGCTGGTTGATCATCACACCGAGGTGGAGGCAACTCCGTTTCGCTGCGATAGTCGTCGAGTGAAAATCTCTAGAATTCGGGTTGACGTTTTCGTCAAAACGCCTATAGAGTTGACACTCGCCCCCAAAAGCCGGTTGCACCTGTTGCCCGGAACTGTGGAGGTTCGGCATGACCGCTTTCGGGCGGGTGCCCACTTTGCTCCTTGAAAACGAAAGAGAAGATAGAACGCCAGTGCGGGCGGAAGGCTTTTTGCTTTCCGTCTGTCAATTCTGGTCAGACGCCAGTCTGACCAAACAAGTAATACCGCCGGTCGGGTCACACCGATCGGTCAACAAATTAAAGCCAAGGTTGTGGTGACATTGCAGAGTAGATTCCGCTCGTCACCACAAACTTTCCAAACGGTTTCCAGCTTCGGCTGGTTTCGGTTTCAACGGAGAGTTTGATCCTGGCTCAGGACGAACGCTGGCGGCGTGCTTAACACATGCAAGTCGAACGGAATCCATGTGGTGGTAACACCGCGGAAGATTTAGTGGCGAACGGGTGAGGAACACGTGAGGAACCTGCCCCAAACTTTGGGATAACAGTTGGAAACGACTGCTAATACCAGATGCCGTTACTTTGTCGCATGGCGAGGTAACGAAAGTTTTTCGGTTTGGGAGGGCCTCGCGGCCTATCAGCTTGTTGGTGAGGTAATGGCTC
>WLST01000073.1 GCA_009711295.1 Actinomycetota bacterium | reverse complement strand
GCGAGCCTGTAGTGCCCGCTGCACGAGTCATAAACGTTGTTCCACCATCAGTGGAATACTTGTAACCCGTTATCGCCGAACCACCAGAAGCACCCGCCGTGAACGCCACCGACAACGACCCATTCGAAGTTGTGATCGAACCAATCGATGGTGCGCTAGGTGTAGTTGACGGAACCCCAGCAGTTGATACCGACGCCACACCATCACCATTCGCATTCACCGCTTTAATTTGAACACTGTAAGAAGTCCCATTCACCAAAGGTGACGTACCATCCGTACTCAATGTCGAAATCACAAGCGGTGACCCTGTGGTGCCCGTGGCACGAGTCATAAACGTGGTTCCACCATCAGTGGAATACTTGTAACCCGTTATCGCCGAACCACCAGAAGCACCCGCAGTGAACGCCACCGACAACGAAGCATTCGATGTTGTGATTGAGCTAATCATTGGTGCACTAGGTGTAGTTGACGGGACAGCTGTTGTTGTTGCTGACGCAACCCCGTCACCATTAGCGTTAACAGCTTCGATTTGAACACTGTAGGACGTCCCATTCACCAACGCTGTCGTGCCATCACTACTCAGTGTTGAAATCACAAGCGGTGACGCTGTCGTGCCCGTCGCACGCGTTCTGAATGTGGTTCCACCATCAGTGGAATATTTGTAACTCGTAATTGCCGACCCACCAGAATCACCGGCAGTGAACGCCACCGACAACGACGCATTCGAAGTTGTGATCGAACCAATCGATGGTGCGCTAGGTGTAGTTGACGGAATGACTCCAAGTGAAACTGTGGAGAACTGACCTGTTCCAACGTTATTAGTTGCTGCGACGTGGAAGACATACGAGGTTCCGTTCGTTAATCCAGTCACCAATGCGGACGTAGCAGTCGAAGTTCCATCGGCAAAGGTCGTCCACGTTGCGCCCGAGTTTGACGAGTACTCAATGATGTAATCGAGAATTCCTGAACCCCCGATAGAACTCGGCGCCAGCCACGTCAAAGAAACAGCACTATTGCCACTTGATCCTGAAACTGAAGTGGGGTGCCCGGGCACCGCAGCTGGCACTACTGCCTGTGATGCACTCGAAGGGTTTCCTTCACCAACGCTGTTAGTTGCCGCCACAGTAAACGTGTACGACGTGCCATTGGTAAGACCGACAACATCACAACTCAGCGGACCACTCGCCCAAATACAAGTCAGCCCACCTGGGTTTGACGTCACGGTGTAGCGCGTAATCGTTGCACCATTGCTTGCTGGTGCTGTCCAAGAAATCGTCGCAAGTTCATCACCACGCGCAGCTGATACTGAAGTGGGCACACTAGGTACCGCTGCAGGCACTACCCCGGCCGACATCGCAGACGTTTCACCAAGACCCACCGCATTCACTGCGACAACCTTGAAGTAGTACGTAGAACCATTCGTGAGCCCCGTTACTACAGCAGTTCTGCTGGTCGACACTGAGTCTGGGAAGGTTACGAATGGTCCGATGGAGAATGCTGAGTACCACACTTCATAATCGGTAATTTCCGTTCCACCGTTTTGAAGAGGCGCAGTCCACGACAGGTTCACCCGAGAATCACCGGAGGTTCCTACGACCGACATTGGCGCACTTGGTGTGGTAACCGGAATGGCAGAAGCAGAAATTGCCGACTGCTCACTCGTACCAGCGCTATTCGTTGCCGACACGGTGAAGGTGTATGAACGACCATTCGTTAAACCGGTGACTATGCACGAAGGTGCTGCCGTACTGCCCGCCGGCACTGTGTATGTACATGAATGAACTCCTGGCGAAGAAGTAACAAGATATGAAGTGATAGCTGCGCCACCGTTTGAACTTGGCGCTACCCAACTCACTGTTGCTTGAGCATTGCTCACGACAACTGAAACAGATCGTGGTGCACTTGGCGGGAAAACCGGCAAGGTGTAGGTCATCGCCTGACGTACACCCGTTCTTGTCTGCGGCTGGAAAACGGCGAGATGATGATTGCCTGGCAACAACGACGTAGGCACTCTTCCCGACAGAGAGACCGACCCAGAGGCATCGGCAATTGCCGTATCGAGTACCTCAGGAGTTGAAGCAACAATCAGCTGCACCCACTGTCGTGGGACAAGACCGGAATAACGCACTGTTACTTCATCACCCGGGTTGAAGGCCGACGAGGTGCGCAACGGTTGCGCCGGGTCAACTAATGGCAATGCCAAGACGTCACTCTCGCTTGGTGCTGCGGTTGGGGCTACAGGAATTGTTGTGGTGGTCGTAGTGGGGGCCACTGTTGTTGTTGTAGTTGGCGCCACAGTTGTTGAAGGTGCTGGCGCTTCGGTCGTGGTGGTTGTTGCTGCAACAGTCGTTGTTGTTGTCGTTTCCACCGGCACGGAAGCAAGATCTGGCTTGCCGGTAAATTCACGGGCATCTGGCGGCGGCAGACCGGCCTTTACGAGTGGAGCATCTAATACTTCCGGCATTTTTGTTGTGGTTTTTTGATTCTCTAGTTGACCTTGTTGACGAGTGGTGTTCTTCTCCCCATCGTCGGTCACCACAAGGTGCTCTGTCTCTGATGGCGATACCTGAGTGAACACTTCATACTTCGCGCCTTCGGTGGCGCCGTTCGCCGAACCAGTACGAACATCTATAGCAGGTGCTTCTTCTGATGTTTTGAATTCAAGCGCCTCACCTTCATCGGTTGTAATAGTGACTGTGATGCCACCCTCCGCCACGCTCACCGTGTTGGTGTTACCGGCCGACGACGCCACGGTGTCTTCATTAGAAAGCGTGAGGCCAACTTGCGGGTCGTCAACAGCAACTTGTGCGTCTGAAATCTGAATTTCTACTGAAGGTGCTGTTGACTGCGCGTCAATTTCAAAAATTGCCTGCGGTGTGACGCCAACGACACGAGCAGTTGAACCAAGTCGAATGGAAGCGCCTTTACCACTCAGGTTTGTAAAGACGAGATAATCGGTCGGCCCTTGTCGTGAGGCATCGGCTACATCAGGGCGAGGTGGAAGCGCTGAGCGCAATGGGCGCACCACACTTTCTCCTACCAATTGCGAACCTGCTGTCAGCTCACCGTCGGCGGACTGAATGGACCAGTCAGGTTTTGCCGAACGAATCAGCAACAACGACTTCTGTGCCCCCACCTTGCCGTCACAGAATGGGCACGTGCCATTGACCCGGGCATCGAGAGGGGTGATATCAAGATCGCCCTTCCCTCCCTGCCATACCTGTGGGTCAGATGCTGGGTCGGCGCCAGAAAACGAAAACTGCCAGGTTTCTTTTGCGAGATTCACTTCGACGTAGCGATCCATTCCTGGCCAGTTCGAGTCGTAGACCATGATGTGTGCAATATCAACTGAAGGAAACTCCACGGCGTAAGGAAGTACTGCGTGGCCACCGGAGTCGGTATAAACGCCCAAGGTAAATTTGGGCGCGCCAACCTTCAATGAATCCACTAATGCATTAACAATTTCCGACGGACGCTTTTTTGCCCACCCTTTAGTTGCCTCTTGAGTTTCATTGAGAAATTGGGTAGCAAATGCGCGCATGATGGCATGCGTAATTTCATCTTGCTGCGCAAGCGTGATTGTCTTTGGTAATTCCTTGCCAATGAATCGCGTAGAGGCAAGAACTGCGAGCCCTTCGCAGTGACCCGACACACGCGCTTGGTTGACCATGCGTGCCCATGCGCGTGCTTCAGCCGACAGTTCACAATCTCCCGTGGTCTGCACACAGATTTCAGACCCAGAAGAAAACATCGTCGATACATCGTTTGCATTGAATTCAGCTGGTGTTGCAGCCGCGCCAAAGTTGGGAAATGCAAAACCATCTGGGTTTGGTTTTGCACCACTATCGACTTCTCCTGCAGGCAGTGCAGCGTTCTTCGCAGGTAGCGAATTATTCGAAGCAGCACCGCCGCCACCGCATGCGGCAAGGAGTAGAGCAACTCCCAAAGCGGTCAAGCCGCCCGCCACCACAGACCGAATATGCATTTAATGTAAATCTAGTAGTAAAAAGACCATATTTCAGGTCGGCGAGACCCTGAATCTGTTGAAAGATAAGGCTTTTAGCCCTACTGAGTGGCAATACTCGCACGAAATTCGCCTTCAGCGATACGCGCAGCAATTTCGGGGTTTGGTTCGTCAAGACGTTCCAAGGTCACCCCACGAATTTCACCGGTGAAGCGATACACATGTGGGTACTTTCCTACCGGCGCACCCGTGTCCATTCCGATGTCGAATGACTCTCCGCTCATTGAAAAGACAATGGGGACTGTGCGTTCTACGCGAGCGTGAGCAACTGCTTTTTCGTCAACAAGCAACACGGCATCACCACCAGCACCGAAGCCGCCGTCGTACACAAAGTCAACAATGACTTCATGTGCACCTGGTGAAAGCGGCGTAGAAGAACACGCTACAAAATGATCATGGCCCATCCAGTTGTAGTGGTACACAGGGCAACCAGCATCGTCTAAGTACAACGACCATCCGGCCATATTTCCGCCTTGGCAAGCAATCACCCCGCGCTCTCCCCCATCGCCCACTTTGATATTGGCCGTGATGCGAAAAGAACAGTTTTTCAAGTTCACTACAGAACGCTCAGGCATCCGAATGTGCGCCGAGGTGTATGTGCATTTCTTCAAGCCACCCAAACTCTCTGGCGGCAAGATGGGCATCCCTAATGCCGAGATGGGTTCACGCAGCGGGTACACATTGTGCTGCACTGCAACTTCGTCGAACATCTCTCGCAACGCTCGTAATTTTTCCGGATATTCAAGAGCCAGGTCGTTGCCTTGAGAGAAATCTTCTCGAATGTTGTAGAGCTCCCATTTTTCCTCTGGCCCGTTAAAGGGAAAAGAACCGAATCTGTTCCAGGGAACGCGGCCGTGATAACACGAGGCAATCCAACCATCGTGATACAAAGCCCGGTTGCCAAACATCTCGAAGTATTGGGTGGTTCGCAGGCTCTCTGCTTGCGGCGCATCGAGGGTGTACAACATCGATACCCCATCGACGGGCAATTGCTCAAGGCCATTCACGCGTGTTGGCATTTCAATACCTGCTGCCGCCAAGATTGTTGGCATCACATCGACCACGTGATGGAACTGAGTGCGCAAGGTGCCGGTGTCAGCAATACGGCTAGGCCACGACAGTGCCATTGCGTTGCGAGTGCCACCAAAATGTGAAGCCACCTGTTTCATCCACTGGAATGGAGAGTCAAGTGCCCATGCCCAGCCAACGTTGTAGTGGTTCTCGCATCGCGCAGAGCCAAAGTCATCCATGTGTTCCAGCAGCCATTCAGGGTCTTCAGGAATTCCATTTTGAAATGATGGTGCACTCCATGCGCCGTGAATTGTTCCTTCTGCAGAAGCTCCGTTATCGCCAGTGACGTAAATAAACAGCGTATTTTCTGCAATTCCGAGGTCTTCTACCGCGTCGAGCAACCTGCCAATTTGTGCATCGGTATGCGCCAAGAAACCCGCAAAGGTTTCCATCAGCCTGCTGGCAACGGGTTTATACCGGTCGGGGTAATCGGCCCACGAAGGAATTTCTTCGGGTCGCTCTGTTAACAAAGTTTCCGACGGAATCACACCCGACTCCAACTGCCGCGCATAAATCTCCTCGCGCAACGCATCCCAACCGCCATCAAATTGGCCTTTGAATTTGTCAATCCACTCTTTGCCCACATGATGCGGGCAGTGCATTGCGCCTGTTGCTACATAAGTAAAAAATGGCTTTTGAGGTTGCGAACTTTTCTGAATCTGCATCCACGAAATTGCCTGATCAACGATGTCTTCAGTCATGTGGTAGTCATCACGACCTTCATAGGGCATCACTGGGGTGGTTTGGTCAAAGAGAGGTGGCTCCCACTGCGATGCCTCAGCATTGATGATTCCATAAAAGCGTTCAAAGCCCATCCCGGTAGGCCATCTATCAAAAGGTCCCGCCAGTGTTTGTTCCCACATGGGCGTGAGATGCCACTTCCCAAAACACGATGTGGAGTAGCCCGACAACTTCAGTATTTCAGCTACCGATGCAGCTTCTTTAGGTATAACACTGTCGTAACCAGGAAATACGTTTGCGGCTTCTGGAATGCCGCCCATGTGCACGGTGTGGTGGTTACGCCCTGTCAACATTGCTGCTCGCGTAGGCGAACACAAGGCGGTGGTATGAAACTGGTTGTAGCGCAATCCATTTTTCGCCACTCTGTCTAATGCTGGTGTCGGCACGGGACCGCCGAATGTTCCACATGTTCCAAACCCCACATCGTCGAGCAGCACGAGCACAATATTGGGTGCGCCAGCAGGAGCTTGTGTGATGGGAATTGCAGTGGGTTGTGACTCGGGAATAGTGGCGCCCATTTCACCCGCATATGGTGGAGTTGCATGAGGCAATGAAGAATTCACGATGAAAAACCCTTATTCTCAAGCGCTTTTCGGAACCTATCTACCGCACCTACGTCGCCATTTATCGACACCGAACTCTCTGCAACCATGTCGCTCCACAACACGGAACCTTTCAAAAGTGCATGCAATGTTTTCTGCGACATCACCACTGTGCTGTCGGCGTTTGCCCCGGTAGTAGGAACTGCTACTCCATTACGCACATGCAAACCACAAAGAACATCATCAATGTGAAATGCAATGTGATGATTCATCCCGTCAATCGCCGATGGTTCAACAAGAACGCGCAACGTTGCAATGAGTTCATCGCTTGGCGTGGTTCGTAACACTCCAGAACTAAATGTGTGGCGCATAAACCGGTCCATTGGCATTGAGCCGTCAAGGTGCCTTGCGCGGGTAATAGCCCAGTTACGAATATTGGCAGCAGGTGTACGCTCGGCAATAACACGCAAACAACTTGCCAGAAGTGCCCTATCTGCAATGGTTGCGCCCGCAGAGCGTGCCAGCCACGTCGATAGTTCTGTTGCCCAACGAACGTCATTAGCTTCAAGTGCTGCTTGCGCCTGGCGTGCTACTTCCTCTCGCCCGCCAAAGCCCGCAATCAGTTTTGCGTATCTTTCCTTTGGCTCTACAGGAAAGAGTTTCGATTCATCACCATCGAACCAACCACGCAGGCCAATGAATATTTGACGCAGGTGATGTTCAACTACTCCGTAACGTTCAGAGGTGAGGTAGTCCTCGTCGTATAACGCAGGCAAAGAAATGCGCGAGGACACTTCATCCATCGTCCAACCTTTGTTGATTCCACGTACCGATTGATCCCACATGTATTGCAGTGAATCGCGGTAGCGAGTTGCCTTTTCGCGAATATTGTCTTTGCCCACCAATGCAGGCCCATGTGTTGCCACCATGAAACTCGGCGACCAATTGATGATGTGGTCAATTCCAGGGATCAGCACTCGCGGATCGCGGTACTCCTCACCGCGAATTGCAAACACATTAAAAACCGTTGGCCAAACGGAGTTATGCACACAAGTTTCCAGTGCTGGGAAATACATGTTCACCGAATCATCGCAATCACTCGGTGAATGTTTCATTTTTACTTTCAACCCAGCAATAGTGAGCGATGCACTCTCCCCCACTGGGTGAGTTACTGGTACATAGCCTGGTGTAATGGTGCTAAATGCTGGGTTTCTATACCAAAACCCCAGACCTACGTTCACTAACCCATCTGGCCCATCGGCAGGCATTGTCACTGCAAACTGCTCCACAAGT
>WLST01000072.1 GCA_009711295.1 Actinomycetota bacterium | reverse complement strand
TGGGTGTGCTCACCAGAAGCAACCTCTTCGTCAAGATGAGCTTTGAACTCAGCAACAAGCGCATCGGTCACTTTCGTAATGTCGATACCTTTTGCTTTCGCGACGTCGGCAAGCGACTTCGTTGAAAGTTCAGTCTTCAACTCTTCAGCAGTCACACCAAGAACCTTGGCAGCTGCTTCAAGCTTCGGACCATGCTCTTTACCACCAGTGCTTGACGCACCAACTGAAGGAACTTGGATGGTGTCAGACAAGTTCACTACTGCCGACTTCGCCAGGGCAGCGGAACTGCCCTGAACGTTCAATGGGGAGTTGTTTGCTTGTGCACCGGCAAAGCCGGGAACTCCGAGGGCAAGGCCGGCAACCAAGCCACCGGCGATTCCTGCGGCCACACTTGCAGCAACAATGCTTTTCTTCAAGTTTGTCTTTTTCATTGGATTCTCCTGTGTTGGGGGGCGGATGCCCTTTGACAAAAGACACTTTCGTTGTCGTTCCTAGAGATTCTCTAAGAAAAGAGTAAGAGAACTCTAAGAAGCAATCTCATGTTTGTATAAGTTGCCAAACCCTTATGGAATAAGGGTCAAAAACGACGATTTAGGCATGGAAAGTGGTTCCCACCGACCGGCCGGCAATCCGGCCAAAGGTGGCCCCGTTCGACAGCGAGTTGCCACTGCCCACATAGCGGTCGCCAATAATGCCGCCGGTGCATTCACCAGCTCCATACAAACCGGGAATTACTTCACCAATGTCGTTGAGTACACGCGCTTGACTATCGATACGCATACCCACTGCAGTGAAACACAATGTTGCAGGGCGCACTTCTGCACCGTAAAAAAGTGGATACTCAAGTGGGCGCAAAAACTTTTCTTCTTTGTTGTAATCGTCGACACCTGCGTGCGCACCTGCGTTGTAACGCGCAATGGTTCCTGCAAGTTTGTTTTGAGGAAGACCAAGTTCTTTCGCAAGGCCTTCAATAGTGTCACTCGATTTAATGCGACCAGCTTTCACCATGTCTTCCACCATGATTGCATTCCAGTTTGCATTGTGACGTTCTGTACCGCGACCAGGAATTGATTGCTTATACGTTGCAACTTGTGGCCCGCGTTCCGGATGCAATACAAGATCGTCGAAAATGACGTACGCGACATCACCCTGTGCTCGCATAAAACCATCCATCACACCATATGGCGCCGACTCGGTTCCAAAACGTTGACCATGCTTATTTACCAACACCATCCACCCTGGCAGAAATGGTTCAACAGCATTAATGAAGTTGGGGTGCAACAAACGCAAACCGCGATTATGCCCAATGATTTGTGCATTTAAAGGCTCAACGAAATCGAGCGCATCACCACGAGCACCATCGGCACCGATGTACCACAGCCAGTCGCCCATCGCTGCAGCTGCTGGGTACAACTCGGCAAGGCGATCTTTGTTCAACGAAAAACCACCCGATGCAACAATGACTGCACCTGCACGAATTTCATCATCACCTACTGCAACTCCTACTACTCGCCCATTTTCAACAAGCAATCGGTTCACTCGTTGGCCAAGCGCAATATCAATATCGCGCTCACGTGCCTTTGCATGCAGTGCATCAATAATTCCTTGGCCATTATTCACAGCGCAATGACACCGTGGCACGATTTCCCCGCCACCAAAAATGAGCTCATCGTGAAACTGCACACCTAGGTCGCCTAACCAATCGACTGTTGGCCCAGCTTCATTGCAATACGTACGCACAACGCCTGCTTCCACCATCCACTGGTTGATAGCCATGTAATCGTTGAACAGTGCATCGGCTGTATCGCTAATGCCAGCAGCTTGCTGAAAACGTGTTGGCGCACCCATCACAATGCCACCTGAGAGTCGTGACGAACCGCCAACAACTCCTTCACTTTCGGCAATGAGCACGCGCTTTAAGCCATGCTCCCAAGCGCTATTTGCAGCAGCTAAGCCGGCAATGCCAGAGCCAATTACTACGACATCTACATCGTTCATATAACCCCCAAGACAGTTCTCTTGAAGTGACGTTACGCCGAGATCACCTGCACCAACGTGTCGTGGAAACTCACTCCGCCACCCCAATCGGTATGTGCATCGCTGGTCAGATCGTTCACATTGTTTGAGTTTGTATGGCTGATATCCCACCAACCAAAGGGAACTGCCACTACACCTTCTGGCAATCGAGTACTTATTTTGACCGGCAGCAACATCTCTCCGCGCTCATTCACCACTCGTGCCTGTGCTCCATTTTCCAGGCCCCTAACAGCTGCATCACTTGCACACATTTCCACGTATGGACCTTCTTCACGAGGGCCGTGCTGCGGCAAGTGCGAGTAACTGGTGTTCAAGAAACGGGTGTGCTGTTTTGGTGTCAGCATCACTAATGGAAACTCTGCTGAACCTGCGCGCGACGATGACTGCACATACGTAGGAAGTGAAGGCAGACCACGTGCAGCAAGATCTTTGCTTGCTAATTGCGCTTTACCCGACGCAGTTCCAAATACACCGTCAGAAAAAAGGACTTCATCAATATTCGGTAATGGAACAAACCCATCACGCTGCAATTGTTCAATATCAACACCACGCAACGCTGAAGCGATGAGTGAATCATCACTTTCAAATAGCTCGGGTTCGGTATAACCCATTGCATGAGCAAGGCGGCGAAAGAGTTCGGTATTCGGCACGCATTCACCCACAGGCGCAATTGCGGCTTCATTCCAACCTAAATACAAATGCCCCCATGCCGGCACTACATCGCGCTGTTCTATTTGCATTGCTGCAGGAAATATCACATCGGCATATTTTGCGGTATCGGTGAGAAACTGTTCACTCACTACGGTAAATAAATCTTCTCGCATTAAGCCTTGGCGAGTCAGCGCACTATTGGGGCAGGTTAATACAGGGTTGCCATTCCAGACATATAACACCGATATCGATGGCGTGAGTGAGGTACCGGTGAGTACTTGACCCAACTGCGTAAATGCCAGTGCGCGTCGTGGCTTTCCTTGTACGAGATGCTCCGAATCAAAGACGGAATCATCTACGAAATCATCAAACCACGAGCCCACGCTGCGTGAAAGCCCACCACCACGATGTTTCCATGAACCCGTGAGCGTTGGTAAACACGCCATGGTGCGAAACAACATTGCGCCATTTTCACGATGCTCAGCACCGATGATGGTGCGAATAAAAGCGGGTTGCGCAGTGGCATATTCATGCGCAAAAGTTTCAATGTCGATTGCATCTACACCGCACTCCGCTGCTGCGCGTTCAGGTGTCCAACTCGCAACTTCTGCTGCGAGTTCCTCAAAGCCCTCGGTGTGCTGTGCAACAAACTCATCGTCACATAATTCGTCACGAATAATGACGTGCATCATGGCAAGCATCAACGCCGTGTCGGTGCCGGGGAAGGGTTGAATAAACCAATCGGCTTCATCGGCCGTGATGGTGCGAATAGGGTCGACCACCACAACTTTTGCACCCTTGCTGCGCGCCTCTTCAATAAATGGCCAGAGGTGCCTGTTAGTAATCCGCGTATTGGTTCCCCACAACACGATGAATTGTGCATCGACAATCTGCATGGGGTTGGTGCTGCGCGCAGAACCCGTGGTTGCCATAAAGCCGTTCTTGGCAACACTTCCACACAGTGCTCCCACCGTTTGCGAAGAACCCATCCGCGCAAACAGCCTGCGGTCGAGCGACGACATTTGCAAGAGACCCTGGTTACCTGCCGACGACCACGGCAACACGGTTTCGCCGCCATGTTTGTTGATTGCCTCATGGGTCTTTTGTGCAACAAGAGCCAAAGCTTCACTCCACGTTGCTTCACGGAAAATTCCTTCGCCTTTAGCGCCGGTACGTACTAAAGGTGTAGTGATGCGTTGCGGGCTATACACACGCTCCACAAAATGGTTCACCTTGGGGCACAACTCCCCCAGCGAATATGGATGAGCGGGGTTTCCGCGCATTTTCACTGCCACCCCACCTTCGACCGTCACTTGCCATCCACATGAATCGGGGCAGTCATGATGGCAAGTACCAAGTACGAGGGAATTCTGTGTCACCTGCCTATCTTGGCACCTCGTTATGCTGAAGCGCAGATGATTTCTTTAATAGCAGCCGAGCGAGCTACCGGAGCCTGGAACTGGCTGCGCGATGAAGGGCTCCTCATTGTTGCCATTACTTCTGGGGCTTTCTTTTTCACCCGAGCCATCGGGCTGGTGTCGAACTTTCAGGCCGAGCGCCTCAAACGTCAGCGCGCGGCAGCCGACCCTCTAGGCCACAATGCAGTCGGCGCCTATCAAGGGGCACTCCTCGGCGCCGCCCGCTGGGGCATCAACTTCACTATTGCCACAGTCGCCTTTGTCTGGACCCTGCTCCTTCTCAACTTGCCAGCAGCGGCCGTGGTACCACTCGTTTCTATTGTGGGCGCCGGTCTTGGTTTTGGAGCCCAGCAAATTGTTGGCGACGTTCTTGCTGGCATCTTCATTATTTCCGAACGTCAATTTGGTGTGGGCGACGTTGTACGCGTGGGGCCACTAGTTCCAGTTGGCTGGATTGAGGGCCGCGTTGAGGAAGTCACCTTGCGTGTTACCAAAATTCGTACCTTCGACGGAGACCTCGTCACGATGGCTAACGGTGGCTTGCGCCAAACTGTGAACCTCTCTCGCGACTGGGCTCGCGTGCTCATCAACATTCCCGTTTCACGCGAAGCCGACCTTGATGCTGCCATTGAAATGCTCAACCGTATTGGCCACGATATTTCGCACGACCCTGAATGGGCTCCACTCATCTTGGAACAGCCGGTTGTTTCAGGCGTAGAAGATATTGGCGCGGAAACGATTGAGCTGCGCTTTGCTGGGCGCACACTTCCCGCTCAGCAATGGAAGGTAGCTCGCGAGATTCGTCACCGTATTGCTATTGAAGGTGCCCCATGAGACGCATAGGTCGCGCCACTATCGCCTCGGCTGTTGTCTTTGGGGCTTCGCTCACCACTTGGATTCTGCAGCGCCCCAGCGACCCGCCTCGTCAAACCAGCATTCCGTGGCCCGATGTGAGCTGGGTCATTGTGACCACCACCTCCACGCTACCGAAAGACAAACCAAGCAAACCCGAGACGACTACTACAGAAGAGAAGCGCGTGTCGACAACTGTTGAAACATCAACCACTCTTGATGGCTCCTCAACTGTGCCTGAAACGCAAACTACCGCAGTAGCTGAAACCTCACCAGAGACTTCAACCACTGCGGTAGCAGCTAATTAGTTATTGCTTTCAGTACTGAGTACTTATGCGCCGATCTTTGCAGCGATTGCCTTAGAGATGGTGACCAAGCTTGCTGGAAGTGCGGCGTAACCCTTGATTTCAGCAACTTCTGGAGCACATGTGTCGAGCACGTAGTTGACGTAGCTCTTCGCAATGGCGTTGTCTGCTGATGTTCCATAAGCGGCGGTGTTAGCCATTCCGTATGAGATTGCAGTAATTGGGTAAGCACCAGTCACCGTGTTGTCATAGTTGAAGGTAACAATGCCGGTTGTCGAGTCGACCGCAGCTGCACCAACAGCCAACGAAGCTCCAGCAGAACTACCGGCAATGAATTCGCCAGCACCGTTCTTGATTTTTGCTGACACGATTGGCTTACCAGCAGTTTGACGCTCATTCACGAACGACACTTCCGCATAACCAATTCCGCCATTTTTACCCATGACGCCATTCGCAACACCATCGTTGCCTTGAGCAGCTACGAACGAACCATCGGTAGGCACTGTTCCAGGGAATGCACTGTCAAACGCATCGTTTGTTGCCTTGGTCCAAATTGTTGGCTGGGTCTTGTTCAAGTAGTTCGCAAAGTTGTTGGTGGTACCAGAGGTCTCTTTGCGCTTGTACACAGTAATTGGTGTATCAGGAAGCACTACTGAGGTTGCATCTATCGAAACTGTTCCAACCAGCGCTCTGTCAAGAGTGACCGAGTAGACAGTTCCCTTTGCATACGGAACAGTCAAAGTAAACTTGCCCGCTTTTGGCTTCTTGTTGTAGATCTTCTCAGTCTTACCACCATCAATACTGGAAGTGATGATGAGGTTCTTGGTTTTGCTGGTGACAGCCTTTGAAGTCAAAGTGGAGGTTAAAAGTGCCTGTGTAGCCTTTTTCCCCTTAGCCAAAGTGAATTTTACCTGGCCATTCAAACCAAGAAGTTTTGGCTGTGCGGCAACTGGGTTGTCTGCTTTGATTGAAGCATCATTCCAAGTTTTGATTTGGCCTGCGAAAATTTTTGCCACAGTGGAAGATGACATTTGCAATACTGTTCCTTCAGGCTTCACCCCATCGAGACGGTAAGCGACGTTAATTGCACCAGCGATGAGCGGCATGAAAACGAAGGACGTGCGGTAGCTGGTGTCAGATGTTTTGTACAACGAGTCTGACATCGCAAACTTGTAGTCACCTTTAAAGAAGTTCGAGCGACCTGTGCCCGAACCAACACCGGTATAGTCGACTTTATGACCTGCCGAGTTAGCTGTTGAATCGCCTGCGAACGAAGCGCGGCATGACTCCATAAGGTTGAGTGGGAAAGTTGCGCCACCGGCAACAATTGTTGCTGCAGATGCTGCAGAGATCCCGAGAGATCCGACGAGCGCTGTGGTCGCAAGACCTACAGCAAACTTCTTTGACAGTTTCATGTATGTGTTTTCCTCCGTGTAGGGGTTGGTTACAAGAGGAAACTTACGTGATCAATGAAAAGCCAAAAGGTGAATTGAGTAACGCTTTGGGGTGCCCAAAGTTAACTCTGAGCAAACTCGATTTGGGTCAGCCGAAGCGACCTTGCACATAGTCGGCAGTGCGTTGGTCGGATGGCGAGCTGAAGATGACGGCGGTGCGGTCGGCTTCCACAATTTGGCCAGGTCCACCATCAGACAAGAAGAATGCACAGAAGTCGGACACTCGCGCAGCTTGCTGCATATTGTGCGTTACCACCACAATGGTCATGTCGGCAGACAGCTGAACAATGGTCTCTTCTACTTTCAAAGTTGAAGCAGGGTCGAGCGCCGAACAGGGCTCATCCATCAAGAGCACTTTTGGCTTCACTGCAAGAGCTCGGGCAATACATAGGCGCTGTTGCTGACCACCAGAGAGTGAAGAACCCGACAACTTCAAACGGTCTTTCACTTCCTTCCACAAGCCGGCACGTGTAAGGCACTCTTCAAGCAGACTGTCTTTGTCTTGCACCTTGATATTGGCAAGTTTCAATCCAGCAAGAACGTTTTCCGCAATGGTCATTGAAGGGAATGGGTTTGGCTTCTGGAAAACCATGCCGACCTTGAGCCGCATTGCCGTGACATCGACTTTTGGTCCGTAAATTTCTTCACCATCGAGAAACACTTCACCTGCCATCGCAGCACCTGGAATGAACTCGTGCATGCGGTTCAACACACGAAGGAAAGTTGATTTACCGCAACCAGATGGCCCAATGAGGCCCGTCACGCTGTTTGCAGGAAAATCTAATGAGATGTCTTCAAGCACATGATGCTTACCAAACCAAACGTGAATGCCTTTTGTTTGCAAACCGCTCGTTCCTACTCGACCTTCGTCCAAAACGTTTCCTCCTGTGACAGAACCGGTGTGTGCAACATTTGCTATGAGATTGATGTCGTCATTTTCCATGGCGTTACTTCCTTGACCCTCTGCCCGCAATGCGCGCAAAAATAAAGAGAATAAAAATAAAACTTAAAAGAACAGCGGCTCCACCCCATGCTCGGGTAAGCGCCGTATCGGTACCGGTAGAAAAGTTCTGAAAGATGTACATCGGCAAAGAC
>WLST01000071.1 GCA_009711295.1 Actinomycetota bacterium | reverse complement strand
TTCACCATTGACTTCTACTTCCCCACCAAACACATGCACTAACGCCGTGTGTCCTTCTTGAGGAGCCCATATCACTTGGTCGCCTGCCGCAAATTCAATGTGCGCATAAGTAACTGGGCTTGTGGTATTCACCTTGCCGCGAACGCCTGCCACTTCGCCGGCAACAACTTTCATCACCCCACCGTTGGCAAGAGTGTGCGCAACAATTTCTTCAGCATCGAAACCTTGATAACGCGGTGCAATCATTTTCTTTGCAGCAGGAAGGTTGACCCACAGTTGGAAGCCATGCATTTTGCCACCCAACTTCAACATTGATGCTGGTGGCAATTCGCTATGCACCACACCCGACCCCGCGGTCATCCATTGCACGCCACCTGGCGTAATGGTTCCGACCCCACCCGACGAATCGCGATGCTCCATGGCACCATGCAACAGGTATGTGACTGTTTCAAAGCCGCGGTGCGGGTGCTCTGGGGCTCCTACTGCTTCACCGGGGCCATATTCCACTGGACCCATTTCGTCGAGTAACAAAAACGGATCAATGTGGTCGAGCGATGCAGTAGGAAATGGACGGCGTACAACAAAGCCACCGCCTTCCACTGTGCGATGTGCTTGAACTACTCCGGCAATTGCTCTCATGACACTCACTTATGTACTGGTTGGGGTTTGCGTGTTAAAGAAACCGCAGTATCGATACTTTTTTGTTCGGCTTCTTCAGCCGATTGGCGAGCGTGATAGCTGGAACGAGTGAGCGGGCTCGATTCCACATGGCTAATACCTAATGCTTCGCCAAATTTTTTCAAGTGATCAAACTCTGCAGGCTCTACCCAACGCGCGACAGGCAGGTGATGTGTGGTGGGACGCAAGTATTGACCAATGGTGACGATGTCGACACCCACACCAGCAAGGTCAACCAGAGTTCCCTCTGCTTCTTCAAGAGTTTCACCCATCCCCATAATGAGACCCGACTTTGCGGTGAGGTCGGCAGCCTTGGCACGAGCAAGCACCGACAAAGATCGTGCATAGCCAGCACTCGGGCGCACCGCACGCTGCAACCGTGCCACCGTTTCGATGTTGTGGTTCAGAACATCGGGCTTGACGGCAAGCAAAATATCGAGGGCGTCGGTTCCCTTTACATCGGAAATGAGAGTTTCAATACGAGTCAGTGGCGATACTTTGCGAATTGCAGTAACACATTGCGCTACGTGCAACATGCCGCCGTCTGCCAAATCGTCGCGGGCCACCATGGTGAGCACTGCATGCAAAAGACCCATTCGTTGAATAGCTTCTGCAACACGGTCGGGTTCATCACTCGCAGGAATCTCTGGCTTTTGAGTATCGACCAAACAAAAACCACATGCACGAGTACAACGTTCTCCGAGCACCATGAACGTTGCTGTGCGATCTGACCAGCATTCCGACAAGTTGGGGCACCCTGCTTCTTCACACACGGTGACAAGGCCAAGATCGCGCACTACTTTTTTTGTTTCCATCACTTCTTCAGTGAGGCGAACTTTCGGACGCAACCAATCGGGTTTACGTTCTTCAATTTTGAGGCCGTCGCCCACACCTGCTTGAGCTAAACGCGAGATGAGCCGCACAGGTTCGCCTGCGCCTTCGCCACGCGAGAATGCTGAAAGATCTTCTGGGCGGTGATACCACGCAACATCTTGGCGAGCAGTTTGCCCATCGGCGAAAGCAAGAGCAACATGTCGCGCCACTACTTCAGATACTTCTTGTAGCGACGATTCAATTCCTTCTTCACGCAGCGAGGTAACCGGATATTCAGCAATGCCACACGGAACAATGTGTTCGCGCATATAGGTGAGATCAGTTTCTACATTGACCGCGAAACCATGCATGGTGCGTCCGCGGCTGAGGCGCACACCAATGGCACAGATTTTTCGTGGTGCGTTCGCTGCAACGCCTACCCACACACCGGGGTAACCAGCAAGACGACCCACGTCGCTCAGGCCTAATTCAGTGAGCGAGTCGATGAGCAGTTGCTCAACACGAAACACGTAGTCGCTGGTGTCGGCAGGCCCTGCATTGCCACCATGTTTTGGTTGCAAATTGAGAATGGGGTAACCCACCAATTGGCCGGGGCCGTGATACGTAATGTCGCCACCACGATTGACCTTGACAAAGTCGGCGCCTACTTCACTCGGCACGCATTTCAAGTTTTTGTTGAGGTCGGCACTTGGCCCATAGGTAAAGACGTGCGGGTGCTCGAGCAGCAACAGATGTTGTTCACGAGAGTGCTCAAAGAGTGAACGTTGCACTGCAAATGCTTCGCGATAAGGAACTTTTCCTAGCCAACGAACATGCAATGGTGATGTCATGATGAAGCGCTGAATTACAGCTCTGCAGACCAGTCGCGGGTTTCAAGAATTTCTTTTGCACGCGAGAGGAAGCCAGCTGCGTATGCACCATCGAAAGCGCGGTGGTCCCAGCTCATTGCCAGCTTGCCCACCGGATGAATAGCAATACTTTCGCCACCATCTGGCAAATTCACCACCACTGGCTTACGCACAATGGCATCGGTAGAAATAATGCCAACTTGCGGTTGGTTAATAACGGCCATGGTGAGAACTGAACCTGCTGAACCATTGTTCGACAGGGTGAATGTTCCACCTTGAATTTCATCGGGTGACAACTTGCGTGCCTTTGCACGTGCGCCAAGATCGCTAATTTCACGAGCCAAAGCACGCAAACGCTTTGATTCGGCATCACGTACTACCGGTACCAACAGACCCTGGTAATCGAGGTCTACTGCAATGCCAAGGTCGACATATTGGTGAACAACGAGTTCATTGCCATCGAGTGAAGCATTGAGATGCGGGAACTCAACAAGAGCATCAACAACTGCGCGTGAGATGAAAGGAAGATACGTGAGGCTGAAGCCTTCTGTTTTCTTCCATTCATTTTTTACACGTGAACGCACAACGTCGACATTTGCGTAGTCAACTTCAACCACACTGAAGGTGTGCGGGCTCACTGCCTTCGACATAATCATGTGCTCACCAGTGAGCTTGCGAATTTTCGACAACTTGATGCGCTTCTCACGCTCGTTGCTGTCGCCAGCAGGTGCAGCTTTTGCTACAGCTGCAGGCTTTGCCGCAGCAGGTGCTGGTGCCGGTGCTGCTGCAGGAGCAGGAGCAGCGGCTGGCGCTGGAGCAGCAGCTGGCGCCGACTTGCCGGCTTGAGCGTCGATGAGTGCCAACACGTCTTCACGGGTGATGCGCCCACCAGGGCCTGTGCCAGCAATTTTTGCTGCATCGAGATTGTTTTCTGAAATGAGACGACGCACGACTGGCGACAACAATGGCGCATCGCCGGCACTGGCGGCAGCAGCAACCACAACCGTTGGTGCAGGAGCGGGTGCAGGCGCTGGAGCTGGTGCAGGTGCAGGTGCTGGCGCAGCGGCAGGCTCAGGTGTTGGTGCGGCAGCAGGGGCTGGCGCAGGTGCAGCACCGGCATCGCCCACAACGGCAATGACTGCTCCAACAGGAACCGTGTCGCCTTCTTTTGCACGCACTTCAGTAAGAACTCCCGATACAGGCGAAGGGACTTCAGTATCGACCTTGTCGGTGGATACTTCGAAAAGTGGTTCATCGGCAGCAACGGCATCGCCCACTTTTTTGAACCACTTCGTAATGGTTCCTTCTGTCACTGTTTCGCCAAGTTGTGGAAGCTTCACTTCAGCCATGTCGCTGTGTCCTTAATGTATTGAGGTGTTCTAAAAATAATAAGAAAAGGTATTACGCGTTAATGCTACGCCCGGTCATGGAGAGCATCGTTTCACCAAACAATTCACTCAAACTTGGGTGAGGTTGGATGAACTCGGCGACTTCTGCCACCGTTGCTTCCCAGTTGACGGCCAAGTAACCACCAGAGAGTTGCTCGGTGACCCATGGGCCAACCATCTGCACACCAAGAACCTGACCAGCAGTTCCGTCAGCATTCTTTTTAGCAATTACTTTCACGAGCCCGTCGGTGTCGCCAATAATCATGGCGCGACTATTGGCGCGGAACTGATGCTTACCTACAACTACGTCGTAGCCAGCTGCTTTTGCGCTGTCTTCACTATGGCCAGCCCAAGCAACTTCAGGGTGACAATAAATTGCCCACGGCACACGGTCGTAGTTCACTGGGGCAACTGGCTCACCAAGAATGCGCTTCACCGCAAGAATTGCTTCTGCGTAGGCAACGTGTGCGAGTTGTGGCGTATTGATGATGTCGCCTACTGCATACACACCAGGTTCAGCGGTGGTGCAGTACTCGTCGACTTCAATGAAGCCACGCTCGCTGAGTTTGACGGCAGTTCCTTGCAAACCGAGCAGTTCAGCAGATGGACGTCGTCCAACCGAAACCACCACCGCATCGACTTCAAGAGTTTCACCTTCACCGAAGGAAACCACTGTTCCACCAGAACCATTGAGTGTGTGACCCTTCACAGCAACACCAGTTTTGATATCGATGTTCTTTTTCTTAAAGCTCTTCACCACAACATTGGCAAGGTCGGCATCGAGACCAGGAAGAATTTTTGGCAAGCCCTCAAGGATGGTGACGGTGCTCCCCAAGTCGGCAAATGTTGAAGCAAATTCACAACCAATGGCGCCACCGCCAATAACAGCAACGCGTGCTGGCAAAGTGCTGAGCATCAATACTTCATCTGAAGTCATGATGGGCCCACCAACTTCAAAACCAGGAATGGTGCGCGGAACTGAGCCTGCAGCAAGGATCACATTTTTACCTTGAACCTGCTGTGTTGTTCCGTCGGCTGCAGTAACGGTGACTGTTTTGTTTGCACCAAGTGAACCAACACCCAAGAGGTAGGTCACTTTTTTCGACTTGGTTAAACCTGTGAGGCCTTTCACCAAGCCATCGACAATTTTTTGCTTGCGAGCTTGTGTGACAGAAAAGTCGACACCGTTTTGAGTGGAGTTCACACCGAACTCTGCGGAATGCAAAACATGGCGGTTGACCGCTGCTGTTTCCAAGAATGCTTTTGCGGGAATACACCCACGGTTCAAGCATGTTCCGCCGATGGTGTCTTTTTCCACCAGCGCCACCGACAAACCTGCCGACGCCCCATAGAACGCCGCGGCGTATCCGCCGGGTCCGCCACCAATTACAACAAGGTCATATGTTTCAGCCATAGCAAGACAACCGTAACCGAATTACCCCTCGGTACCCCACTGCTGTTGCGCCCCAGCGCGCAAGTACGCCACCGTCGGGGTTGCCGTGGTGGGGTCGAAGGTCACCGTGCAGCGCACCTCGGCATTTGCAGAAACCGCCTGGCACGCATCGGGTGCGGTCTGTTGTGTGAGGGGCGTAAACACCCTGCCCTCGGCCAGCATCCGCCACCCATCAAAAGCACCCTTGGCCATTGCCACGCCGCGCATGGTGACCGTGACCAATGTCGCCTCGGCACTTTTATCTACCTTTTCCACCGTCACGGTCATATCGCCCAAAGTTGCCGGTGTTCCCCACGCCAGCGCCTCAACACGCGGGGCATCGGTGGCCACCTGCAGCAACTTGAAACCACCAGCGAGCACAATTGCAATGCCGCAGACCAACGCGGTGAGAACAAGTTTGCGGGTGCTCATGGGTGGACATCCTACGGCACTTCATTCCTCGCTCCATAACGCCACTACTTGCGAAGAGGCATACTCTGTGACCATGCGTATTGCTGTTACTGGTTCCACTGGCCTTATTGGAAAAGCACTTCTTTCTCATCTCCACGACAACGGGCACGAGACCGTTGCACTTGTGCGACGCGCACCTCAATCGGCTCCGGAAGTGCAGTGGGACCCAACGCGTGGCACACTCAACGCCAAAGATCTTGAAGGCGTGCAAGGTGTAGTACACCTAGCTGGCGCTGGTATTGGCGACAAGCGTTGGACCGATTCGTACAAAAAAGAAATTCTGGAAAGCCGCACAAAGAGCACTGCACTGCTCGCCACGCGCCTCACAGAACTCGAACAGCAACCAACAGTTTTTCTCTCGGGTTCCGCCATCGGCATTTATGGCCCGCGCGACAGTGAAGTACTTGGTGAAGACGCAACACACGGCAACACATTTCTCGCCAACGTGTGCGAAGAATGGGAAAGTGCAGCAAGCCCCGCAGTGACTGCCGGCATCCGCACAGCATTTTTGCGTACCGGAATTGTATTGAGCCCTAAAGGTGGAGCACTGAAGAAACAACTTCCGCTTTTCAAAATTGGTGCGGGCGGAAAATTCGGCAATGGCAAACAGTGGCAGAGTTGGATCTCCATCACCGACGAAGTGCGTGCCATTACTCACTTGCTCACCAGCACATTGGCTGGTGCTGTGAACCTCACCGCCCCAACACCAGTAACCAATGCCGAGTTCACAAAAACATTGGCGAAAGTGCTTCACAAGCCAGCATTTATGGCTATTCCTCCCATCGGGCCAAAGCTTCTTCTCGGGTCTGAACTTGCCGACGCCCTGCTCTTCACTGGTCAACGCGTCGTTCCTAATGCATTACTTGCCGATGGCTTTCGTTTTTCTCACAGCACATTGGAAGAAGCTCTGCGCAACTTGTTGCAGTCGTAATCTCCACACATGAGCACTCAGCGTTCCGAGCCACAGACCGACCTCGATGTTGTCATTGTTGGCGCTGGTCTAGCAGGCCTGTCGTGTGCGAAGCACTTGCAACGTGCCGGCAAAAAGGTAGCTGTTTTCGAGGCAAGCGACGGAGTGGGTGGTCGCGTACGCACCGATGAACTAGGTGGATATCTGCTCGACAGAGGCTTTCAAGTACTGCTGACTGCATACCCAGAAATTGAAACCGAAGTAGACCTTGCCGCACTCGACATGAAGTACTTCTCACCAGGTGCTTTGGTACGAGTGGGAAAAAAGAATCATGTCGTGGGCGACCCATTGCGCGAACCATCAACACTTTTCTCTACAACCTTTGCCCCCATTGGAAACGTATTCGATAAAGCACGCATTGCGGCCTTGCGGTGGAAACTCATGCGCGGCCCAGCACGTCGACTACTTCAGGGTGAAGATATGTCGACTGCCAAGGCGCTGCGCGAACAAGGTTTTTCACAGCGCATGGTGAGCACCTTTTTCACGCCACTCGTGGGCGGCATTCAACTCGACCCCCATTTGTCTACCTCACGTCGCATGTTCGATATTATTTTTCGCACCTTGAGTGCTGGAGAAACTGGTGTTCCTGCGCGCGGCATGGGCGAGTTGAGCAATTACCTTGCTGCGCAACTACAAACCGGCACCGTGCACCTGCATTCTCCTGTCAGCGAAGTAACAAGTACTTACGTCACTTTGCACAGCGGCGAGAAAATTTATGCTCGCTGTGTGGTGGTAGCGACCGAAGGGCCAGCTGCATCTGCATTGCTCAATATTCCGACGGTTGCATCACGTTCCGTGAGCTGCGTGTATTTTTCTGCCGATGTTGCTCCTACTCAGGAAAAACTCATTGCATTAGATGGCTCACACAGTGGCCCAGTGCTCAACATGGCAGTCATGAGCAATATTTCACCGCATTACGCACCACAAGGGAAGCACCTCATCGCCGCAGCATGTCCTGGAATGACTGCAGAGTCAGAGCCAGAACTCCTGGGCAAAGTGATGCAACAACTTGTGCAATGGTGGGGACCACAAGTACATGCGTGGAAACACTTACGCACGTACAGCATCGTTCATGGTCAACCCGATCAATCGCCCCCCTTTGCGCCAAAGAAACCAGTTTCTCTCACCAACGGAGTATTTGTGTGTGGAGATCACCGCGATACCGGTTCTATTCAAGGAGCAATGTACTCAGGTAGACGCTGTGCTGTTTCTGTG
>WLST01000070.1 GCA_009711295.1 Actinomycetota bacterium | reverse complement strand
GGTTCAGCCCTCTCACGAACTAAATTAGTTATTGTATTTTGCATTTGAGCAAATCATTAATTTTCAGCAGGGAAACACATAGTTTGCGAAACACTGGAAGATTTTCAGATCATGAATTGGAATTTCCGATAAATTTCATTGAATACATTGGGTTCCCAAAAGTCATTTACATAAGACATTTAGCTAACGAAGAAATATATATCTATTTGGGAAATTCAGCAGGATTTGTCCAACTATTTAAATTTTGGATTCGCAAGAAACTTCACAAAATGGAAAAAGCTACCTACGTATTTGATCCATTTGGAAGTTCTGAAACTATCACTTACAAAACTAAAAAATTTTTCAAGAAAAATTTAATATTTGGAATTGCTAATTACAATCCAATGTTTCAGTTAATGCCGATCAACGAAATAAACTCAACAACAGCAAAAGTTAATGCTGAAACTTGGCGGGATATTGAGAATTACCATGAACATCTTAAGTTTGATTTACAAGACAAAGAAGCCCATGAAATCTCAAAATTCATTTGTGCCACCATTATTGAGAGAGTTGCAAATCCAAAGAGAATACTTGAGATTGGTTGCGGTAGCGGGCGTAATCTGGTCCACCTAGCCAACGCATTCCCTGAAGCTGAAATTATTGGAGTTGATATAAATCCCGCAGCCTCATTTAATTCAGATTTTCCTGCAAATGTAAATTTTATTCAAAGTAACGTTCTGGAATTTGGCATTAACAAACTCGAGAGATTTGATTTAATTTTAACCGTAGGGTTTTTAATGCATATTAATCATCAGGACTTGCCCGGCTTACTTAGAAATATTATTGAGAACTCGGACAACCAGTTATTCTGGGAATTACACGGAATATCTCACCATTGGGACTTTCACCGCTACCCGCGAAATTACAGCGAAGTTCTGAATACTATTGGCTACGGCTACGACAAATATCAAATTTTTCACAAGCATCCTGTTTATTCATATGAACTAACAGATGGTTTTTCTCATGCAATGCTCCATAGGAGAACTACTTAGATGAGAAATATTTGAAGATGTAGTTAGAATTGCTAGGCGTGTTAATTGTTAATTTATTGACATCTGCTTTAATACTAAATGAACATTTGAATAGAAATTTCAAAACCTAACTCGAGAATTTAAGAAAGCACAAGGTAAGAAAGTTTTATTAATCTGTGGTTAGTTACGTGGCGTTTGATGTGACTTTTTGGATGTCGCTTGGCTACTCGTTAACTCGCTGCACCACTTGCGTTATTAGTTGATCTTTTAACTCCGTGAGATTAGGGATTTAACTCTGCAGCATTTGCTAAATCTTTCTCTTTTTCAGGTGAATCTAAATTGAAGTAGAGCAAAACTCATAATCACGATCGAATTGGATAATTCGGCCAATAGAAATGTGAGCAATTTATGTGGAACCTTATGATGTCAAATTAACTCGATGTTCGGAATTATGGGAGAATACAGATAAAAAGTTGAATAAAATCTCAACCATCTGGTCAATCCTGAGATACGTAGTGAGCGTTAGCGTAAGCGCACTTTTCATGCGAAACTAAATGCATGGCAACTGTGAATGAATTTTTTGATTACGAAGGTGGAGCCGACCTGCGCGAAGGAATGCGCGAATTGGCAAGTGAGATGTATGTGTTGCCATTTCTCACACCGGCGTATTGTCAAGTACTCATTGATGCTGCAGAAGCGTCGGGTGCATTTGAAGCAAACCCGCACGACCCAGTTCCTGGGCATGAGGTGTCGATTGCGCAGTTGAGCCCAGTGGTGTTTGCAGCAATGCAAAACCATGTTGGTGCATATATATGGCCACAGCTCAAACAAGCGTGGGGGTATATCGACTACCACGGCATCAACGACGCCTTCATTATTAAATACGAGTTGGGTGGGCAGGAAAGTTTGCGCATTCACCACGATGTGGCGCAGGTGTCGATGAGTGTGAAGTTGAATAACAACTACACCGGCGCAGAACTGGAGTTCCCTCGCCAAGGCGTCACCAATGCCGGTCTGGCAGTGGGGGAAGTGGTGGCGTGGCCAAGTTTGGTGACCCACCCTCATGCCAGTGCCCCCATTACGGGTGGTGTGAAGTACAGCCTCACCATTTGGTGTGAGTTGCCCATTGACATGGGTGGGATGCAACTAGGGTAAATACACCTTATGAAACACTTTCGTCATATTTTGAGCGCTGGGAGCGTGGTGGGCATTGTTGCCTGCGCGGTGCTTGGGGTGGCGGGAGTTTCCGGTGTGGCACAAGCGGCCAAGCGGGCCGATGTGGTGGTGTCGGCCCCGCGTGAATTGGCTCCGTACCCCTTTGCGCTGGTGGCGGTGGGCCAAAAAGATGGCACCGACACCGCGGTCATTCAGTTGCGGCTCTCCGACCTGGGCTTTTGGTTGAAGACCGTCGATGGCAAGTTCGACCTCACCACGAAGCAAGCGGTGATGGCGTATCAGAAGTATGTGGGCATTACTGCAACGGGAAGTGTTGATGCGAAAACTGCAGCAGCTTTGGCGATGGCGCAGTTTCCTGCAGCTGGCCAGGCAAGCCGGGGCGATGTTGTTCAGGTAGATAAAAAACGACAATTGGCATTTGTGATGCGTGAAGGCATCACGGTGATGGCACTCAATGTTTCCACCGGAAACGACAAACCATACGAAGAACCCGATGCGAATTCGCCCGGTGAGATGTTGAAGGGTGTGGCGTTAACACGTGAAGGAAAGTTTCACGTGCAGCGCCGTCGCACCGAAGGTTGGTGGGAAGGCGACATGGGCCCTATTTATCGCCCCATTTATTTCGACGGCGGCATTGCGTTTCACGGCAGTGCAGTGGTGCCGGCGTACCCCGCTTCGCATGGTTGTATTCGCGTGAGTGTGCCTGCAATGGACATGTTGTGGGAAACGGGCGTACTTGAGTTCGATGCTCGGGTGTGGGTGTACTAGGGAACGTGGCTCGACGATTAACGCATAATGGGGCACTCGATGGCTTGCGCGGTGTTGCCGTGCTGTTGGTGCTGATGCGCCATTCCTTTGAATTAGTACCAGGTGGCTTTGGTCCGCAGTGGCTTGATGACTTTTTGGGTGGCGGCTATTTCGGTGTCGACATCTTTTTTGTATTGAGTGGTTTTCTTATTACGTCGCTATTGCTCGATGAACGTGAGTCGAGCGGTGCAGTAGGAATGCGTTCATTTTACGGGCGACGCATGTTGCGCCTGATGCCGGCGTTGGTGGTGATGCTTGGCGTGGTGAGCTTTGTGTTGCTGCTTGATGGTGAAACGCGGTCGTCGTTGTGGCCAACTGTGCGCTCATCACTTTTCTATTACCAAAACTGGCACAGCGTGTGGGACCCGGACAATTTGGCCAGCTCCTGGTTCGGGCATTTGTGGTCGTTGTCTATTGAAGAACAGTTTTATTTTGTATGGCCGGTGGTGTTTTTGGTGCTCGTGGCACTGACGAAAAAACATGTGGTGCGGGTTGCAGCGTTGGCTCTGGGTGTGTTGTGGGTGGTGTGGTACCGCTTGCAAGTGTGGAATGCAGGTGATGGCTGGGCCTTCCTCATGGTGCGCACCGACACGCGAGCAGATGCGCTGCTCATTGGTTGTTTAGTTGCCTTTTTGTATCAGTGGCAGGTGGTGCGCACTCGTGCGGTTCAAGTAGTGGGTTGGTGTGGAGCAGTTGTTGTGTTTGCCACGGTCGCTTTCACGAGCCCGCCCGATGAATATTTATATGTTGGTGGGCTTACAGTTGGCGCACTTGGTGTGGGGTGCATGGTGTGGGCCATTGCTGAAGGATCTTGGCGTGGTGCGCGATTCTTCACATTGAAGCCACTGCGTATGGTGGGCAAGGTTTCTTATGGTTTGTACTTGTGGCATTTCCCCATTTTTGAGTTAGTTGCACAACACAGTGCGTCGATGAACTCTGGTGTGCGGCTCGTTATTGCTCTCGTTGCGTCGGCACTCTTTACTGCATTGTCGTGGTATGTGGTCGAGCGCCCAGCATTGCGGTTGAAAGACAAGTGGTTTGCACGGTCACAAGAAGTGATGCCCGCGGTGGAAATGGTCTCCGCTACATCGCGCATCGTGCTGGTTCGGCAGCGTGCAACACGCTTGTTGGTGGCCGTGTTGGCGGGAGCTGGTATCACCACATTGTTTGTCAATATTTGGCCAGAAAAACCATTGCCCAAAACAGACCGTATGGGTTATGCGTTAGTGAATAATTTCCCGCTCGACAGATATTGGCAAGTCTTTTTGTTGTGGATGTTTCTTTTTCCAGCGGTGGTGTTGGCGGTGTACGTTGCTTTGCCGAAACTCTTCCCACGCAGCGAGCGGATGTGTGGCGCAATAGGTAACGACACTGCAGTGCATATTGACATTGCAGAAGATGAGTTGGCACCCGTTACTGGTGTCATGCATTTTTGGCGAGTGGCACTAGTTGCCGGAGTTTTTGGCTATGAGTGCGCAGTAGCTGTCGGGCGCCAAAATATGAATGGCTGGTGGATACTTAGTGCTGGTGCCGCGGGCTACATGGCACTTATATATGGGGTATCGCATTTTTGGAAGCGCACATTAAGCGCGGTGAACTTGTTTGGCACTGCATTTGTTCTTGTTGGTGCATGGTGGGTGTCAAGCACAACTGAAATATTGGTGGCATCTACCGGTGAACGCCGCGAGTTTGCCTGGTTGCCATTGCCCCTCGTTCTTGTTGCAGTAGTTGCACTTGTGGTGAGCGACGTGGTGTGGGGTAAGCGCAACTTTGTGCGCCGCGAACGCCAGAGGTTGGCCTTTGTAGTGGTGCCGGTGTTTCTTTTTGTATGGACAAGCCATTTACCGAACAGCATCGGGTTCATTGATATTTTTCATCATGGTGAGTCTTTAAATGGGGGCTGGCTGCTGAAGAGTGGTTGGGTGCCCTGGCGCGACTTCTTTTTCAATATTGGGTTTTATGGTGCTGCTGTTGTACCACGCGTGAGCTTTGGGCTCTTCGGTACTTCGTACTGGGGTTTTAGCGCGGGCACGGAAATCTTGTTCATACCACTTTTGGTGGTTGCCATTTATGTCGCGTGCGCTGTGTTGGCATCTCGCTATTGGATGGCGTTGGTGGGGTTAGCTCTGACATTGATGTTCCCATTCACAGCAATGGGTGGTTTCACTAAAATACTTGCTGGCGATTCCATGTTGTTCGTGTACCGCTTTGCATCAATTGCAGTGATCACTGTGGGCGTGTTGCTCTTCATTCGTAAAACCACATGGGTGCGGGCGCTGTTCTTTGGTGCCGCACTCACCTATGCGGTCATTGCTGGTGCTGAGATGGTGGTGTTTGCGACTGCTGCATGCTTCACCGTGTTCTTGCGCGATGCAGTGCAGCTGAGGTGGAAGCGTTATTCACTACGTGAACTTGTTGCGCTCTTTCATTCCACTTTGTATGCAGCAGGTGGAGTAGTTGCTGCTCTCATTGCAAGTGCAGCTGTGATGTGGCGCTACGGCGCATTGAAGGGGTATATCAATTGGTGGCGCACCTTTCCGTTTACCTGGAACATTGAAACAGGGATCCCGCTGAATAGGTGGCCAACGTTGGCTGAGTTTGGTTGGGGCACCGAGTGGACAGTGCTCTTCGCAATTGGAATTGCCATTCTCTGTGTTGTTTGGTTTGCGGTATGGCGCATTCGTTCACACCGAGCATTGCGCAGTGAAGATTGGGTAGCTATTGCTTTAGCGCTGGGCAACTTGCTCTTTATGAAAAAGACGCTGAATAGGCCCGACTCGCATTTCTTTCAATCGCTTATTGTGAGTATGCCACTGCTCTTTTATGTGGTCACACGCGTGGTGGGAACTATTAGCGATTCTGTGCAGGCAGCGTTGGTAAACGCACAACGCAAGACATCGTTGCATACCGTTGCGTTCGGGGTGCTCACTGTGGCGTTGCTGTTTCCCTTTATGACCACGGCCGATGTGTTGAATGCTCGGGTAAACAATGCTGGGGGACGTGTGAAGTCTGTGGCGGCGGAAGAACCAGATTTGCCGCGGGTGGGGTATTCCGAAGAACGTAACTTTTTAAATAATTATCGGCAGCTCAGAACATTCCTGGAGAAAAACATTGGGCTCTCTGCCGATATTTATGACTTCAGCAACATGACGACGGTGTATAACTTCTTGCTCGATCACAAGCCTTCAACAAGGTATAGCTATGTATTGCAGGCTTCTTCGGTTGCTGCACAAAATGAAGTCATTACTGCGCTGCGGGCAAATAAACCCGAAGTGGTGTCGTATGGCTGGGACAGTGGAATAGATACATGGGATGATTTGTCGAACTCGGTACGGCACTGGACTATTAGTGAGTACTTACTGCGCAACTATTCACCATGGACAACCATCGGTGGGAAAAACTTCGGCAACGTGCTCTTCTTGCGTAACGACCTTGCACCGGGTAAAGGATTGCCCGCTGATGCAGTGCCTGCACAAAGTGGAAGTGTGAAGGCTTCTACCTTGCGTAGTTTGAACACATGTAACTGGGGCGCGGCGTCGAACTATCTGACCTTTGCTCCTACCAAACCTGGAGTGCCGCTCAAGAGCGAACCTGTGAGGGGAATGCTCTCCATATCTGGTTGGGCAAAGACAGTTGACGATGAAGCAGTCACTATTGAAGTGAAGTACAACAACACACTGGTGTTTTCTGGCCTGAGTTCACAAGAGCGCGTTTCCCTTTCTATGCGTGGTGTCGTGACGGGCATCAAGTCGGGTTTCCGGTTTGATATTCCTGTGACGGGAGACATCACCGATGCGAACAAGGTCACGGTGGAACAAGTAAATGCTGCGGGTGTGCGTGCTGTCGTTCCCTTGGCTACAACCCTTGGAGCAAACGATGACGTAGGTGAATATAAGGTGAAGATCGATACCTCGCCTGACGGGAAATTCTCGGTGGGGGCAACTAGAAAATATGTAGAGCGCGTCACGCTTCCTGAGAACTATCGCGGGTACAACTGGATTGTTGCACAATCAGACTTCGGGTTTAGAAACGACCAATATTCCCTCCATGACGTTGCAGGCGATAGTAATCGGGCGATTGAGTTTTCGACCTTGCAGTCCGAACATATGGCGGCTGCACGAGCGAGTTCATGCCCTACCTGGTACGGCTGGGAAAGCAACGTGGTGTATTTGCAGCACGACAATGAGCAGCTGAACGTTTTACTCTCTTTAGTGAAGTAGTAACATCGTTGTAATGTTCAAGCCTTTTGGTGGTCTCCGCATTGGCGTTGTGGTGGTTGCCTACAACGCGGAAACCACTTTAGAGAAGGTTCTCGATCGCATTCCTGCCGATGTTGCCGCTGAAGTTTCTGCCGTGTTGGTGTGTGACGACGCAAGTGCCGATGCCACACACGAAGTGGCACTTGCTTACCAACGCACGAACGACCGCTTGCCGTTGCACATTGTGCGCCACCCGGTGAACCTGGGTTACGGGGGTAACCAGAAGGCTGGCTATCAATTAGCCGCCGAGATGGGCCTCGACGTGGTGGTGTTGTTGCACGGCGATGGTCAGTACGCCCCCGAGCTGATGGCCGAGATGGTGAAGCCCATTGTGGAAGATGGCGCCGACGCTGTTTTCGGTTCACGCATGATGAACAGCGGTGCAGCACGCGAGGGTGGCATGCCACTCTACAAATACGTGGGCAACAAAATTCTCACACGGTATGAAAACGCGATGACGGGGGCAAGCCTCACCGAATGGCACAGCGGTTACCGTGCCTATCGCGTTTCAACATTGCAGAAAATTGCATTGGCGAAAAACTCCGATGGTTTCGACTTTGACACACAAATTATTTTGCAGTTGCTCGATATCAACTCAAAAATTGTAGAGATAGCTATTCCTACGTATTACGGCGACGAAATTTGTTATGTCGATGGCATGAAGTACGCCAAAGATTTGTTTAAGCACTCCACGCAATACCGTTTGCGCAAAATGGGTTTTGGGCACGACGAGAAGTTGCAAG
>WLST01000007.1 GCA_009711295.1 Actinomycetota bacterium | reverse complement strand
GAGCCCGATGCAGTCACTGGGGTCGCGCTCCATGTCGTAGGTGTATAGCGGGTCGGTGGTGGGGGTGTCTGAACTCGCAGGATGACTTTGGGGGAAGCGCAATGTGTAGGTGGTGGTGGCAGACACTGATGAGGGGAGAGCGACAGATGGCACTCCGCCATCGTCACACGGCAAGGTCGCTCATGGCAAGCGGGAACTATGGTCTTATCGATGTCTGATACTTATGACACCGTCTTAGTGGTCGATTTTGGGGCTCAATATGCCCAACTCATTGCGCGCCGTGTGCGCGAGGCCCACGTGTACTCAGAAATCGTTCCACATCGCATCACGGCTGCTGAAGTGAAGAAGAAAAATCCGCGAGCCATCATTTTGTCTGGTGGGCCGAAAAGTGTGCACGTCGAAGGTGCGCCGGTACTTGACCCTGCTATCTATGACCTCGGTATTCCTATCTTCGGTATTTGTTATGGGCATCAACTCATTGCGCAACAGCTAGGTGGCGAAGTGTCACGAGGTGGTCGTGGTGAATATGGCCGTGCACTATTAACTCGCACAAACGACACTTCAATATTGTTGCGTGATTTACCATCTGAATATTCGGTGTGGATGAGCCACTTCGATTTTGTTGCGCGCATGCCAGAAGGTTTTGTTTCGTCGGCGTCTACCCCCGATGCACCAATTGCAGTAATGGAAAATGCTCAACGCAAAGTGTGGGCAGTGCAATTCCATCCGGAAGTGGTGCACTCTGAGTACGGACAAAAAATTCTGGAACGTTTTCTCATTCAGCTCGCAGGTTGTACACCTAACTGGACAATGGATTCCATTATCGACACTCAGGTGGCCGCAATTCGTGCACAAGTAGGAAATGCTCGTGCAATTTGTGGTTTGTCTGGCGGTGTCGACTCTTCAGTTGCTGCTGCTCTTGTACATAAAGCAATTGGTGCCCAACTCACATGCGTTTATGTTGACACTGGCCTGATGCGCAAAGGTGAAAGTGAACAAGTAGTTGAAATGTTCCAGCGCAATATGGGCATAGAGCTCATTCATGTGCGCGCAGGCGAAAAGTTTTTCGACAAACTCACAGGTGTTGTTGAACCAGAAGCAAAACGTAAAGCAATCGGTGAACTCTTTGTTCGTATCTTTGAAGAAAACACAGGCGGTGTTACCGACGCAGAGTTTTTGGTGCAAGGAACGTTGTATCCCGATGTTATTGAAAGTGGTGGAAGCGATGGTACTGCTTCTGTTATTAAAAGCCATCACAACGTTGGTGGTCTGCCAGAAGATATGACCCTCAAATTGGTCGAGCCATTGCGCACACTTTTTAAAGACGAAGTGCGCAAGTTGGGGAGCGAACTTGGGCTGCCCGATGAAATGGTGTGGCGTCAACCGTTCCCCGGCCCAGGGCTTGGCGTGCGCATCATTGGCGAAGTCACTCCAGAGCGCGTGGCAACTTTGCAAGAAGCCGATGCCATCGTGCGTGAAGAGGTACGTCTGGCTGGCCTTGAACGAGAGATCTGGCAAGCCTTTGCTGTTCTTGCCGACATCCGCTCGGTGGGCGTGATGGGTGACGAACGTACCTATGGGCACCCCATCATTATTCGAGCTGTCACGAGTGACGATGCCATGACCGCCGACTGGGCGCGTTTGCCCTATGACCTCTTGGAGAAAATGTCGAACCGCATCATTAATGAAGTGCCCGGTATCAATCGCGTGGTGTACGACGTGACCTCGAAGCCGCCGGGCACAATTGAGTGGGAATAGGGCAATTTTTCGTTATTTTTAGCCTTATTCGGACAAATAATGAGAAATTTAAGCCTGAAATCACCCCTCATGGGGAGCGGCTCGTAGGCTCAGGGGGTCATGTTCGTACGCCCCCGCGCCCGACTGATCGCCTTGGTGGTCGCTCTCAGCAGTTTTGCTGGGCCTACGTTGTGGGCCACCGCCCCAGCGTCAGCTTCCTCGAACAACATCCAAAACCAGGTGAATGCCATCTTGGACGAGCTCGACCAACTCGAAGGGCAGATGGACGCCATTTCCGAAGATTATGCGGCGGCTTTGTCGCTGCAAGATGACCTCGCTGCGGAAATTGAATCATCAAAGGCGAGTGTTGCGCTGAAAGAAGCCCAACTAGCGGGAATGCGCAAAGACCTCTTTGGTGTTGCCAAGCAGGCGTTTATGAGCGGTGGTCGTACAAACAGTTTGACTTCTCTCCTGACCGATACCGGTGGGCTGAACGCCATGGTGCAGCGCGAACACTATTTATCGGTTGCCGTAAATGCCGGCGCAAACTCGAGCGATGAGCTCGATGCCCTTGTTGAAGATCTCAACTTAGAACGTAAAAAGTTGGAAAAGAAAAAAGCCGACGCAGAAAAGCAAGCCCAAGTAGCAACAAGCCGTTTCAATGCTGCAGAAAATCTGGCCAACTCCTATCAATCAAAGTTAGGTCGTGCGCAAGCCGATTTGGGTGAAGCATTGCAGGCCGAGCGTAATCGCCGAGATGCGTTGGCATTAGAGCAGTCGAGAGCTATTTCGGCGAAGTATCAATCGCAGGCATCAAATTATAAAGTGAAGTCACCCTCTTCGCGTGCAGGAATCGCTGTACAAGCAGCGCTCGCACAAATTGGAACTCCTTATCAATTTGCCCGCAGCACGCCAGGGGTTGCATTCGATTGTTCAGGTCTCACGTTGTACGCATGGGGTCAAGCAGGTGTCGGCCTGCCACATTATTCACGTGCACAGTTTCAGCGTGGGCCGAAGATTCCCATTTCTGCTGCACAGCCAGGCGACCTCATCTTTAGCCGTACACCCATTGGGCACGTTGCCATATACATCGGAGGCGGCCGAATGGTACATGCGCCTCGTCGTGGAGATGTGGTGCGCATTGCTCCGGTCGATTGGGGTCGGGTCGTTGGAGTCACACGCCCGGGTTAAGTCGTCGTGCGCTGCAGTAATCTGTAGTGATGCAAGGTAGTCATCATGATTGAGATCAATCGAGTTTCCGCGTGGCTAGAGGCTCATATTGAAGGTCTGCGCGGCCCATTTGAGTTCAACATGATTGCTGGTGGTCGTTCCAACATCACGTATCGCGTTGTCGATTCCACAGGTAAACAGGTGGTGTTGCGCAGGCCCCCAACAGGTCATGTGTTGGCGACAGCACACGATATGGCACGAGAGCATCGCATCATTTCTGCTGTGGGCAAAACTGCGGTGCCAGTACCCAAAACGCTAGGTGTATGTACCGATCTAGAAGTAAATGGTTCGCCTTTTTATGTCATGAGTTATGTAGAAGGCGAAGTGCTCGATTCACAAACAAAAGCACGAGTGATGACTCCCGCGGTGCGTCGTACAGCAAGCGAGAACCTCATTGACGTGATGGTTGCTTTGCACGACGTAGATATAGACGCAGTGGGTCTTGGCGATCTTGCTCGGCGCGACGGATACATCGAAAGGCAAATTAAACGCTGGAGTGCTCAGTGGGAAAATTCCAAGCAACGCGAGCTTCCCGAAATGGAAGAAGTGGAAAGGTTGTTGCGCGAAGGGATGCCTCAACAACTTGGTGCAACTATTGCTCATGGTGATTATCGATTTGGAAATTGCCTGACTGATACATCAACAGGTGAAATTAAAGGAGTTCTCGACTGGGAGTTGTGCACCTTGGGCGATCCGCTTGCCGACATTGGCTATTTAGGTGTGTATTGGAGTGACCCAGGTGCAGAGGCTCGCAAGGAAAATGATCCTTCAGGCTTAGAGGGTTTTCCTACGTATAAAGAAATGGTTGCAATGTACGGGCAAAAATCTGGTCGAGATGTGAGCAACATTGGCTATTACGTTGCATTTTCTTCGTGGCGTCTTGCAGTCATTTCTGAAGGGGTGTACGCCCGGTATGTGCACGGAGCAATGGGGAAGTCTGACTACGACCCAGCACCGCTGCAACGTTCTGTTGAAGTAATGGTGGAGTCGGCACTACATGCGCTGCAAGGAGGAAAAAAGTGAACAAAGAAAATACACAGGAACTCATGGGTTGGGAACGCAGTTCGTTTTCATCTGCCAACATCACTCACGTGACCTATCGCAAAGGTAGTGGGCCGGGTGTGGTGGTAGTGCATGAAATACCTGGCATTACGCCTGCTGTGCTGCGGTTTGCTGAAGAAGTTGTGCAAGCAGGTTTCACTGTGGTGATGCCGCTGCTAGTTGGTGAAACAGGCCGTGAAGTGAGTGGAAAATACATCGCATCATCCATGTCGAAAATTTGTGTGTCGCGTGAGTTCACCACGCTTGCTGTTCAACAAACATCTCCTGTGATTTCATGGTTACGTGCGCTAGCGCGACAACTGCATGAAGAAGTGGGTGGGCCTGGAGTCGGCGCCATAGGTATGTGCTTTAGTGGTGGTTTTGCATTGGGGATGATGCTTGATGAACGCATGATCGCTCCTGTGCTCTCTCAGCCGTCGCTTCCATTTGCTATTGGAAAAAAGAAATCGAGCGACCTCAACTTGTCGGCAGATGATGCGGTGGTGATTGCCAACCGAGCAGCAGCAGGTTGCCAGGTGTTGGGCTTGAAATTCAGCGACGACAAACTGGTGGGAGACAGATTTTCAGCATTGCGCACCCTGCTCGGTGACGCATTTATTGGCATTGAATATCCTTCTGCTTCAAAGAAAGATCATTCTGTTCTCACAGAGCAGCGTGTTGACGAAGGCGTCACTCGTGTGATTGCGTTTTTACAAGAAAAACTTCTTACGAAAGCCCAGCAATAGCCATATCGCGCGCTGTTTTGTAATCGGCTTTGCCATTTGGTGCCCGTGGAATTTGGGCCACAAACACCACGCGCTTCGGAGCTTTGTAGCCCGCTAGTTGAGTTTTCACGTTTGCAATGATGGCGGCTTCTTCAACCTTGGCCCCTGGTGAGAGCGAAGCGACGGCAGTGACTGCCTGGCCAAATTTTTCATCGTCAATGCCAACAACAAGACAATCGAGAACACCCTCAACACGCTTGACTGCTTCTTCCACTTCTTCAGGGAAGATTTTTTCTCCACCAGAGTTGATGACCTGACTCCCGCGGCCAAGAAGCGTGAGTGAACCGTCGGCTTCCACTGTTGCCATGTCGCCAGGAAATGAATAGCGCACACCATTGATGGTGCGGAAAGTTTTGCTCGACTTCTCGGGGTCTTTGTAATAGCCGATGGGCACAGCTCCACCTGCAGCCACTTTGCCAATTTCGCCAGAGCCTGGTTGCACTTCGCGGTCGTCGTCGGTGAAAACTTTTGTTGTAGGAGCAACGGCGAATTTCGCAGTTTTTGGCGGGACACCTTTCATGCTGATGGATGTGCCCATTGAGCCTTCGCTTGAACCCATCGCGTCGAGAAGTACAACGTGTTCGATGCGATCCAATAGGGCTTCTTTTACTTCTGAAGTCCACATCACTCCAGATGATGCAATCATTTTCAAACTACTTGCGTCGTAGGGAGTTCCTTTGGCGATGGCCTCATCGAGTGCGCGAATCATGGGTTTGACAAATGAGTCACCAACGACAACGGCAAGTGTTGCCTTTTTCTCTTGAACAACTTGGAACATTTCGTGTGCATCGAAACTGCGCTTTTGCAGAGTAATCACGTGTGCGCCACCAGATTGCGGCATCATCGCGCCAATCCACATTCCGGTGCCATGCATGATGGGGCAACCAGGAATGGTGATGGGTCGAATGCCATTGGCATGTGCATCGCGAACAGTGTTGCCTAATTGCGAAATATCAGATGGTGGGGTCATGCCAATAAAAGCCAAACCTCCATTCACAAAACCTTCAGCCAACGAACCCATTTGGTACATCACACCTTTGGGCATGCCGGTGGTGCCACCTGTGTACAGCATGTAGATGTCGTCTTCATCACGTGTAATGCGTGGCATGGGGTCGTAGTCGGCAAGCAGAGTGTTGTATGGCACTGCAGTAACAACATGGTGCTCACCGTCGTCGCTGACCTCAACAAGCAATTTTAATTTGGGAAGTCGGTCGACGACGCGAGCAACACGATCGCCAAGCGAAGAGTGAAAGAAGAGTGCTTCAGCGTCGCTGTTCTCGAGTAAGTAGAGCAACTCTTCGTCGAGATAGCGATAGTTCACGTTGACCGGCACGCCGCGAAATTTAAATGTGGCGAATTGTGCCTCTAAGTATTCATTCGAGTTATAGAGGTAGAGGCCCACTTTGCTTTGTGGCTGAAGGCCAGCGTCAACAAGCGCACTAGCGAGTCGTGAGGCGCGTTGCTCGTATTCACTCCAAGTGCGTGTCACGGTTCCTTGAGTGACGGCAGGTGAGTCGCCAATGGAGTCGGCAATAGATTCCCAAATGGTTGCAAACTGTTTTTCCATAAATGGAATCTAGTTGACTTTTGTCACAACCTTAAATTGCTGGTGCGAAAAACTTGCGATGCGATCAAGAATCTGGTCAGTGCTGTGAAGATTTTTAGTTGTAGAAAACAAATGACGTACAAGTAGCCCTTTGGCGGCTTTTGCATCGTGTCCGCCAGCTTTTCCGTTCGATTTTGTCACAAGGTCAATGGAAATATAACCCTGTAGTTGCACCTGGCTGGGAAGAAAGATTCCGCGGTGATCTTGCGGCAACACATCAACAACAATGTGGCCAGCACAAAAGTTGTTGATTGCCGTTGACACGGACTCTCGCCACAGCTTCGACAGTGTTTGCACAGCAGTATTTTCAACAGCAAGCCGGGCGCTCATTTTTAATTTGTAGTCGGGGGTGGGGTCGGCGCCCAGCACCGCACCGAGTAGACCGCTCAGTACAACAATGTGGTTACAGGCGAAGTTCCGCTGTGCTGCTATGAGAGTAGGTAGATCAAGATGTCCCCACACCACCCCGGTGTAGCGCTCGCAGGCGGAAAGAGTGGCTGAGCCGGCAAGAGACGAGTTTGCCGCTTGGGCGCGTTCAAGATGTTTGCCCGATACTCCGAGAAGTGCCGCCGAGCCACCGTCTTGTGCAGCGAGTGTTGCTGCAATTAACCGACGCGTAGGCCCCAATGCTTTCCCGAATGTTCCCTGCGATGGTGACCATTTCGTGCGGGGGGTGCCACCCTCAGCTTTACCTTCTGACGGCGGGAGAAGTACAAACATGTTTTTCTGTGGTGGCATAGGCCTTTTTGCTCTCGTTTTTGACACAGAATGCCACTTACCTACCCAGGGGTAATACGATGGAGAAGGTTCCAACGGTAGGAGACATGCTGTGCAAGTAAAGGTAGATCAATCGAAGTGCCAAGGGCACAACCGATGCTATGCCATCGCCCCCGAGCTTTTTGATGTCGATGACTTGGGGAATGCTTTTGAAATTGGTGATGGAGTCGTTTCGCCACAACTCGTAGAGAAAGCTCGCCTTGCCGTTGCCAATTGTCCGGAATACGCCATCAGTATCGTTGAAGACTAGAGAGAATTTTTATGACAACACTTGATGAAAAATCCATCTACGGGCCAGTCACCAGTTGGAAAACCGACTTCGATCATGCCGACCCTTCGTACAACGAAAATGCGCATGAAATTTGGAACGAACTACGTGGCACGTGTCCGGTCGCTCATACCGAGCGTTACGGCGGTACTTGGTTGCCGGTCACTCATGAACTCGTGCATGAAATCGCCTACGACACCGAGCACTTTTCCAGCCGAGGCGTAGTAGTTGCCACCGTCAAGCCAAGTGATTTACCCGATGCCATTCCTGCACCCATTGGTGGCGCACCTCCAATTACGTCTGACCCACCGTTCCATCAAGATGCACGTCGCATCATGCTCCCCGCGTTTTCTCCCAAAACCATCGAGCAATGGGAACCAGAAATTCGCAAATTATGTCGTGAGCTCATTGCCGACATGAAAAAAGCCGACGTGGTCGATGCTGCAGTGCAATTTGCACAGCACATTCCCGTCAACGTCATTGCGCGCATGTTGGGCTTCCCGCCAGAAGACGGTGAAATCTTCCGTGGTTTCGTGCACGATGTTCTTGAGTCCATCAACTTGGCCCCTGGGCAACGGGCAGAAGCATTTATGGCACTCGATGCCTATGTCGCAAAGCAAGTGCAAGATCACATCGATAACCCACGCGACGACCTCACGAATTTTTTGTTGAATGCAAAAATTTATGATCAGCCACTCAGCCTCCAACATGTCGGTGGAAGCATCATCTTGTTGCTCATCGCTGGTATTGACACAACGTGGAGTGCAATTGGCTCGAGCTTGTGGCACTTAGCAACGAACCCCGTCGACCGCCGCCGGTTGGTCGATAATCCTGCACTCATGCCAACAGCAATTGAAGAGTTTCTTCGCGCATATGCGCCGGTCACCATGGCTCGCGTGGTGAAAGACGACTACAACTTCCACGGAAATGAAATGAAGCAGAACGACTGGGTGCTTTTGCCATTCCCTGCAGCAAACCGCGACCCGGAAGAATTTGAAAATGCCGATCAGGTACTCATCGACCGCGAAGTGAATCGCCATGCTGCATTTGGGCTTGGTATTCACCGCTGCTTGGGTTCAAACTTGGCACGACTCGAACTGCGTGTAGCGGTAGAAGAGTTCATTGCTGCCTTCCCCGATTTCGAACTTGCGCCCGATGAAGTTGTGAAATGGAGCGTTGGCCAAATTCGCGGTCCGCGTGAATTGCCAGTTCGCATTAACGCCCGTACCCTCTAGGAGTGCTCGACCTCGATTCTCTCAACCCCGATCAATACGATGCGGTGGTGCACCGAGGTGGGCCACTCTTGGTGGTTGCCGGAGCTGGTTCAGGTAAAACACGCGTTTTAACTCAACGTATTGCATGGCTCATTGAGGGCGGCGTGCACCCCATGCGCGTTCTCGCTATTACCTTCACCAACAAAGCTGCTGGTGAAATGCGTGATCGCGTTGAAGCGTTGGTTGGCCCAGTTGCACGTCAAATGTGGGTGAGCACGTTTCACGCAGCTTGTGTTCGTATATTGCGCGCCCATGCCGATCTTTTAGGTTTCCCTAAGACTTTTTCAATTTACGATCAGTCAGACGCACAGCGTTTGGTGAGCTATGTCATTCGTGACCTTGGCCTCGACGTTAAGCGTTTTCCAGCGCGCGGTGTTCAAGCGCGTATCAGTTTGTGGAAAAACGAATTGCTCACACCAGGTAAAGTAAAAGATCGCGCCAGTGGCATGCTTGAATCGAAGCACGCCGATGTTTACATTGAATACCAGTTGCGTTTAGAGCGCGCCGGGGCAATGGACTTCGACGATTTGCTCATGCGTACCGTGCAGTTGTTTAAGCAACATCCCGACGTGCTCGCGATGTACCAAGAGCGCTTTGAACATATTTTGATAGACGAATACCAAGACACCAACATTTCCCAAAATGAAATTGTTCTCATGCTGGGGGCAAAGCATCACAATGTTTGTGTTGTGGGCGATACCGACCAATCGGTCTACCGTTTTCGCGGAGCTGATTTTCGCAACATCATGCAATTTGAGGAAGCTTTTCCCGATGTCACCACGGTGGTCTTGGCGCAGAACTATCGCAGCACACAAAATATTTTGAATGCAGCTAATGCTGTTATTTCCAACAACATTGAGCGCAAGCCGAAGAACCTGTGGAGTGACTCCGGAACAGGTGACCCCATCGTGCGCTACTACGCCGATGACGAACACGATGAAGCTCGATGGATAGCACAGCAAATTCGTGATGCACATGAAACTGATGCGCGTCAATGGGGCGAAATGGCAGTGTTCTATCGTGCAAACGCACAGAGTCGCATTCTTGAAGAGTCACTTATGCGGTTTGGTGTTCCCTACAAAATTATTGGCGGCACTCGCTTCTATGAGCGCCGTGAAGTAAAAGATGCACTTGCTTATTTGCGCGCAGCTATAAACGAAGCCGACGAAGTCAATGTGAAGCGCGTGCTCAATGTTCCAAAACGTGGAATTGGCGACACCAGTGTCGACAAACTCGACACATATGCTCGCAATCATGACCAAGGGTTTTCTTTTGCGCTTCACAATGCGGCTGCGGCCTCGGTTGGTGGCGCGGCATTAAAAGGAATTACCGCATTTCTTGCATCACTCGATGAAGCAGGCAACCATCAAAGTGAAGGCCCGGCAGAAGTATTGCGCTTAGTGCTGAAGAGCTCGGGCTATATGACGGAATTGGAAAATGAAGACACAGTTGAGTCGGCAGGCCGCTTAGAGAACCTTGCAGAACTCATTGGTTTTGCAGAAGAGTTTGAATCTGTCGATGACTTCCTTGAACAAGTTGCACTCGTGGCCGATACCGACCAAATAGATGGCGACAACCGCGTCATGCTCATGACATTGCATGCTGCAAAAGGCTTGGAGTTTCCTGTGGTGTTTCTTGCAGGATTCGAAGAAGGCGTATTCCCACACAGCCGTAGCCTCGCAGAGCCCGAAGAGATGGAAGAAGAGCGTCGCCTTGCGTATGTAGGCATTACGCGTGCTCGTGAGCTGCTCAATGTTTCACATGCATGGAGCAGAAGCTTGTACGGAAACACCCAATACAACCCGCCGTCGCGCTTTTTGGAAGAAATTCCCCACGAGCTCTTTCGCATTGAGGGCAATGCGAATGCTCAAAGTTTTTCTAGCGGATCTTCTTCATTTGGGTCTGGGGGCTCAAGTCGTCGTGAGCGCACCTATGGCAATTCATTTTCCGAAGAACATACGAACCGTGTTGTTGATGCGGCCATCGCTGCGGGCCGTACCGCTGCACCAGTAGTCAATGCCAATGTTTTGACCGATATCAAGGTGGGTGAAGACGTGATGCATCCAACCTTCGGTGAAGGTGTCGTTATCGACATTAAAGGTGCCGGCGAAAAGGCAGAAGTGACCATTCGCTTCCGCGACAAGGGCACAAAAATATTGGCTCTCGCCTGGGCGCCACTGAAAAGGCCCTAATTTTTAGGCGCTAGTGGTGTCTTTCTCAGAGGTGCATCAGAACTAGAGTGAAGTTATGAAGGCAGCACTACTTGTAGAGAGTTTGACGGGAAACACCTGGAAGGCCGCTGAAATGATTGGCGCCAACTTGCAACAATCTGGATGGAGCATCACGGGTTTGTCGCCGGTTCGCAAACCAGATCATGGCTCAATTCAAAGTGCCGACATCGTGTTAGTAGGAACTTGGGTGCATGGACTTTTTGTCGTTGGGCAAGCACCATGGGGTGCAGGTGCATTGGCGAAACTTCCTGCCATGCGCGATAAAAAAGTTGCTGCGTTTTGTACGTTTGCGTTGAACCCTGCAAAAACTCTCGACACCATGACACGTATTTTGGAATCACGTGGTGCGGAAGTGGTAGGTGGCCTTGCACTGCATCGCGGCAAATTGGGCGAGCACACTGAAATTTTTGCCGACCGTTTAGTGTCGGTACTTGCTACTTCGTAGCGCGCAAGTCGATATATAAAGTTGTGCGGTTCTCTACGAGAGGCCGAACATCAGTGGGCTTTGCAAGATCTTCCAATTGCACATTGCGACCTGAACAGTCGGTGAAAGTGCGCGTCTCTTTTACTTGCGTAGCAAGACAGGCCTCATCACGATCGGCTGGGTAGGCGTAGAACACCCGCCACCCTTTAGCGGGGTCGGAGCCTTGGTGGTCGAGAACAATGCTGCGCTTGCCGTCGGGGTCACGCAGGTCGGGGTAGAGGACAGGCCCTGACTCTGTGACAGTTTTCGCAACTTGGCTGACGGAGCCCACGCGAAAGGTCTGGTCGCCCAGGTTGGTGATGTTCTCGGGATGGCGCGAAATGAGCGCGGCCGCGCCCCATAAGGCCAAAAAGAGCAGGGCGAAAAAGACAATTCCTGCCCCAACGGGGGCAAAAGCTCTGGCGAGCGGGGACTTGAGCCGGGAAGATGCCACCCCCATAGTGTGGCGGGTTAGAAGGAAGATGCCACAACGGCGTAGGGTTTCTTTCTTGTGAAGAGGCCTTACCGAGTTGTCGTAGCTAAACCTGGCCTCGATGGTCACGACCGTGGTGCAAAAACCATTACGCGTGCCCTTCGAGACCATGGATTCGAAGTCATTTATACGGGTTTGCACCAAACCCCCGAGCAAATTGCAGAGACTGCTCTCCAAGAAGATGTCGATGCTGTGGGGTTGTCGCTGTTGTCAGGTGCTCATCTCACACTATTCCCTCGCGTGATGGAAGAACTCCGCGCACGTGACCTTGGAGACATTCTCATTTTTGGTGGGGGAGTCATTCCCGATGCCGATGCACGAACGTTGAAAGAGCAAGGCGTTGGCCAAGTATTCGGACCAGGCTCGTCGTTGAAAGCCATTTGTGCTTGGCTTGAAGAAACGCTCGACGCAGCACAGTAATTTTCTGAAGTAGTTACACAATATTTTTACAATCAAGATCTCAATTATTAATAAGGAGTAAGAGTGGACCTCTTTGAATATCAAGGCAAACAGTATTTTGCCAAGTTCGGTATTCCTGTATCAGCCGGTGGCGTAGCAGTCACCGTTGATGAAGCAGTGAAAGTTGCCGAGGCATCGCAATACCCAGTTGTAGTAAAAGCTCAAGTGCAGGTAGGCGGTCGTGGAAAAGCTGGTGGCATTAAGTTGGCCAACAACGCCGACGAAGTGCGTTTGCACGCTGGGAATATTCTGGGAATGGATATTAAAGGCCACGTAGTCAAGCGCATTTGGGTAGAACATGCGTCCGATATTGACGAAGAGTATTACGCATCATTCACTCTCGATCGTGCCGCGAAGAAGCATCTTTTGATGTTGTCGGCTCAAGGCGGCGTGGAAATTGAAGAAGTAGCTGAAAAAGACCCCGATGCAATTGTGAAGTTGCATATCAACCCTGTTGATGGGCTCAGTGAAAAAGTTGCTCGTCAGGCAGCAGTCGATGCGAAGATCCCTGCAAAGGCACTCGATGGTGTGGCAAAAATCTTGGTTCAGTTGTACGACTGCTTCACTGCAGGCGACTGTGACCTCGCAGAAATCAACCCACTCATTTTGAAGCCAACCGGCGAAGTGCATGCACTCGACGCAAAAGTAAGCCTCGATGGAAATGCTGAATATCGCCACCCCGAGTGGGCCGAATACAGCGCAACTGAAGAACTTGACGATCGTGAGCAACTCGCTCGCGAAAAGGGCTTGCAATACATTGGTCTTTCAGGAACTGTTGGCATCATTGCTAACGGTGCAGGCTTGGCAATGAGCACGCTCGACGTTGTGAACCAAGTAGGCGGCACTGCAGCCAACTTCCTCGACATTGGTGGCGGTGCAAATGCCGACCAAATGGCAGCAGCACTTGAAGTAATCAACTTCGACAAAGATGTGAAGAGCATTTTCATCAACATCTTTGGTGGCATCACACGTGGCGAAGAAGTTGCTAAGGGAATTGTTGAAGCAATGAAGCGCGTGAACTTACGCGCACCCATTGTGATTCGACTCGATGGCACCAACGCCGAAGAAGGACGCGAAATTCTGGCTTCTGCAGGAATCCCAGAATCCAAATTAATGAGTAAGCCAACAATGCTCGAAGCAGCCCGTGCTGCTGTAGCACTTGCGAACGGAAAGTAGAAAACACCATGGCCATTTTTGTAAACGAGAACACCAAGGTGATTGTCCAAGGACTCACCGGAGGTCAAGGCAAGTTTCACGGTCTACGTAACCGTGCTTACGGAACCAATGTTGTTGGTGGAGTAACACCAGGTAAGGGTGGGCAAGATGTTGAAGGCATTCCTGTTTTCGACTCCGTTGCCGATGCAGTCAAAGCAACAGGTGCAGACGCTTCGTTTATTGCAGTTCCGCCAAAAGCTGCCGCTGCAGCAATTTTGGAAGCAGCAAAAGCCGGCATCACTTTCATCGTGTGCATTACCGAAGGCATCCCAGCCCAAGACGAAGCAAAAGTGTTCAACACTCTTCTTCGCGATTATCCAAAAGTACGTTTGCTCGGGCCAAACTGCCCAGGAATCATTAGCCCAGGGAAATGCAACATCGGTATTACTGCCGGTGAAATTGCAGAGTTGCCTTCAGCTAAAGGTCCAAACGTGGGCATCGTTTCGCGTTCAGGAACACTCACATACCAGGCGCTCTATGAATTGAAGCAACAAGGTATTGGCGTCAGCACCTGCGTAGGAATTGGCGGCGACCCAGTACCAGGAACATCATTTGTTGATTGTCTTGCTGAGTTCCAAAAAGATCCAGAGACACACGCAATTATCATGATTGGCGAAATTGGTGGGTCGGCAGAAGAAGAAGCTGCAGAATTCATTAAGGCCAATGTCACAAAGCCAATGAGTGCCTACATTGCCGGTGTTACTGCGCCAGCAGGCAAGAAAATGGGCCACGCCGGAGCAATTGTTTCCGGCGGTAAAGGAACGGCACAAGGCAAGATGGACGCATTGCGTGAAGCAGGCGTACAAATTGGATTGAACCCAACTGAAGCTGGCTCACTCATGGCAGAAATTGTCAAGGGCTTAAAGTAAGTCACCAAAGTAATTCAGAGAGTTTGAACAGTGCCCCGCGCCCTTCTCAGTGTCTATAACAAGACAGGCATTGAGGAACTAGCGCGGGGCCTTGTTGCATCTGGATGGAGCATTATCTCGAGCGGTGGAACTGCACAGGCGCTCACCGCTGCAGGCATCAGCGTCACCGATGTAGCCGACCTCACTGGTGTGCCCGCAATTCTCGACCATCGTGTGGTCACACTGCACCCAAAAGTGCATGGAGGAATCCTTGCCGACACCACACTGCCACAGCATGTAGCCGACATGGCCGAGTACGGCATTGAACCAATTGATCTCGTTGTGGTGAACCTGTACCCATTTTCCAGCAACCCCAGTGTTGATCTCATCGATGTTGGTGGCCCGGCAATGATTCGTGCTGCTGCAAAAAACTTTGCGCGAGTGGGTGTTGTAGTGGAGCCATCACAGTATGAACCGGTGCTTGCAGAAATTTCGGCGAAAGGTGCGTTGAGTTTAGAAACACGTCGTCGGCTTTCGGCTGAAGCTTTTGCAGCCACTCGTGATTACGACCGAGCAATTGAACAATGGATGAGTGGAGACGAGAAGTCTGCATTGTCTTTGCAGCTAGAGCATGTTTCAGATTTGCGCTACGGAGAGAACCCCCATCAAACGGGCACTTTGTATCGCCTTGAAGGGAGCCACAGCTGGTGGAATTCTGCCGAACAACTTGGCGGCAAAGAGATGTCGTATCTCAATGTTTTCGACGCCGACGCCGCCTGGAAACTGGTGCATCAATTTTCCGACGCCGCAGCGGTCGTTGTGAAACACGCCAACCCCTGTGGTGTAGCAACTGGGCCGACACTGTTCGATGCGTATCAGCGTGCTCATGCGTGTGACCCAGTGAGCGCATTTGGTGGGATCATTGCTCTCAACCGCGAGGTTGATGAAGCAACTGCTCAAGAAATCTGCAATGTATTTACTGAGGTAGTTGTTGCCCCGGCATATTCCGAGTCGGCACTTTGTGCTCTTCAAGGTAAGAAAAACTTGCGCATCGTGCGTGCCAGTGCCTCACAGCTTCCTGAGTTCGAGTTGCGTAGTGTGAGTGGTGGGGTGCTTGTACAAAGCCCCGATGGCGTGCATGATGACCCGGCAACATGGACCGTGGCAAGTAGTACCCAGCCCACCCCAGAGCAGCTGCAGCAGGCCAACTTTGCATGGAAGGTATGTGCTGCTGTGAGTTCGAATGCCATTGTGGTCACGCAGAATAATGAAGCAGTGGGCATTGGCGGGGGCCAGCAAAACCGTCTCGATGCGGCGCGGTTGGCATGCGAACGCGCAGGGACCCGAGCCATTGGTGGGGTAGCGGCAAGTGATGCATTTTTTCCCTTCCGTGATGGGCTCGACATGTTGGCAACCGCTGGAGTGCATGTTGTTGTCGAGCCTGGGGGCAGTGTTCGCGACGAGGAAGTCATTGCTGCAGCAAATGAGCATGGCATTGTGCTCATCTTCACTGGTACACGCCACTTCCGTCACTAAACTGTTGCGATGGCCCGCATTACGGAACTTCTCGCTCGCGGGCGCACTTTTTCTTTCGAGTTTTTTCCGCCAAAGACCGATGCAGCACAATTATCTTTAGGCCGAACAATTGCAGAATTAGAAACCTTGCATCCCAGTTTTGTGTCGGTTACTTACGGTGCTGGTGGAAGTACTCGTGAACGCACCCGCGATCTCGTTACTTGGATGCGTCGTGAAACAACAATTTCACCGATGGCACATCTCACCTGTGTAGGGCACACGCGCAGCGATATTGAAGAAATTCTTCAGGCGTATGTAGATGCAGGAGTAGAAAACATTTTGGCTCTGGGTGGTGATCCACCAACCGACCCTGCCGATGTGCGCCCCAGCGACTACCAATTTGCTTCTGATCTCGTTGCTGAATTGCAAGCTGCAGGCCAGTTCAGCATTGGTGTTGCCGCACACCCAGAAGTGCATCCGCGCAGTTCATCACGTACTGAAGACCGGGAATTTCTCGCTCAAAAACTACGTCGGGCCGATTTCGCCATCACCCAATTTTTCTTTGAGGTGGAACACTATGTGCGCCTGGTTGAAGAACTTGCGGCGCTCGGAATTGATAAGCCAATTATTCCCGGCATCATGCCAGTGACTAATAAAAGTCAAGTACAGCGCATGGCTGAAATGTCGGGTGCGGCTTTCCCGCAAGATTTATCGGAACGACTCGCCAAGGTTGAAGACCCAGAAGAGGTGCGACGCATTGGGGTAGATGCTGCAACTGAGTTATGCGCCCAATTGCTCGATGCGGGTGCACCAGGACTGCATTTTTATACGTTGAATCGGTCAAGCGCCACACGTGAGATCTACGCAAACTTGGGGTTACCGGTTGTCTCGTCTGCCTCCTGATTCCACGGGCGGCTTGCGCGCGGCAGCAGTAGTGCCCTATTTGCCTGGTCTCGATGGCCTGCGCGCCGTAGCTGTTATTGCAGTCATCTTTTATCACGCGAACCATTCCTGGTTGCAGGGTGGCTTTTTAGGTGTTGAAGTATTTTTCGTTATTAGCGGCTATCTCATCACGCTTCTTTTGGTGGCTGAATCACAGCGCACTGGAACGGTAAATTTGCGTGAATTCTGGCTTCGGCGTGCACGACGCCTTTTGCCGGCGCTATGGACACTGCTTGTGGGCATCACTGTTTATGTCGCTTTGTTCAAACGTAGCGAGTTAGGAACTTTGCGCGGTGACGTGCTCGCAGGGTTTTTCTACATTTCCAATTGGTTTCAAATCCACACCGGCAGTTCGTATTTCAGCGCATTTGCTTTTGCGCCTTTGCGCCACCTGTGGTCGTTAGCTGTAGAAGAACAATTTTATTTGATCTGGCCGCTTTTGATGTTTGCATTGTTGAAATTGGCACGGCGTCGCTTGCCGCTCATCGGACTATGTTTTTTTCTCTCTGCAGTAGGAATAGCAGTATTCACCGCAGTCACTTATCGCACGGGGCCAATAGCAAACCCTGCAGATACGGCGAACCAATACTTTTCCTTTCTTGGTCGCGATGTGGCCCGCATCGATTTTGTTTATCTCTCCACCATTACTCGCGCGGGGGGTTTGTTTCTTGGTGCCGCTCTTGGTGTGTGGTGGCGACCTTGGTATATCGCAGAGGCCCGTATTGCGCAACGGTCAATACTTGTTGATGTCATCGGAGTTCTTGGTCTTGCTGCGCTCGCCGTCATGGCATGGCGCTTTACCAACGTGGTCACTGGGGCGGAAACGGGAAGCCATGGTTATGACCTTTTGTATCGTGGGGGCTTCTTCCTTGTGGGGCTAGCCACAGTTGCCGTTATTGCCGCAGTTACTCATCCGTCAACTCTTCTCGGAAGAGTTGTTTTAGGAAATAAAGTTTTTGTTTGGCTTGGAGTGCGTTCGTATGGTTTGTATCTGTACCACTGGCCTATTTTCCAAATCTCTCGCCACATTGCTGGCAACGCGCTGAGTTGGGGACGTTTTGCATTTCTCATGGCCTGCACATTGCTGGTTACTGAAGCGTCGTATCGTTTTATCGAGACGCCCATCAGAAAAGGCAAGCTCGGGGTCTGGTTGCGTACATGGCATGGTGCAGCAACTCCAGAGCGGAAGTTGCATCGGCGTAAAATGGTGGGTGCTGGAGTAGTGCTTGCTCTTGCGCCAGTTTTTGCTATTGCAAATTTGTCAACAGCAAAAATTGAACTTGATGCAATTAGTCAAAGCTTGGTTAATGCTGATGGGTTCATCACCAACATCATGCCCACCACTGTGCCTTCTACAATCCCTACAAGTTCCATTGCGGGCCAGGTAACAACTTCAACGGTGGCGCCAACAACAGTGCCGGCTGAACGGATAGATATTTTGGCTATCGGTGACTCTGTCATGTTGGGTGCTGCGCCTGAAATGACAAAATATGGGGTGACGGTCGATGCACAAAAGAGCCGCCCGTTTAAAGCTGCCTTGCCAATCGTGAACTACGTGAAGTCCATCAATGCTCTGGGCAGCGCCGTGGTCATTCACCTGGGAACCAATAGCGGCACATCTCAAGAAACAATCGACAGCATCATCAGCGTTTTGGCCGATGTTCCTCTGGTCGTGGTGTTGACAAACGCAGTGCCCGGAAAAGACTGGGAAGAGTCAAATAACCGCCTCATCCGGGCGTTACCCGATCGGTATCCCAACGTCCAGGTCCTCGACTGGAAGAAGTACGCCTCAGAGCACCCCAAATGGCTCTATGACGACCTCACGCACTTACGGCCAATGGGTCAGCGGAAGTACACCGCGCTCATCATGGAGGCTTTAGGGCGCCCTGGGCCACAGTTTGAAGAGGCGCTCTTATCGGTTCCTGGGCAAACCACCACTACTTCGAGTTCAACGCCTGCGAGCACATCGAGTTCGACCTCGAGCACCACGGTGCGGGCAACTACCACCTCCGTGAAATAGGTCGTATCGCTCCGGCTTGGGAGGCGGGGAAGTGCGACCTACGATGGGGGTCTATGACAACCCCCGTACGAGTCGCCGTCACCGGCGCAGCAGGCCAAATTGGCTACAGCCTTTTATTCCGTATCGCATCTGGAGCAATGTTGGGACCAAACACCCCCATCATTTTGCAGTTGCTTGAAGTGACCCCAGCACTTGGAGCCCTTGAGGGCGTCAAGATGGAACTTGAAGATTGCGCATTCCCGCTTCTTCAACAAGTGGTGTGCACCGATTCTGGTGACGTTGCCTTCGGCGACGCAGACGTTGCGCTTCTTGTTGGTGCAATGCCACGCAAAGACGGCATGGAGCGTGCCGACTTGTTGTCGGCAAACGGTGGCATCTTCAAACCACAAGGTCAAGCAATTGCGGCGAATGCGAAAAAGAACATCAAAGTGCTTGTGGTGGGAAACCCTGCAAACACCAACGCTCTCATTGCAATGAACAACGCAAAGGGAATGAACCCTGGTCAGTTCACAGCAATGACTCGCCTCGACCACAACCGTGCCATTTCACAGTTGGCAACAAAACTCAACAAGCCAGTGTCGTCGATTAAAAAGATGACCATTTGGGGGAACCACTCCACAACGCAGTACCCCGATCTTTTTCATTGCGAAGTTGATGGTAAAAATGCGGCTGCAACAGTGAACGACCAACAATGGCTCGACGAGACCTTCATCCCCACCGTTGCTAAGCGTGGTGCTGCAATCATTAAGGCTCGCGGTTTGTCGTCGGCTGCTTCAGCAGCAAATGCGGCTATCGACCACGTACGTTCATGGGCCACCGATACACCCGAAGGTGATTGGGTCTCAATGGCAGTTCCTTCCGACGGTTCTTATGGTGTGCCTGAAGGACTCATTTCCTCATTCCCATGTGTGTGCAAGAACGGTGAATACAAGATCGTTCAAGGTCTCGACATCGATGCATACAGCCGTGGAAAAATTGACGCATCGGTCGCAGAGCTCGTTGAAGAGCGCGATGCTGTGCGTGAACTTGGACTCATCTAAAACAATCAAAAATAATTAAAATGTCAGTAGCGGCCCTCGTCAATACCAACGAGTGGCCGCTTTCTGATTTTCAGACCACTACGCGCCTACGAGATATTTTTCAACGCGATGGGGTTGTGGTGTTGCCAGAGTTCATTTCGCGTGAAGTAGTGATGCGCATGGTGACAGAAACAGAAGAGCTTGTTGCGTTGGCACACCGCTCTGAGTCTCACAAAACCGCATATTTAAGTAGACCAGACGACTCTTTTCCTGTGGGGCATCCCCGCCGTACGGTGCAGTCATCTGCAGTGGAAGTCATTGCCTACGACCACATCCCCGCACATCATGCAGTGCGTGAACTCTATGAGTCTGATGAACTCATGACTTTTGTTGCCGGCGTACTGGGGCAAGAAAAGCTTTACCGGTATGCAGACCCTTTTGGTGCATTGAATCTTGCAGTGATGCGCGCAGGCGATCAGTTGGGTTGGCATTTCGATATGACCGACTTCGTCGTGTCACTTGCATTACAGCCTTCGCAAGCAGGTGGCGAGTTTGAAAACGCACAAAAACTTCGCACGGCGACCGATGAGAACTATGAAGGTGTGCAAAGTGTGTTGTCGGGCGATGCATCTCATTGTGTTCGTGTAGAGCCAATGCATGCCGGAACGCTCATGATATTTAACGGCCGGACATCACTGCATAAGGTGACCCCAATTATGGGAAACACTGTACGCATCGTTGCACTGTTGGCATACGACACACAGAGCGGAACCGATTCATCAGATGAATTGAAGCTTGCGCGATACGGAAGGTTGCCTCAATGAAACCAGAATATGGCGAAGCATTTGTCGGTGAAGGAGCCAACGCCGCACACATCAACACAGTGCTTGGCGACCGAGAAGGTGCAGTGGGAACTGCATGGGCAACGGGTCTAGCAACCCCCAGCGTCGGGCATACCCGTTTTGTGGCGGTCGCTGCGCCAAACCAACCACTGCAACCAATGACGCTATTTGTGAACAAGGCAACCATTGACACCGAACGCCATGGAGATCTCACCTGGGGAGCTGCTCAACATGGTGTAGCGAGGGGTGTGCAAAAAGCACGCGACAGTGGTGTCTTTGGTGCAAATGATTTACATGAACTAGCGCTTATCGTGGCCGTGTGGGTGAACCCACTCGCAGATGACGCTGTTCAAGTGGAAGACAATAATGCCGAGGCAACGTATCTTGCGTTGAAGTCGGGCAATTATTTATAAACGGTAATTTTTGCGACTTCGTCGAAGATGGGGTCGAGAGCAGCAAAAATTTCTTGACTTTGTAGAAGCATTTGCGCATCGCCACCGATGCGTATCGCCCCAGTGATAAATGCATCTTCTGCAGCCATTGCACCAGTAGCTACTGCTACGGCAGTTTCCCATTCTTGTTCAAGACGAACATGTTCTGGGTCGGCTGGTCCGGCACCAAACGTCACGGCGTTGTCTTTCACTTGCAGGTGATACAAGACAGTATCTTCTGGGCCGTCGCTCACCATTTGGGTAATGCCTATGTTGAGAGTGGAACCAAGTAATTGGAGTTCGGCGTTTTTCGTGGCGCGTGTGCCGATTGCTTCAATCCAATCGAGGCTGAGGTAGCGAACGGTATTCATATGCCTTACTTTTGGTGTGCAGGGCGCCGGTGGCGAATGAATTCGATGGCAATAGGAGCAATAGAAAGCACCACAATGGCGAGGCTGGCTATTTCAATGTTCTCTTTAACGAAGTCCACTTCGCCGAGGAAATAACCAAGAGTGGTGACGCCTCCACCCCAAACAATTCCGCCGATGATGTTGTAGAGAACGAATGTGCGGTAGTTCATTTTTCCGACGCCGGCGACAATGGGAGCGAAGGTGCGTACTACGGGAACAAAGCGCGCGAGGACGATGGTTTTGGCGCCGTACTTTTCTAAAAAGGCGTGGGCTTTTTCTACATTTTTAGGATTAAAGACGCGCGATTTGGGACGGTCGAATATTGCCGGCCCCACACGATGTCCAAACCAATATCCAACTTGGTCGCCTGCAATGGCGCACACCATGGTGACGAGAGCAACGAGGGGGAGTGGCGGAAGAACGTTGCTTCCTGCGCTTGACGACAAGAACCCCGAAATAAATAAGAGGGAGTCACCGGGTAAAAAGAATCCGACGAGCAGACCAGACTCTGCAAAAACAATTGCTCCGAGCAATACCAGCCCGCCGCTCTCCAACCAGTTTTGAATGTTGAAGAGGGCGAGCATGGTGTTGCGTAGTTCGGAATTACTTAGCTACAGATGAGCTAGCAAGTGCTGGTGCTTTGCGACTTGAGAAGGCGAGTGCGCCAATCAAGACCACAAGTGCGGCGCCGGCAATAGCAAACCGTGCACCATCGTTGTCGCGCAAGCTAATAACAGCTGGCAAAACGAGGAGTGATACCAAGTTCATTACTTTGATGAGCGGGTTCAATGCAGGACCAGCCGTGTCTTTGAATGGGTCACCAACGGTGTCACCAATAACTGCGGCCTTGTGAGCATCGCTGCCCTTGCCACCATGGTGTCCGTCTTCGATGTACTTCTTGGCATTGTCCCATGCACCACCAGCGTTGCTGAGGTAGTTCGCCATGAGTTGGCCAGTCACAATTACTGCTGCAAGGAATGCACCAAGAGCGGTGTAGTTGATACCGAATCCAACGATGACTGGTGTGAGTACTGCAAGAAGTGCAGGAGTGGTGAGCTCACGCAAAGATGCTGCTGTACAGATGTCAATAACTGGGCCGTAGTCGGGCTTCTTGGTTCCGGCCATAATGCCACCGTCTGCAAACTGGTTACGCACTTCTTGTACAACAACACCAGCAGTACGGCCAACGGCGCGAATAGCAAGTGCAGAGAAGAGGAATGCAACCGAGCCACCAATGAGGAGACCAATAAAGGTCTTCACGTCGGCAACGTTGATTTGCGTTTCAATGGCTTTGAAAACATCGCTGCCTTCAAGTCGCTTGCCAATGAAATCAGTGGTCTTGCCGTACAGCGCGAGGTTTCCTTCGCTGTAACGAAGTCCAAGTTCACCAGCAATGGTTTCGATGTACGAAGCAAACAGAGCCACGGCTGCAATAACGGCTGAGCCAATTGCAAAGCCCTTTGTTACAGCTTTTGTAGTGTTACCAACTGCGTCGAGGCTCACCATGATGCGCTCTGGCTCACCATGGAACTCGCCGCTCATTTCAGCAATACCTGCGGCATTGTCTGAAACAGGTCCAAACGTATCTTCCGAAACGATGACACCAGTGGTCGCGAGCATTCCCATGCCGCACAAAGCAACAAGGTAAAGCGAGAACTGCAAGTTGCCGCCGCCGAGCATCAATGTTCCAGCAAGTGAAAGAGCAATTGCAACTACTGCATATACCGAAGACTCGAGGCCTGAAGCAGTTCCTGCGAGAACAACAGTTGCAGGGCCAGTTTGGGTTGCCTCGGCAATTTCTTGAACGGGACCGTATTCGGTGCCGGTGTAGTACTCGGTGAGACGACTTACTGCTTGAGCAAGGATGAGTCCGATAAGTACAGCACCAAAGACGCGCCAACCAACGTTGGACATCACTGTTGAGTCGTTACCTACATACCCAAGAGCGAGGAGAAGTGTTCCGATAACGGTGATGATGCCTGCGGTAAGGAATCCACGGTTGATGGGCTTCAATGCATTGGTTTCGCCTTCTTTTGCCTTGACGGCAAAGATGCCGGCGATTGATGCAATTACACCAATAGCGCGAGCGGCGAGTGGGAAGACCAATCCGAGCGCTGGGTTCATGTCAACCGACTTGAATGCTGCAACACCCAAGATGATTGATGCAACAAGTGTTACTTCATAGCTCTCGAACAGGTCGGCAGCCATACCAGCACAGTCACCTACGTTGTCACCAACGTTGTCGGCAATTGTGGCTGGGTTACGTGGGTCGTCTTCAGGAATGCCTGCTTCAACTTTGCCCACGAGGTCTGCACCTACGTCGGCAGCCTTAGTGAAGATTCCGCCACCTACGCGCAAAAAGAGTGCGAGGAGTGATCCACCAAAACCAAAGCCGATGAGCATTGCTGATGATGTGTTTTGGAACACTGCAATGATGAGTGTTGCACCAAGAAGGCCAAGACCAACGGTGAACATTCCTGCAATACCGCCAGTGCGGAAAGCAATTTTCAGTGCTTTTGGCATGGAGCCAGTTAATGCAGCAGCGGCTGTGCGCACGTTGCCGCGAGTTGCCAAGGTCATACCGATGTAGCCAGTCAGACCAGATGCAAAACATCCAAGAATAAACGCAATAGTGCGGAATGTTCCTGAGGCCATGTAGCTCAGTTTTTCGACACCGTCTGCATTCTCAATTGATGCCGAGGTGAGAAACACCACGATGGCAACAGGAACAAGGATGATTGCGATGGTACGAAACTGACGCTTGAGGTATGCCCATGCGCCTTCTTGAATCGCCAAAGCGATTTCTTTCATTTTTGGCGTACCTTCGTCTTCGGCGAGAACCGATTTCATGAGGTAAAAACCAACAGCAATAGCAAGTAACGCCGACAATGCTGAGAGAAGCAAAATGAGCCACTCTCCGCCTTGCAGTGTGAAATCCTGCCAACCGCCTTCAGATGCGAGAAGTCCTGTCACGTGTGGTGACCTTTCATATGGAGGGGTAAGGCGAACCTTCCCCAGGGTTTGTTTCCGACCTTGAGAGTGTAGGTAACTCACCCACCTCAGGGCGAATATGGTCACAAAACAGCCCGCTTTTGTTACTCATCGGTAACAAGGAGAGCGTGAATTGTGTCGCCCTTTTTGAAGAAGTTCACTTGGACGGGCCGTGGGGGCTACCGTTTTCAACGCAATGGCTCTTCTCGGCTTTCCGGGCGAGTTTTTTTGAAAGGCACCCTTCGATGGCACAAGTACTCGAATCACAGCGTGGACCCGTGACGGGCACCGCTGTAGCGAAAAAGAAGCGTCGTCCATTCTTGCTCGACCTCTACAGCACGGCTGTGGGCAAGAAGTACGTGATGGCGCTCACCGGAATTGGTCTCATTGGTTTTGTGGTCTTCCACATGATCGGAAACCTGAAGATGTACCTAGGTCAAGGAGACCTCGACCATTACGCAGAGTTCCTCAAAGAATTGTTGTATCCCATCGCGCCTCATGGCGTGGTGCTGTGGCTCTTGCGCGGCGGACTCCTCACCATGGTGGCATTGCACATTCATGCCGCCTATTCATTGACGCAGTTGAATCACAAGGCGCGCCCAGTGAAGTATCAAAGTGAGCGCGACTACCAAGTGGCAAGTTTTGCAAGTCGTTCCATGCGCTACACCGGTGTCACGGTGCTGTTGTTTGTTATATGGCACTTGCTCGATCTCACATGGGGTGTGGTCAATACCGTCGGAGCTGACGGAGAGTTCATTAAGGCCGATGTTTACGACAACGTGGTGCGCAGTTTTGATCGCTGGCCAGTTGCGTTGTTTTATATTTTGGCCAACATCATGTTGGGCATCCATCTCTTTCACGGAGTATGGAGCCTTTTCCAGTCGATGGGCTGGAGTAACCCACGCTTCAATGAATGGCGACGTTCCATTGCAGCAGGAATCGCAACCATTGTTGTTGTAGGAAACGTTTCATTCCCCGTTGCGGTGCTTGCCGGCATCGTGGGCGGCTGAGAGAGCAGGACATAAGGAAAAATCATGAGCACACAATTGAACTCAAAAATCCCTGCTGGCCCACTAGGCGATAAGTGGTCCTCGTACAAAGAAGATGTGAAGTTGGTGAACCCCAACAACAAGCGCAAATTCAAAGTAATTGTGGTGGGAACCGGACTTGCCGGAGCCTCTGCTGCAGCAACGCTTGCGGAACTCGGCTACCAAGTAGATGCATTTACTTTTCACGACTCACCTCGTCGTGCGCACTCCATTGCAGCGCAAGGCGGCATTAACGCTGCCAAGAACTATCAAGGTGACGGCGACAGCGTTCATCGCTTGTTTCACGACACCATTAAAGGTGGAGACTTCCGTGCACGCGAAGCAAACGTGCATCGCTTGGCTGAAGTTTCTGTCAACATCATCGATCAGATGGTCGCCCAAGGCGTTCCCTTTGCTCGTGAATACGGCGGCCTTCTCGATAACCGTTCCTTTGGTGGCGCTCAAGTAAGTAGAACTTTCTATGCTCGCGGCCAGACTGGTCAGCAATTGTTGTTAGGCGCATACCAGCAACTTGCTCGCCAAGTGGGTTTGGGCGGCGTGCGCCTGTTCAACCGCAGCGAATTAGTTGATGTAGTCACAGTGGAAGGTCGTGCGGCAGGAATCGTTGTGCGCGACTTGATCACTGGTGAAGTTACTTCTCACGCAGCACACGCTGTGGTGTTGGCAACCGGTGGATACGGAAACGCATTCTTCTTGTCAACAAATGCAATGTCGTGCAACGTCACTGCGGCTTGGCGCGCACATCGCAAGGGCGCATATTTTGCGAACCCTTGCTACACGCAAATTCACCCAACGTGCATTCCTCAAAGCGATGAGTTTCAATCGAAGCTCACACTCATGTCAGAGTCGCTCCGTAACGATGGCCGGGTATGGGTTCCAAAGAACCAAGACGAGAAGCGCAGCGCAGCCGACATTCCTGAAGAAGATCGCGACTACTACCTCGAGCGTTTGTACCCATCGTATGGAAACCTCGCACCACGAGATATTTCATCACGAGCAGCAAAGCGCGCAGTAGACAAGGGTCTAGGTGTTGGTCCTTTGAAAAATGGTGTGTACCTCGACTTTGCCGATGCAATTGCGCGTTTAGGCAAAGATGTTGTGAAAGAGCGCTACGGCAACCTTTTCGACATGTACGAGCGCATTGCCGGAGAGAACCCTTACGACATGCCAATGCGCATGTACCCGGCGTCGCATTACACCATGGGCGGTTTGTGGGTTGACTACGAACTCATGACCAGCATTCCTGGTTTGTATGCAGCTGGCGAAGCAAACTTCTCCGACCATGGCGCAAACCGACTCGGAGCTTCTGCTCTCATGCAAGGTCTCGCCGACGGTTACTTCGTGTTGCCGTACACCATTGGCAACTACTTGGCTCCAATGTTGAACAAGGCAATCCCGAGTGTTGATCATCCTGAATTTAAAGCTGCTGAATTGGCAGCACGTGAACGATTCACTGGTTATCTCAATATTGGTGGAACACGTTCACCCGATTGGTTCCATCGTGAAGTAGGAAAAATTATTTGGGACTACTGCGGAATGGAGCGCACCGAACAAGGTCTCGAAAAAGCCCTGTCGGAACTTCCTGCCTTGTACGACGAGTTCAAAAAAGATCTTCGTGTTACAGGTAATGGTGAAAGCCTCAACCAAACATTAGAAAAAGCAGGTCGCGTCGACGACTTCTTCCAACTCGGAATGTTGATGTGCCGCGATGCACTCGAGCGCCAAGAAAGTTGCGGCGGTCACTTCCGCGCGGAATACCAAACAGAAGAAGGCGAAGCATTGCGTGACGACGACAAGTTCTGTCACGTAGCTGCCTGGGAATGGTCGGGCGACCCGATGACCGCAAAACGCAATATTGAAGAACTTGAATTTGAAAATGTCCACCTCGCAACACGGAGCTACAAGTGAGTAATCATCTCAAGGACATCATCCTTAAAATTTGGCGTCAAAATGGTCCGAAAGACACAGGTCATTTCGAAACATACAAAGTTGACGAAATCAGTGACGAAGCATCGTTTCTCGAAATGCTCGATTATCTCAATGAGCAACTCATCACCGATGGAAAAGAAGCCATTGTTTTCGACCACGACTGCCGTGAAGGCATTTGCGGAACATGTTCACTCATGATCAATGGTCAAGCACATGGACCAGAGCGCAGCACTGCTACATGTCAGTTGCATATGCGCAAGTTCTCAAGCGGAGCTGAAATTGTTATTGAGCCATGGCGCGCAGCAGCGTTCCCCATCATTAAAGACCTCATGGTCGACCGTTCTGCATTTGACCGCATTATCGAGTCGGGTGGCTTCATCACCTCCGTCACCGGTGGTGCTCCCGACGCCAACCTCATACCTATTCCAAAGCCAGTAGCCGATTCCGCAATGGACTCTGCCGAGTGCATTGGTTGCGGAGCATGTGTGGCTGCGTGCCCCAACGGAGCAGCAAACTTGTTTACTTCAGCGAAAATTGCGCACCTCAACCTGCTCCCGCAGGGGCAAGCAGAGCGTTACAAGCGTGCTGAATCAATGATCGAAAAAATGGATGAATATTTCGGTTCATGTACAAACCACGGTGAATGTGAAGCGGCATGTCCAAAAGAGATTTCCATCGATGTCATTGCCTTGGCAAATGCCGATTATCGCAAGGCAAAACTTAAGAACAGGAAATTCATTAGCCGAATCTAGTGGGCTAACGTGAGGCTATGACCCTCAATGTCGCGCCTTCTCATTTACCCACCACGCTAGGTGGGCTTCGTGCATCAGGCTGGATCTCGCGTCCAGTCAAAGAGGAATTACGCCGCAATGCCATTGCAAAAATTGCAGCGGGTGAACCACTTTTTGCTGGTGTCATGGGGTATGAAAACACTGTCATGCCGCAATTAGAAAACGCGCTGCTTGCCGGCCACGATGTGGTGTTTCTTGGTGAGCGTGGTCAGGCAAAGTCGCGCATCATTCGTTCGCTTACTGGGCTGCTCGATGAATGGATGCCCATCATTGAGGGCAGCGAAATTAATGACGACCCATATGCCCCTGTTTCGCGACATGCGCGTGATCTTGTTGAGCAGTTGGGTGAAGCGACCCCTATTGCGTGGGTGCATCGCTCTGAGCGGTTCGGTGAAAAACTTGCCACACCCGACACATCAATTGCCGACCTCATTGGTGAAGTCGACCCCATCAAAGTTGCAGAGGGTCGTTACCTCAGCGACGAACTCACTTTGCATTACGGGTTAGTGCCTCGCACGAATCGCGGAATTTTTGCCATCAACGAATTACCAGACCTTGCAGAACGTATTCAGGTGGGTCTGTTAAACGTTTTGGAAGAACGCGATGTGCAAATTCGTGGCTACAAAATTCGACTTCCACTCGATGTGATGTTGGTGGCTTCGGCAAACCCCGATGACTACACAAACCGCGGACGCATCATTACTCCATTGAAAGATCGTTTCGGAAGTCAAATACGCACGCATTACCCGCTCGAAGTGGCAACGGAAGTTGCCATCATCGAACAAGAGTCTCGGCCAGCAAGCATCGGCAATGTAGAGGTTGTCGTTCCCGACTTCATGAAAGAAGTCATTGCAACGTTTAGTCATCTTGCGCGACAAAGCAATCACATCAGTCAACGCAGCGGTGTGAGCGTTCGTTTATCGGTAAGCAACTACGAAATCATGTGCGCCAATGCTGTGCGTCGAGCATTGCGAGCTGGTGAAAATAATGTTGCGCCACGCGTGAGCGATTTGGAAGCACTTGCTGCATCAACTTCTGGAAAAGTGGAAATTGAATCTCTTGAAGAGGGGCGTGAAGGCGTCATTCTCGAGCAAATCGTCAAAGCTGCGGTGTTGCAGGTGTATAAACGACTTGCTACACCAGCAACCGTGCATATCGACAAAGTCAATGAAATTCTTGCCGCATTCGAGTCAGGCACACTTGCTCATGTCGGTGAAGATATCACCTCGGCACAACTAGTTCAGCTACTTTCCGACATTCCTGCATTGAAGTCGGTAGTAGAAGTATTTGTTGGCACCAATGCAACGCCGGCAGTTTTGGCGAGTGGTGTGGAGTTTGTGCTTGAAGGTCTGCACCTCTCGAAACGATTGAATAAAGATGCCTCAGGAGTACGTGCTACGTATCGAGCCAAAGCGTGAGTAGCCAGGGAATTTTGTGAAGAACCTCATCATTACTGGTGGATGGGCGCATGAGTTTTCCGATAGCGCTGAAGTTCTGAGCAAAGTTCTCGCAGCACAACCCGTGAACGGTGGTGCTGTTCATTCCACGGTTGTTGATGGCATCGACAAGGCCATTCACGCATTGCAAAAAAATCAATTCGATGTTGTCACTGTGTATGCATGTTGGTTCACCATGACCGATGAGAGGTATAACTCTGAGCAGCGCGCACAGTGGGCAAGAACAACACCTGTAGAACTGCGTGAGGAAATTGCAGCACACGTGAAGCGAGGTGGCGGGTTGCTGGTGTTGCACACCGGCATCATTTGCTTCACCGACTGGCCCGAATGGCCGCAGTACTTGGGTGGTAGTTGGAACTGGGGATCATCGTGGCATCCAGCTGTTGAGGTATTCGCTGCGCGCTGGGCAAGCACACTGCGCGAACCACAACAGCATCCCATCGTGCATGACCTCGGCGAAATTGTGGTGGAAGATGAGCGTTACTGTGAACTTGGAGTGGGGCCCCAAGCACAGGTTCTTTTAGAGTCCGATGGCCCAGAGGGTATTCAAGCCTCTATGTGGACACATGAACAGGGCTCGGCGCGCGCCGTTTTCAGCTCACTCGGGCACGACCACAGGTCGCTCAATAATCTGCAACATGGCCGCCTCCTGCGCCGCAGCATCGCGTGGGTTGGGCAACATTCCGACACCGTTGTACGAGAGGTGCAATAAGCAACTACCATTCACACGTCTGTTACAACAGGGGGAATTGAATGTCGTTAGTTGGAGCACGTGTCCTTCGTAAAGAAGACCCAAATCTCATCACAGGAAATGGGCAATATGTCGACGACCTACAACCAGCGGGTTGTACGTCGATGGTCTTTGTTCGCTCAACCGAAGCGCATGCGAAAATTCGGTCAATAGATACTGCTGAAGCCTTGGCCTTGCCAGGCGTGCTTGCCGTATGGACCTCAGCAAATATTGCTCAACTCGCAAACTGCCCCGGTGGGTTGCCAGGTCTCGACCAACCATTGCTTGCTAAAGATGTTGTGCGTTTTGTTGGCGAAGGTGTTGCGGTAGTGGTTGCGACCGATCGCTATATTGCTGCCGACGCTGCCGAACTCATCGTTGTCGATTATGAACCACTGCCTGCGGTAGCAAGTTTGAGTGCAGCGATGGCACCAGGTGCTGTAGTGCTCCATGAAGTTCTTGGCGGCAACACCGTGCATTTCCAAGATTTTGAAAACCCCCTCGATGAAGTTTTTGCAGCAGCACCTCGCACTGCATCACTACACATTGTGAATAACCGTTGTGCACCAACGCCTATTGAACCCAATGTGTGCCTTGCCGATTGGGGACGCAGTGGCCTCACGCTGTGGGCAGCGTTTCAAGCTCCTCACCATTTGCGCAACACCATTGCCCAATACTTTGGTATTCCACAAGACTCCACTCGCGTTGTTGCCCCCGACGTGGGTGGCGGCTTCGGCGCAAAAATTAACTTCGTCCCTGAATTTTTCTTAACGGCATTATTGTCAAAAGAAATTGGCAAGCCAGTGAAGTACACACAAACACGTAGCGAGTGTTTGGTAGCAATGTTGCACGGCCGTGCTCAAGAGCACGATGCAAGTGTTGCCTTCGACAACGACGGTCGTATTTTGGCTTTGAAGCTCACAGTTACCCAAGATCAAGGTGCTTACCCGAACGGCACTGGCATGGGTCTTCCTGTTCTCACCACCGCAATGGCAGCTGGCTGCTATCGCATCCCAGCTGTTGCCATTTCATGGCGAAATGTTGTTACCAACACCACTCCAGTTGCTGCGTATCGCGGCGCAGGGCGGCCAGAAGCGTCGTACACCATCGAACGTCTCATCGACCTTATTGCCGATGAAACTGGTGTTGACCCAGTGGAAGTGCGTCGACGCAACTTTATTCCCGTTGATGCATTCCCCTATGCAACACATAGCCCACTTGCCATGTACGACAGCGGTAACTTTGCTGGAGCGCTCGACGAATTGTTGAAGCACGTGAACTATGAGGAATTGAAAAAGGAACAAGAAAAGCGTCGTCAAGATCCTGCAGCAAAACTTCTGGGAATCGGTTTCGCTTCATGGTTGGAAATTGCTGGGTTTGGCCCTCCGGGTTCACTGGAAGCCTTCGGCCATCTTGCGTCGTGGGAATCGGCTCAAGTGCGTATTCAGCCCGACGGTAGCGCCATTATTTTCACCGGTGCATCGCCACACGGTCAAGGCACTGTTACTACTTACGCGCAAATTGCGGCCGATGAACTCGGCATCGATTTCGATCGCATCAGCGTGAAGCACGGCGATACAGCTGTTGTTCCGCAAGGTATCGGAACTATGGGTTCCCGTGCCGTTGCTGTTGGTGGCGAAGGTGTGAAAACAGCAAGCGGACGTGTGTATGAAAATGCAAAACGTATTGCTGCCCATTTATTGGAAGCAAGTGCCGAAGATATTGTCATTGAAGACGAAAAATTCTTTGTCAAAGGAACACCAGCGCGAAGCGTTCCGTGGAGTGAAGTGGCATGGAAGAGTTTCCAACCATTGGAACTTCCTGGCGGTATGGAACCTGGGGCACTCGACTCAACAGTTTTCCAGCAAGTTCCTAACTTCAGTTTCCCCTCGGGCGCATATTGCTGTGTTGTGGAAATTGATCGTGAAACTGGCGCAGTCAATATTGTCAACATGTATCTGGTTGACGATTGCGGAACAGTCATCAACCCACTCTTGGTAGAAGGCCAAGTGCATGGTGGCGTAGCGCAAGGCATCGCCCAGGCGCTCTACGAGCACATGTTGTACGACCCCAGTGGTGTTCCGCGAACGTCAACACTCATGGACTATCTCGTCCCTGCTGCATCAGATCTGCCCGGGTACATCACGGGTCGCATTAATACACCTAACCCGAGCAACACTCTTGGGGCTAAGGGCGTAGGAGAGTCGGGTTCAGTCGGCGCGCCGCCAGCAGTGGTGAATGCGGTTGTCGATGCGCTCAGTCACCTTGGCGTGAAGCACATTGACATGCCAGTGACACCAATCAAAGTTTGGAACATCTTAGAAGGGGCAAAGTGATGACTATTCGTACCTCAATCACAGTGAACGGTAAAGAAACATCGCGTGAAGTAGAAGCTCGTACGCTTCTTGTTCACTACCTGCGAGAAGACCTAGGTCTCACCGGAACACATGTGGGCTGCGATACTTCAAACTGCGGAGCATGCACAGTTCTTCTCGACGGAGAAGCAGTGAAGTCGTGCACCGTTCTTGCCGCGCAAGTTCACGACTGCAATATCACCACCATCGAAGGTGCAGCACAAGCCGATGGGTCATTTAGCCCGATGCAAGAGGGGTTCCGTCAAGAGCACGGCCTGCAATGTGGCTACTGCACGCCAGGAATGATTATGGCGTCAACTGCTTTATTGGCAGAAAACCCAAACCCAACGGAAGAAGAAATTCGCCATGCGCTTGAAGGCAACCTTTGTCGCTGCACTGGTTACGAAATGATTGTTAATGCGGTTCGCTGGGCTGCAGAACATCCAAACTTTACATCTGGAGGTGCCAAGTGATACCTGCACAATTTGACTACGTTGAAGCCACATCTGTGGCCGATGCAATTCGTTTGCTTGCAGAACACGGCGACGAAGCAAAACTTCTTGCTGGTGGGCATTCGCTCATTCCTCTCATGAAGTTGCGTTTGGTGACACCAGCAACACTCATCGATGTGACGCACATCAAAGAGTTGTCGTATATCAAAGAAGATGGCAACAACATTGTGATCGGTGCCCTGACGCGTCACCGCGATGTAGAGCTTTCAGAGCTGGTGAAGAAGCATCTTCCGCTTGTTGCGCATGTTGCTGGCGAAGTGGGCGACCCACAAGTGCGTAATCGCGGAACCATTGGCGGTTCGTTGGTTCACGGCGACCCAGCAGCAGATCTTCCTGCAGCTGCACTGGCTACAGGCGCCACCATGGTTGTAGTTGGTCAAAATGGCGAGCGGCGCATTGCGGCACAAGATTTCTTCATTGACTTTTTGGAAACGGCTGTTCAGCCAGGTGAAATACTCACGGCAATTGAGTTTCCAAAGCACACCAATGCAGGTTGGGCTTATGAAAAGTTTGTTCGCAGGGCAATGGACTACGCAATTGTTGGAGTTGCTCTGCAACTTGGTTCACAGCCTGGTGTTGCATTGGTCAACATGTCGAACAAGCCACATTTGGCCGAGTCGGCATCTCAAGCAATTGCCAAGGGCGCAGCTATCAGTGATGTGCTTGCGGTCATTAACAACAACACCAACCCGCCAGAAGATCTCAATGCCACTGTGGAGTACCGTCAGCATCTTGCACGCGTGCTCACGCAACGCGCATTTGCCACCGCTTCAAAATAGTTATGACTATTCGTGCGGAGGTTCTCAAAGATCGTTGTATTAGCTCTGGGCGCTGTGTTGGTGACGAGCCAAGCGCTTTTCGTTTCGACGCCGATGAACTTGTAGAACTTCTCGACGGTGTGACAACAATGAGCGAGCAAAGACTTATACGTATTGCTCGTGATTGCCCAGGTGAAGCAATTGTTTTGTACGACGACAACAACGATGTCATTGAATTGCACTAACACAATGACCCCTTCATTATTGAAGCGCAAAGCATGGTTCGTTGCGTTGCTCCTTGTGGTTGCCTCCTGCGGCGGAGCATCATCTGCAAGCACCACAACAACTCTGCCACCCAAAATATATAAAGTTGGCGACATTGGTCCTGGTGGCGGAATTGTATTTTTTAAGGCACGAGCGCCGTTTATATGCGATGACAACGATGGGCTCAATAAGAGCCGCTGTAGTTATTTAGAAGTGGCCCCAGAAGATGTGCAATCTCAGGGGGTTCGTATTGCCCAAACGTGGACCTGTTGGGACTTCATCGGTGGCACAAGCACCGATATTGGAACAGGTGAAATCAATACAGACAAAATTCTGGATGGTTGTAAAAAGCCGAATAGTCCGGCACATCTTGCACGTTCCTACACAACAACCGTCAGTGGAACTACCTATAACGATTGGTTCCTTCCTTCTCGTGATGAAACAGAATTGCTATGTCTCAGATTTGCTAACGACCCGAACAGTGTCTATGCCGCTCAAGGGTGGTGGACAAAAACTCAAATAGGTGGATGCAGAGGCAATTACACGCCAACAGGTGGTTTCACTGGAGGTGCATATTGGACCTCGTCTGAATATGCCGGATCATATGGTTGGCATTTACATTTATATTGTGGCGTTTTTGACCACCACTTAGATAAATATTACGCATCGTGGGTGCGTGCGGTGCGTGCGTTTTAGTCAATATTGAAAATGCGTTTGGCGTTTCCACCAAGAATTTTTGCTGTATCACTCGACGACAATTGCAACGCTTCAATTTTCTCCATGTACTTGTCTTCAAGGTCCCAGCCCGCGAAGTTGCTGCCCAACAGCACCTTGTCGGGGCCTTCAGTTTCCACGAGAAAGGCCAAGGCATCTTGGCGATGTACAGCGGTGTCGAAAGAGATCTGAGCCCATTGGTCGGCAAAGGGACGTGTGAGGAGCCCCTTGCCCCACGGGCGACGCTCGAGGGCTTGCTCGAGGCGACCCTTTTGGAAGGCCGCAAAGCCGCCTCCATGGGCCACATGGACGTGCAAACCGGGGTGGCGATCGAGAATGCCGCTGAAGAGGAAATGGGCCACAGCCAAGCCCTCATCCATGGCAAAGCCAAAAATGATGTCGAGATCCCAGGGGTCGAAGAAAGGGTCGGAACCCCCGTATCCCGTACGTGGCTCGGGGTGCAAGACAACCGGAACACCTAGGCGTTCATGTTCGGCCCAAAGCTCTTCAAATTGAGGATGCGACAGGGGAGTTCCGTTGATATCGGTACCGATGTATGAGCACAAGAGGCCAAGTTCACTCACTGCACGGTTCAGTTCTTTGCATGCCTCTTCGGGGCTCTGCATTGGCAACGTGGCTGCACCAAGAAGGCGTGGGTGACGATCGCCGGTGAGCGCAATTTCATCGTTCGTGCGTTGGTGGAACTGGAGAGCATCGGCAATGGGCTGATGATAAAAGTACGTGATGGGGTTTGGAGAAACGAGTTGCTTATCGAGACCCAATGCATCCATCTGTTCAATACGCATCTGTGCATTGGAAAAAGCACTGTTGACAAACTTCACATTTTCTAAAACGTAATCTGCTGCGCGAAAGAACTGAGTACCGTCATCGCGAACTCCCATTTCAGGGCCAGCGTGTCCGCAGGTGTTCATCACTCCTTCTAAAAGGATGTGGGCATGTACGTCGACCACTTCGTGATGTGCGTCTGCAAGAGTCATGAAACAAAACTTACTGGGTAGTGCTTCCACACGGGGCGTCGTGTGGCAACGTCGAGTTCTGGTTGATGCGTGAGGTGAGGTATTCCTCCGCGTTGCATGACCGCTTGCAACATCACAACGATGGCGCCGTAGAGAGGTGTTTCTTGTTGCTGGTCTTCGCCGAGGCCTCCCGCAAGTTCTTGACCTAAACATGCATGAAACCCGGTGCCAAAGGTAAGACCCCAACGTGGCGCTTGTGGAGGGGTATTGCGATGCGGGTCAAATGCATCGGCAGTTGAGCCAAAAACTTCAGGATCGCGGTTGGCGCTTACCATATTGATAACAACAGTGGCGCCGGCTGGAATGTGCACACCGCAGGGCAGATCAACGTCAGCTGTTGCTATGCGTGTTGCTTCGGGGCTTGCAGGATGAAGTCGTAACGACTCGTGAACAAAGCGTTGCAAAAGTGCAGCATTGGCAGCTAACTCAGACAAAGTCCCGTTGTGTTCTGACTCCCAGGTAAAACAGTGATGCAGTGCATGCACGAGGGCCGCAGAAGTGGAATGAGAACCAACCCACGGGAAGTAAGCAATTTCGCGTGCAATAATATTGTCTGGTAGGTCGAGGTTGTCTTGGTTTGTTAATAACACCGTTAGTACGTCGGCAGGGAGATCACTCCACTCCATTTCACCTTGGGTTGCTTGCACGATGAGATGTTCCCGACGATGTCGTGACGCAGCAAAGTATTCGGCAAGGAAAGTATTTAAGGCCGCATTCCCTTCATTAATGATGTCGTTTTTGTCTCCCGTTGCATGTACAACAGTTGATGCTGCAGCAAGTTTCGCCATGAGGCCGCTCATTTTCTCAAAGCTTGCAAGGTCGGCACCAATGTCAATTCCGGCAACGAGCGACGACAAGCGCATCATGGTGCGACGTGCAATTTGCACCATGTCACCTTCGGTCGGGTCTGCAAGTTGGCTGAAAACATCGTTGATGAGCCGAGGAATCAGTTGTTGTTCCCACTCCAGGAAAGTGTCACGTCGGAAAAGTCGGTTTTCTAATCGCCGACGAGCAAGATGATCGCTGCCGTGAAGGTTGACAATGACGCCATCCATGAGCGCGCTACCTTCGTCGTAGAGTCCTTGACGCAAATCACGATGACGCAAAGCGTCGCGAGCCTCATTCCACGTAGAGAGGTGCACGACAGACTGTTGCATGCAGTTAGCCGAGGAGAACTGAGTAGGAGCCCCAGTAGGGGCGGCTCGTTGCGGTGTCCATTTGTGGTGGGTTGGCTGGGTCGGGTCGTACACCACGGTCGAACATCGATTGCACGGCAACAGTAGATAGTCCGTATTCGTAGTCGGCTGTTTCTTGTGAACGTTCATTCAGGCCAGCCGCAAGTTCTTGGCCAATGCAGGCATGCATACCCGAGCCAAAGGAAAGACCCCAGCGACTGACGGTGGAATCGGCAGGTTGGCGGTGTGGATTGAACTCTGCTGCATCGGCTCCGTACATAGCGACATCGCGGTTCACTGCCATGAGATCAATGACGACGGTGGAGCCTTCTTTGATGACGAGACCGCTGCGTAAAGTGACATCCTCAAGCGCCCGGCGCATTGCAATAGGGCTTGAAGGGTTGAGGCGAATGGTTTCGTAAACAGCGTGTTGAACAAATTCACGGTTGGTGTGCACAAGCTCGCTGTCTTCAGGGTGCTTTTCGAGCCACGTAAATAGGTTGTCGAGTGTGCGCACAAAAGCAGTTGCCGACGTGTGTGCACCAGCCAGAAGGAAAAAAGCAATTTCGCGAACCAACGTGTGGTGCTCAATGTGAAGCGCATCTTCGTTGCGCAACAGCACAGTGAGAATGTCGAGGGGTAGTGAGCTTTCGGGGGCATTGCCTGCTGCAACGGCAGCAATAAGTGCTTGACGCCGCTCTACAGATGGTGCAATGAACTCTGCATCAAATAGTGACATCGACTCGGTCACTTCACCCTTCACCACTTCTGGGTCGCGTGTGGTGTGCGCGAGTGTGGCCCCTTCAATGAATTTCATCATGTAGCTGTACAAGCGGTCAGTTTCTTCAGGCGTTCCTGTGGGGCGGTCGACACCTGCGTTATGTGCAGCGAGGTTCATCATGAGTTGATGCGACATATGTACAAGTTCTGCAGAACCCTGAGCAACATATGGTTTTAAAGTGGCATCGATGATGGATGGGAAAAAGTCGCGTTCGTAACTCACCAGAGTTTCGCGACGAAACAAACGGTTCTCAAGTCGACGCCGAGCGCGGTGTTCGTCGCCATGAAGGTTGACTAAAACTCCAGACATCACTATTTCGCCTGCGTCGTATAGGGCTTGGCGCAAACTCTTTTGACGATAAATTTCCTTTGCATCGTCAAATGTGTTGACAGTTAGTGTTGGTGCTTCGCTCATGGTGCCTCAATTCGCATTAAATGGTGACGCCAAGGCCAAGGCCCCCGTCAATTGCTAGTACGTCTCCGGTAACCCACTCGGCGCATGTGAGATAGGCAATGCCTTCAGCAATTTCTCGTGCTGTTCCCGTGCGCCCAAGTACGTGTTGATTTGCCATCGACTCTAAACGTGCCGCAGCTTCTTCATGGGTGAAGTCGCCAGAGCGTTCATTAATTTCTGTGAGTACCGCCCCGGGGCGAACTGCACCAACGCGAACACCTTGTGGACCAACTTCAGATGCAAGCACTTTGACGAGCGCTTCGAGAGCACCTTTAGTTGCGGCATATGGTGCTGCACCAGGAAAGGCACGCTGTGTGTATACAGAGCCAATGAAAATGATGCAGCCTTTTCTTTGAACGAGGTGTGGGAGTGCTTCTTGGCTGAGCAGCATGCCAGCGACCACGTTGGTGTGGAAAATATCGAGTAATGATTCTTCGGTCCAATCACCAATAGAGCGACGCAACATATTTCCTGCATTCGAAATGAGTGCATCGATGCCGCCACCATGTTCAACGCAGCGAGTAACAATTTTTTTGAGATCGGCTGTTTTTGTTACGTCGGCCACAACCCATGCACACAGTGGACCAATACTTTCGGCAACCGCACGAATTTTCTCTTCGCGCCGGCCACAAATGGTTACTTTTGCGCCATTTTCTGCATAGTAGCGAGCGGCCTCTTCGCCAATACCTGAACCACCGCCAGTAATGAGCACAGACATGTCTTTCATTGAACGCATGGTGTCCTACTTCTTCTGAGAATCTTTAATGCCGACGGAGTCGACACTCGCAGGGCGCGGAAGGCTAGAAATCACACTCATGGTGACGCCACCATCGATGAGTAGATTCTGACCAGTCATATAAGACGATTGGTCGGATGACAAAAAGACAACAGTATTCGCAATGTCTTCTGCTGTTCCTAAACGGCCAAGTGGAACACGTGACTCGCGTGCTTCACGCACCACGGGGTCGGCATAAATGGGGTCGCTCATGCCAGCAAGGATGAGCCCTGGCGCGATGGCGTTGACACGAATGCCTAACGGGCCCCATTCAATTGCCATTTGTTGGGTCATGAGTGCAATGGCCGATTTCGTTGCGCCGTAGGCACCTGCATTTGGCCCAGGTGCAACACCATTCATTGAAGTGACGTTGATGATGGTGCCTTGAATATGTGCATCAATCATTTTTTGAGCTACAGCGCGTGCCATAGTGAAAGTGCCAATGAGGTTGACGTTGACCACGGCAGAGAAGTCGCTATGGCTGAGTGTGAGGAGCGGCCCAAATCGTACGATGCCAGCGTTGTTCACCAGGCAGTGCGGCGCTTCTCCAAAAGTTTCGAGGGCAGCAGTAACGGAATCGGGTTGTGAAATGTCGGCAACGAGTGCGATGGAATGTGGAATGTCGGCAACGGCTTTTTTTACATCGGCTTCATTGGTATCGAGAACACCAACAACCCAACCTTCGGCAGCGAGTCGTTGCGCAATGGCGAGCCCAATGCCACGGCCAGCACCAGTGACTATTGCTCGTTTCATATGTTCCCCTCGCGTTTCGTTGTACTCTGTCGACAATGACCCCTGAACAGATTGTGCTCAGTCTATTTACTGCGGTGGAAAGTGGCGATCTTGACGCAATTGGTGCCCATTTTGCCGAAAATGCTACGTATAGCAACGTTCCCTATGAGCCAGCCGTCGGGAGAAACGCGATTATCGAAATGTTTCGCCCCATTGTGACGCGTAGTGAACGCATCGAATGGCAAATTCACACCATTGCGACCGCTGAGCATCGCGTGCATTGCGAGCGGCTCGATTGTTTTTGGATCAAGGGTCACAAATATGCGGTGCCGTGCCATTGTGTGGTTGAAGTGGACCTGGTCGCGCAGAAAATTACTGCTTTTCGTGATTACGTAGATATTGGGAAATGGCGCGAAACCCTAGGCGACGCTCTCACTTCTGATGAATGAGATCCCATTTCAATAGTTGAGCCGACCAGGGTTCAACGCGTTCTCCGCGCAAAAGTGAGCGCTCAGGAACTTCGGCCAAAGTAATGGCACGTCCCTTTTTGAAAAGATGACGAAAAGAAGTCTTATTTCCCAAGACAGCAACATCTTTTTCAGGGTGGCCATCGAGCACCAAAATGTCGGCTTGTGCACCAGCGGCAATGATGCCTACCTGACCAAATTGCTGGAGTGCATGAGCATTGGTATACGTGGCACATGAAATTGCTTGCAGTGGGGTGAGACCCATGTGCTGCACGAATACTTCCATTTCACGCGCATGCCAGTTGCCGTAAGGAGTAATGGAGAAGCCACTCTCTGAGCCGCAAAGGAGTGGAACACCAGCGTCGTACGCCTGGCGCAGTCGTGCGCCAGTGTGTTCCAACTCGCCGGCAAAAGTGGACTGCACGCTTGCGGTTGCTCCTACTTTGGCGCCGTATTCGGCAAGGTTTGCGAGGAAGGTAAAAACCGGCCCAACGGCAGTCTTCTTATCGATAATTGCCTCGAGTGCTCGCTCGCCAAGAAATGAAGCGTGCCAAATAATGTCGACACCAGCGAGTACGGCATCGAGTGTTGCTTGGTCGCCACGACAATGTGCGGTAACGGGAACTCCGAGGTCGTGTGCGGTATCGCACACAGTTTTCAACTCGTCACGCGTCCACACTTGGATCTCTCCACTGCGTGCAGGGATGACGCCAGTGACATGAATTTTAATGATGTCAGCGCCATCTTTAATTTGGCGGCGCACAACACGCACCATCTCGTCGCGGTTGTGAACAACCTCGGCGTAACCAGCTGTGCCATGGTCGGGAATCATGCGACCCGCAGTGCCACCTACAGCGGTCATGAGCGCAAACGTGCCCGACTTCATTGAAGGTCCTTCAGTGATACCTGCATTAATAGCATCGCGGAGGGCTGGCCCAATGTTGAAAATGCCATCAACGTCGAGAATGCTGGTAACGCCTGCCTGCAATATTTTCTTGACATTGTGGGCAGCAATGAGAGCAGCGGTTGCTGGTTCGCGACGATGGAAGAGTTCATCGTTGCTGGCGGGTTCCCCCAAGGTCACATGTGTGTGTGCGTCAATAAGACCGGGCATGACGGTGAGGCCAGAGACATCAATTTTCTGAACATCTTTATGGGACTGAGCAAGAGCATCGGCCTCAGCACCGACCGCAATGATTTTTTCGCCTTCAATGAGAACTGATGAATTGAGCTGCGGAGGCGAACCTGTGCCATCAATAACTGCGCCGCCGTGAAGCAAGGTGGAAGTCGACATACAGGTGATGTTAGGTGGTGCAACTCGACGTTGCTATGCCTGCGGTGGCTTTCAGGTGGGAATTGTAAATTCTTTGAGGCATTCTGGGTTGGCTAGCGCCTCAGTGTTACGCACTGGGCGGCCATTGACAATGTCGGTCACTGCCAACTCGCTGATCTTTCCTGAGCGAGTGCGGGGAATGTCGGAAACAGGAATGATGAGTGCCGGCACATGGCGTGGCGAAATGAACTGACGTAAACGCAGGCGCAGAGCTTGTTCTAGCTCTGGTGTGCACTGTGTGTTATTGGCCATGCGAAGAAAAAGAACGATGCGCGTGTCGTCGTCCCACTCTTGCGCAACTGCAACCGACTCAATAATTTCTGCAAACGTCTCAACTTGCGAATATATTTCGGCAGTTCCCATGCGCACTCCACCAACATTCAACGTGGCATCAGAACGTCCATGAATGACAAAGCCATCGTGTGTAGTACGTGATGCGAAGTCGCCATGTGTCCAAGTGTTTTCGAAGCGAGAAAAGTACGTGTTGTGATATTTCTCACCTGTTGTATCTCCCCAAAATCCATTGGGCATTGAGGGGAATGCATTGCGGCAAACAAGCTCGCCTGTGCCGGTGAGGAGTTCTTCGCCGATGTCGTTGAAGACGGAAACATCCATTCCCAACATGGCGCCTTGAATTTCACCAGCATAAACGGGGCGAGTGGGGTCGCCACCTACAAAACATCCGCAGAGGTCTGTGCCACCTGAAATAGATGCAAGGTGTGCTTGCGGAGCAAAATATTCATATACCCATTCAAAACCTGCAGCGTTGAGCGGAGACCCAGTGGAACAGATAGTGCGTAGGGCCGGGAAACGGTGCGTACTACTGGGAGAAAGTTCAGCTTTGCGACACGAGTCGATAAATTTTGCCGACGTGCCAAGAAGCGTGATGTCTTCTCGTTCGCAGAGGTCAAATAACGTATTCAAATTGGGATACGCGGGGTTGCCGTCGAAGAGCACAATGGTGGCACCCGATGCAAGCGCAGAAGTTAACCAGTTCCACATCATCCACCCGCATGTGGTGAAATAAAAAACAGTGTCACCGGGGTGCACATCACAATGCAGTTGCTGCTCTTTGAGGTGTGTGAGAAGAACGCCCGCGGCCTTATGCACTATGCACTTTGGCATCCCAGTTGTTCCTGACGAGTACAAAATGAGACCAGGATGATTGAAAGGGAAGCGTGGCCGCTCAAAAGGAACTTCGCTTCCCGATGCAAGAAACTCGTTCCAACTTTTTGTCAGCGGCAAAGGTTTTTCTTGCGAGCTTGATGTCTCGACATAAATAACATGTTCAAGAGAGGGCAAAGCTTCGATAATTTCTTGCAACCTGTCTCTGCAGGAAAAGCTTTTTCCTCCATATGAGTACTCATCTGCGGCAAGTAAAACACGAGGTGTGGTTTGACTGAATCGGTCTATAACTCCCTGCACTCCAAAGTCTGATGACGTTGAGGTGAAGATGGCACCAAGTGCTTGAGTCGCAAGGTACAGAACGATGGTTTCTGGCCTGTTTGGCATCCAGGCGGCCACGCGGTCGCCTGCTTGTACCCCGTATTGGTGAAGTGCATGAGTTGCCCTATTGACATCAGTGTGCAATTGACTCCATGTGATGGAGTGTCGTTCGCCTGTTTCTGAAACGTAAACAATCGCGTCAGCAGTGGCATTGTCGCGTGGTTGCAGAAAGGTATCCACAATATTGAGCAGGGCATGAGGGAAAAATTCAGTTTCTACAATGCTCTCGGAGGGGAAACGAACGGCAGGTTCGCCTGGCACGCCAACAATTCCAGTGGTGTTCCACACAGCTCGCCAGAACTCGTTTGGTTCGCGCAAACTCCATTCCATCGCATCTTCAAAAGAAGAGAGACCATATTGTGCAAAAAATTGGGTGAGCGCAAGGCCTGATTTTTTCTCATCAGATACTCGCCAAATAGGGGTGCTCATGATGCGAAAGGGTACAGCTACTTTGCGGGCGAAGAGAAAACAGGCAATGAGGTAAGGCCCGCAGTGCGTTCAAGGCTGCTCATCCAAACATGTTGAAGCGCCAAACCATCGCTCTTCAGATCGTCCACCATCTGAGAAGTAAATGAGAGCAACTCTGTGAGTTCCCCGTCGGCACTTGTTGAAGGAACACCGGAAACACTAAGCGGTGTTCCCGAAAAAGCTTCATATGCCCATTGCAGTGTTTCTATTGCCTGGTCGCGCCAACGCGGGGCCTCGAGCCGTTCACTACGAGGTGGCAGATGTGTGAGCGACAGAGCAATTTCGCTGGCACTGCGCAGCAAGCCGTCGAGTTCACGTTCATAGTGCCCAGGTAGCGAAACGCGGCCGCGCGTAATTGCCGATTGCCATACCGTACGTACCTCTGCGTTTGCGCCCGGGTGAGTTGCGTCTAACGAGAGCGCAATTGGGGATCCGTGCAGTAATCGACATGCGTGATTCCACGAATGCAAAACGTTAGTGAATGCATCGGCAAATTTTCCATCGTCGGAAATAAATGGAGCGATACTTCCGATACGCCACCCGTCATGGACCAAGCCGATGGGTGCTTCAAAAGGCATCCATCCAGCAACGTGGTTGCCCACTACTTCGGCAACGGTGTCGACATACCGCGGCCACCACTTCTCGGTTGCTTTGTTGTCGGAAAATGCACCTTCGTTCAAAAACCAGTGGGGCAGGGTATTTCCGCACAATGTGACCCAGGTTTCTATGCCGGCATCGGCAAATGCAGAAGCGTGACCTTCAAGCAGCTCTAAATGTTTCCCGCTCGGTTTTCCTTGCTGTGGGAATACGTCGTTCCACGACAGGCGCCAACGCAGCGAGGTGAGACCATGTTCTTTGAGTGCGAGCAATTCAGAAAGAAGGATCTCTACGTTCTGCTCTGGAGAAAAGGTGAGATGGGTTCCAAAAATAGGCACGAGGTGCGTTACATCACAAACGGTGAACGCGTCCATAATTCACCGGTGTCGTTACGGTCGGTGAGAACAGGGTCGCCAGTCACAGAGCACACTTCAACAGGTTCAGTGAATCCGCGCAACACGAGGGGTTCGTGAGCAACGATGCGCACGCCTTCAGGAAGCTCTTCAATTTGATCTGTAGGAATGAGTACTTCAAATGCACCTGCAGCATCGCAGAGCCGCGCTGCAGTGTTGACAGCAGAACCGATGTAGTCGTCGCCTTCAAAGAGCAGTGCATAACCCGTAGCAAGACCAATACGCAATGTGAGCGGGGCACAGGCGGTTGCCGAGCGGCGCTGGAGCTCCATGGAAAAGACAATGGCATCGGACTGCTCCATGGCAACGATCATGAGACCGTCTCCGAGCCACTTTGCAATACGTACGCCGCGCTCTGAAGCCACGTCGCGCGCCACAGACCGAAAGGCAGCCAAAAGCCGCCCGGCGGCGTCGTCCCCTTGGGTTTCCGTGAAATGCGTGAAACCGGAAAGGTCGACGAAAATGAAAGTACGTGGCACGCGCATGCACCCCCTAGGTTAGGCGAACTAGGTTGGTTTCATGACCACAAGGTTCACCTATTCCCGCTGGGACGGCACTCAAAAGGGCTTTGAGGTCGATGCAGAGTCGCTCTTGGAAGCGGTCACCGACGATCTTTTGTACCACGGAGACGTGAATAGTGCCTTAAGGCGGCTCATGCAGCAGGGCCTCACCGACCGCAATGGCGAGCGCATTGAGGGCATGCGCGACATGATGAACAAAATTCGTGAGCGTCGTGAAGAGCTTTTAGAGCGTTCCGATCTCGGTGGTGTGTACAGCGAAATTTCCGAGGCACTCGACGACATCATCGACGAAGAACGTCACAAGCTCGACCAGAACGTGGCCGATGCGCAAGCAAGTGGTGATGAGCGTCGTCTCGACACAGCGCAGCAGTCGTCTGTTGAACACCATCTCGAACTCGAAATGCTTCCACAAGATCTTGCGGGCAAGGTCAAGGGTTTACAAAATTACGATTTCCAGTCGAATGAAGCAGCAGCACGTTTTGACGAACTGATGGAAAAACTTCGTGAGCAACTCATGCAGCAATATGTCGATCAGATGAGTGGCGAGATGCAGAATATGTCGCCAGAAGATCTGCAGCGTACAAAAGACATGATGGCTGCCTTGAACGACATGCTCGATAAGCGTGAACAGGGCGAAGACCCGCAGTTTGAAAAGTTCATGAATGAATTCGGCGATTTCTTTCCCGAGAACCCGCAGACACTCGATGAACTTTTAGAAATCATGGCCCAACGCATGGCAGCTATGCAGGCAATGATGAACTCCATGACCCCCGAGCAGAGGGCGCAAATGCAACAACTCTCCGAGCAGTTGCTCGAAGACATGGATCTGCGGTGGCAGGCCGATCGTTTGAGCGAGCGACTGCAAAACCTTGTTCCGGATGCTGGGTGGGAGCGCAAATACCAGTTCAGCGGCGATGAACCAATGGGTATGGGTGAAGCCATGAAAACCATGCAGGAACTCGGTGAACTCGACCAAATGGAAAGCTTTATGCGTAATGCCACCACTCCTGGCGCGCTTGCTGAAGCCGACCTCGACAAGGTGCGAGAACTGCTGGGCGAAGACTCCGCACGTTCACTTGAGCGCCTGGCTGAACTCACCAAAATGCTTGAAGAATCAGGCTTAATTAATCAAAAAGAAGGCAAGTTAGAACTCACACCAAAGGGCCTACGCAAAATCGGGGCGAACGCTTTACGCGACCTGTTTGGGAAGTTGGCGAAAGACAAAATTGGTCAACATCAAATGCGCGAAAGCGGTGGTGGCCATGAGCGGCGCTACGAAACAAAGCCGTACGAGTATGGCGACCCATTCCGACTCGATCTTCAGCAAACTCTGCGCAATGCAATTCGTCGTCAGGGAGGGGGAACTCCCGTTCAGCTCTCTCCAGAAGATTTTGAGATTGAACGCACAGAACATGTCACTTCCTCATCAACAGTGGTGATGATTGACCTCTCCATGTCAATGCCAATGCGCGATAACTTCTTGCCTGCAAAAAAAGTTGCAATGGCCTTGTACTCACTCATTACATCGCAGTATCCACGTGATTACTTAGGGCTCGTCGGGTTCAGTGAAACTGCTCGCATATTGACCCCAGAACAGTTGCCGCCGGTCTCATGGGATTTTGCCTACGGAACAAACATGCAGCACGGATTCTTACTTGCTCGTCAACTGCTGTCTAAGCAGCACGGAACTAAGCAAATCATCATGATCACCGATGGTGAACCCACTGCACATATCACCCCGCATGGCGATGTGTTTTTTAACTATCCACCCGTGCGAGAAACGGTGGAGTCAACCTTGGCCGAAGTGATGAAGTGCACCCGCGAGGGAATCGTCATCAACACCTTCATGCTCGACGCCAACGGAGGTCTACGGCAGTTCATCGAGCGGCTCACCGAGATCAATAAGGGTCGGGCCTTTTTCACGACCCCGGAAACTTTGGGTGACTATGTGCTCGTCGACTTCATCGAGCACAAGCGTCGGCTCAGCCGATCGCGCTAGTACATACATACCGAAAACCCCTATAAATGAGCCAAAATCGGGCATTGTGGGTGTAAAACATCAATAAATATAGGGTTTTTTGGCATCGAGTCGAAACAACAGAGAATTCGCCAGAGGTGCCATGGCGGGCTCAAAATCTGCGCACTTGCTTATTTCATAAGGATTTGGCAGAATGACAGCAATGTAATTACAGCCCTGCCATCACTGCATGCCATTTCTGGATGTTCGTGATCTGCAGAGCGGGAGGCAAGCGAATGCAATTCCCAGAAACGGATGAATTGAGTACAG